>NEUQ01000077.1 GCA_002288445.1 Verrucomicrobiia bacterium Tous-C2TDCM | reverse complement strand
CCTTTGGTCTGGGCCGGGGCGACGAGCGGCGAGAGCGCGAGAATGAGAGGGATCAGGCGAAGAAGCATGGATGGACGGTGATCTTTCCGACCCGCGAAGTCAAAGGACGGAGTTCCGCCACGCTTGCTTCTCCCCGCCGCTGGGACTATCCTCCCCGTATGTCAGCGGCGGAAAAATGGCACTTCGTCACGGTTGAAGACTACCTTGCCGAAGAGGAGGTTTCACCGGTCAAACGTGAATACCGGGACGGCATCGTCTATGACATGGCGGGTGCGAGGAACGTTCACAATGATGTCGCCGGCAACGGGTTCGCTTCCTTTCACGCTCAACTCCGCGGCAAGCCCTGCAAACCTTGCAATAGTGAAACCAAGGTCCGGATCCGGCTTACCACCGGCACCCGCTTCTACTACCCCGACGCCTTCGTCGTCTGCGACCCGAACCCACCGAACGACACCTACCACGATTCCCCTGTCGTCGTTCTCGAGGTGACCTCACCCTCGACCCGCCGAGTCGATCTTGGCGAAAAGAAGGACGCCTATCTCGCGATCCCCACCCTGATGGTTTATCTCGTCGCCGAATCCACCGAACCGGTCGTGCAGGTCTACCGCCGCTCTCCGAACGGAGATTTTCATCGCGAACTGGCGATCGGACTCGAGGCGATCATTCCCCTGCCCGAGATCGGTGTTTCGCTCGCCCTTGCCGACCTCTACGAAGGCATCGACTTCGAGGCCGAGGCGGCCGCGATGCGGGTGATGGAGGAAGAAGCGGTTTACAGCGCAACCGGAGCTTGACCCGTGGCCGGTGCCCCGCGACTCATTTCCCGTGATCGCCTCGCTCGACCTCGAACTCACTCCGCGCCGCAAGCTCCTCCTCGCCGCCTTCGCTGCCGCGACGATCCTGCTCATTCCGGCCGGACTCTGGATCGCGGGCATTCCGGCCTTCGTCCTCTGCGCCTGGCTCGTCGCGACCGATCCAGAGCCGAAGCTACGCCGCCGCCTCGCCATTCTCCTTGGCTGCGTCCTCATCCTCGCGGCCTGCGACATCAATCCGGGGCTTTCGAACGAGAATTTCCTGAAGGTGGGCATTCCTTTCTCGCTGGTCATCTTCCTGCCCTCGCTCATCCAGCATTTCGGCGACCGGGGCATCATCCGCTACCGCTTTTGGCCGGTGCACTGGCGGAAGCACGATGTGATCTACACGATCCTGTCGATCCCCCTCGCCTACGCCGTCCTCAAGGGCTACGAATGGGGCAACCGCAACTTTTCCGATGACGAGCTCTTCCGTCACTGGGCGCTGGGTGCTGAAGCCGATCCGGCGGAAATCCGGCGGCTCTTCATCGGGATCAATCTCGTCGGGATCTGGGACGAGCTGTTCTTTGTGAATACCGTCTTTGCCCTGCTGCGTTCACTCTTTTCCTTCCGCGTCGCGAACGCGATCCAGGCGGTGCTCTATACGGCGGTGCTCTACGACATGGCTTTCACCGGCTGCGGGATCTTCATCGTCTTTTTCTTCGCCTGGACCCAGGGTGCGATGTTCGAGAAATCCGAAAGCCTCCTCTGGGTGCTGATGGTGCACCTGATCGTCGACTACTTTCTTGTCGCCTTCATCGTGCAGACCTACTACCCGGATTACGGGCTCGATTTCCTCTGGCGGAAGGGATTCTGACGCATCCGCCCCCGCAACTCCGTCTTCCCCCCCGTCTTGCGTGGCAGAGCGGATCGGCTAGAATCGTATCATGACTGAACGGCTTCTCTCCGCTCTCATTTCGCTTTCATTTTTGCTTCCGCTGACGGCGGCGGACTCCTGGCCAGAATTCCGCGGCCCGACTGCCGATGGCCATGCTCCTGAAGCAAAGGTGCCCACGCTCTGGTCGGCGACGAGCAAGATCCGTTGGAAGGTTCCAGTGCCTGGGAAGGCATGGTCTTCTCCCGTGATTGCTGACGGCAGGATCTACATCACCTCCGCGGTATCCGAGGGAGGGCAGCTCTCGCTGCGGGCGATGTGCTTTGAACTCGCCGCCGGCACACCGGTTTGGGATCGCGAGATTTTCAAGAAGGCGGAGGGAGCGATCCACCAGAAAAACAGTCATGCCTCTCCGACGCCGGTTTATGCCGAAGGTAAACTCTTCGTCCACTTCGGCCACGATGGCACCGCCGCGCTGAACGCGGGTGACGGCACGATCCTCTGGACCCAGACGGGCCTTTCCTATGCCCCGGTCCATGGCAACGGAGGTTCGCCGATCCTGCACGAGGGCAAACTGATCTTCTCGAGCGACGGGCAGGCCGATCCCTTCATCGTCGCGCTGAGCGCCGCCGATGGCTCGGTCGCTTGGAAAACGCCGCGCAACGTCACGGTGACGCGCACTTTTTCCTTTTCCACACCCCTGCTGATCGAGGTGAAGGGCAAAACCCAGATCGTTTCACCCGCCTCGGGTGCGGTGATCGCCTACGACCCCGCCGACGGGAGGGAGATCTGGCGTTTCCGCTACGGCGAGGGTTATTCGGTAGTGCCGCGACCGCTCCATCGCAATGGGGTGATCTACGTGTGCTCGGGTTTCAACCGCGCCATTCTTTTCGCGGTAAAGACAGACGGCACGGGCGATGTCACCGACACCCACCTCGTTTGGCAGGATGACAAAACGGTGCCAAAAGAAAGTTCCCCCATCCTCGTGGGCGACGAGATCTTCTTCAACGACGACAAGGGCATCCTCAGCTGCCTTGATGCAGCGACGGGCAAGGAGCACTATCGCGAGCGTCTCGACGGCCAGGGAGGCTACTCCGCCTCGCCGGTCTTTGCGGGCGGGAATCTTTACTTCCACAACGGCAACGGCATCACCACGGTCGTGAAACCCGGCAAGAGCTTTTCCAAGGTGGCGGAAAACCAAGTCGGCGAGTTTGGACTCTCTTCGTTTGCGGTGGTCGCGGACGGATTTGTCCTCCGCACCGAAGGCCATCTCATCCGCATCGGGGAATGAGGCGGCTCACTGATCGAGGTATTTCTGGAGCGAATCCTTGAGCTGGGTCCGGGCGCGAAAGAGGAGACTTTTCACCGCCGGCACCGACATCGAGAGGACGACGCCGATTTCCTCGTAGGGCATCTCCTCGTAGCGCCGCAGGACGACTGCGAGCCGCTGCTTCTCGGGCAGGGCCTCGATGGCCCGGTCGATCGCGGCTTCCATTTCCGAGCGAAGCAGGTCCTCGTCCGGTGCGCTTCCCTGAACGTCCTCGACGACGCGATTGGTGGTCTCCTCCCGCTCCTGCACCGAAACGGTCGGCTTGCGCTGGCGACGGCGGACCTCGTTGAAGACCAGATTGCGGGTGATCGTGAAAAGCCAAGTGGTGAACCTCGCCTGTGGTTCATATCGGCCCGCCGATTTCCAGACGCGGAGAAAGACCTGCTGGGCAATGTCTTCGGCCTCGGAGGGATTCCCCAGCATCTTTGCGACCGTTCCGATCACAGACCGCTGGTGAATCCCGATGAGTTGCTCAAAGGCGGCAAAGTCGCCTTCGCGGATCCGCCGCATCAACTCGACATCGAGCTCATTGGCCCGCTCCCGCTCCTCACCGTCACCGGATGGGAGGAGCTTCGGTTCGGGAGGGGCCATGGAAGGATTTTTTGAAATTCCTGAGAGAACTGCCTGCAATAGCAGGTAAATTCAACCCCATCAAGCCGCGAATGTTTTGCGGAGCCGTCGCCGGACGGCAGCCCGAGCCGATGATCGACCCAAACAAGCCGAAATCCAGACGCCGTTGGCATTTGCTCCGTCGCATCACGCTTCTTCTGATGCGCCTTGGGGTGACGAGCGAGATGGTGGCCGTGATCGGAATGATCCTTGGCATTCTCGCGGGGGTTGCTTTCATGGCCACAGGCGAGATCAATCACCCTCGTTACGCTTGGGGCATCGGGATCCTCCTCTGCCTCCTCCGGGCGATCGCGATCCGTCTCGATAGCAAACTTCAGCCGACCTCTGCCCGACAATCCCGCGAAGATGAATTCTATAACGAGCTCCCAGAACGCGTTTCCGATGCCGTGACTCTGCTGGGTTTCGGGTTCGCGAGCGACTCGAGCCCGTGGCTTGGCCTCGCCGCCGCTCTTTCGGCGATCTTTTCGGCATATATCCGCTCCCTCGCTTCGGCCAGGCTTGGGGGCAGACGCCCGACCGGGGTGGTTTTCATGACGAGAACTCATCGCCTCCTCCTGCTCTCAGCCGCGTCCGCCCTGATTCTCGCGGGCATTACCACAGGCATCCCCGGTAGCGACATCCCCGAGATCACCCTCTGGATGGTGATCTCGGGATGCCTGTTCACCGTCTGCCTCCGTTGGTTCTCCCTCCGCGGGATCAAGGTCTGAAAAATGATTAAGAAAGATTAACGACCTTCTCGACAGGATCGGATTCCTTCGCTACCCTGCCGGGCGAATGCGATGGAAACTCCCATCCCTTTTCTTTCTGGCCGCGTCGGGTTGCCTCGTCGCGAACCCGGCCTCGGGTGGTGAGCGGTTCAGCAAGGTGGTGATCGACCCAGGTCACGGAGGTAAGGATCCGGGATCGATCGGCTTTGGCCTCGTGGAGAAGGATCTGACTCTCGACATCGCCAAACGCATCGAAAAACTCCTCGTCGGAAAGGGACTCACGGTCGAACTCACCCGGCGCGAAGACGTTTTCGTCGAACTCGTGGACCGCGGTGCCACCGCCGCCAATTCACCCGAGACGATCCTACTCAGCCTTCACTTCAACGCCCATGCCGACCGTAGCATCAGCGGAACGGAGACCCTCTATTGGCCCGGTAGCGAGAGCGGTCGCGAACTGGCCAGTTACGTTCAGAGTGAACTGGGTCGACGCCTCGTGACCCGAAACCGCGGCTTTCGACCGGAACGCCTGAAGGTGCTCGAGACGGCCCCTGTCACCGGAATTCTCGTCGAGTGCGGCTTTCTCACCAACCGTTGGGAAAGCCAACGCTGCGGTGCGGAATGGTTTCGACAGATCGTCGCCGAAGAGATCGTCCAAGGGCTGCTGCGCTACCGCGAGGCTGGTGAATGATCGGCGTTGCGAACCTATTTGGACTATGTTAATTTCCACTATTTTCTAGAATTTTCTTTACTTCCCCCTCCTGTCATGAGTGATCCGATTGCAAACCGAACCCTCGAACTGGCCTGCACTGTCGGTTCCCTTGACGACGCTCGCGAAGCCGTCGAGGACGGTGCCGATGTGAACTTCCGATCCGGGGCGCCCCTCTTCCTCGCAATCGTGAACCGCAATCGTTCCCTGATTCGCTTCCTTCTCGACGAGGGCGCCGACGGCGAAAGTTTCCTCCCCAAAAAGCGCCTCAGGGAAATCAAAAACCGCGAGGAACTCATCGAGGAACTCATCGCCTGCGCCCCCTACAATCCGCGGGACATCAAAGTCGAGGTGATCCAGGAGATTGATACCGCGATCCGCGGCCGGGGCGTCGAATTTCTCGTCTCGGAACTCGATTGGGACCACGCCACGCGGTTTCGCGATTCTCTGAATGCGATCGGCGCCGGCTCCAGCCACCGCTGCGTGGCTGAGTTTCTGCAATGGGCCCGCAGCGAGAGCTCCGACCTCGACAATGGTCTGAGCGAGTTCCTCGTCAGCAATACGGATGCGGTCAGCGAGTATCGCCAGCGCTACCTGAGCACCGGCGAAGACCTGATCGCTCTCGCGAACGACTTTCTCAGCATCTCCGAAAATTCGGATGAGAGTCGCGGCGAGTAGCTTCTCTCTCGGGCTGGTCGGTCCGACGGATCGTGGAAGGCCGCCCCTTCACTACCCTTCCGACTGGAAAAGCCGTAGAGTATAGATCCGCACTTACTTCCCGCCCCAAACGCCGAGAAAGAACCGCCTCCGAGAGAGGAGTCAAGCTCAACGTTTCTTACGCAGGAAAGTCGGGACATCGAGATCCTCCCCGTCCACGAAAGTCGGATCCGTCTTCGCGAAACGGCCACGGCCAGCCACTGGATCCAGTTGGAGGAGTTCCTGCTGTTGACGAGCCTCATCGCTCATCTCGGAAGCTGCTGTCTCCTCCTGAGGAAAGACCGGGGGCATGACCGGACCATCCGCTGGGGGCGCCAAGGGATCACGTGTCTTAATGCGTCCAGTGTTCCCGGAACCCACCACGCGAGTCAACGTGATCTTCTGCGAAGATTCCGTAAGAGCCTCGACACGGCCGACCTCGGATCCCGCCACCGGAGAGAGGAAGGCCGGCGAGGAAGAGGAAAGCGGATCGTTTGGCACTGACATGGCGCGGGCGATCGGATTGACGAGTTCGGGATCGGATTCGGTGTCGCCCAAAAAGACCGGGGCACGATGAAGCGGCGGAACCGGATCCGGGGCGTAGGCGGGAACAGCCGCCTGCTCTTCAGCAAAGACCTCCTGGTCATCCTCGAGCGGCTCAAAGATGGAGGAATCCATGCCGGGGGATGGGTCAAAAATCGGGGTCTCCTCAAAGAAAGGCGAAGGTGCCGCTACCTCGAGTGAAGGCTCGACCGGCTCCACCGACATGACCGGCTCGACCGACGTGACCGGAGCGACCGAACGAACGGGTTCAAACACCTCCGGCATCGAGGAAGAGGACATCCCGAGGCTGATGGTCGGAGACGGCGCCTCGTCCGCCTGGGCCGCTCGCAAGGAGGATGCCGCCGGGCCGGCGATGGAGCTGATGATCGTCACCGTGAGGCTGTTGCCAAGACGCTTGTCGGTGCCAGTGCCAAAGAGGATCTGGGTTCCTTTGCCGACATGCTTGGCCACCTCCTCCATCACGAGTTGGACTTCGAACAGGGTCATGGTGTCGCCACCCGCGACTTGGACGAGGACCGAGCGGGCCTCGTTCAGAAGCTTGCCGCGGTCGAGGAGCGGGCACTTGAGTGCCTGTTCAAGGGCCTCGTGAGAACGGTTGTCGCCTTTCGCAACACCATAGCCGAAGAGACAACGGGAATCATCGGAATCGAGGGCCGAGAGGAGGTCGTCCATTCCGATGCGGATAATCCCGGGCCGGAAGACCACGTTCATCGTCGCGCGGATGCTCTGGCTGATGATCTTGTCAGCGGCGGCGAAGGCTTGGGCGACGCCATCCTTAGGCACGATGAGTTCGCCCATACGATCATTGTCGAAGGAGATGACGGCGTTGGCGTAGCGTGCGATCTGCTCGAGTGCGGCACGGGCTTGGCTCATGCGGCGCTCTCCCTCGAAAGTGAAAGGCATCGTCGCAAAGACAACGAGGAAAACTCCCTCCTCGCGGGCGACCCGGCAGACTTCAGGAGCCGCGCCGGATCCGGTGCCCCCTCCAAGACCCACGCAAACAAAGACCATCTTACTGCTGCGGACCGCCTTGCGGATCTCATCGACGGCCTCAATCGCCGCCTGCTTTCCAAGCGTCGGGTCTCCGCCGGTGCCCATCCCCTTGAGAAGAGTCGAACCCAACTGGATTTTTTGACTGGATACCGACGTCGAGAGCGCTCGGATGTCCGTGTTCAAGGTTAGCAACTCAGCATCGTCGCTGCCTTCGAGCGCCATCCGGTCGAGAACATTCGCTCCGGCGCCGCCGATTCCGATCACTTTAACGCCGAATTCCGATGTGTCGGAAAATTCGCCCTGTTCCGCTTGGTGGTATTCTATCATAGGGGTTCGCCTCAGTTTGGTTGATCGACCGGGATTGTCAATCATTTAGAAGCAAACTCCAAATCGTCACTTTCCACCGCCAAAAAACTTCTCCAACTTTTCACTCAATTTGGATAACGCTCCCCTCTTGGGCTTTTGTTCATCAAGGAGTTGCGCATATCGAATGAGACCCACCGGCGTGGCATATTGCGGGTTCTCAAAGAGGGCCGTCGGCCCCGACATCGCCGCCGAGCCGGATTTTTGCACTGGGATCCCAAAAATTTCTTCCGTCAAGTCTGCGATTCCCCGCATCAAGCTGGACCCACCGGTGAGAAAGATTCCTTTGCCGAGACGCCCCAGGTAGCCGGCTTTGAAAAGGGGCTCGTGGACCACCGAGAGCAGTTCCGTGACTCGCGCGTTCATGATCTGGTTCAGTAGCTCCTGACTCACGACCTTTCCCGACTCACCCTCCACGGCGATATCGACATCGATCATACCGCGCAAGGAAGCGCTTCCGTGATTCACCTTCAACTTCTCAGCGCGCGCGAGCGGTATTTTGAGGACGAGGGCAATGTCGTTGGTGATGTGATCACCGCCGATGGGCACACAACCGGAGGCGACCACCGCCCCGTCGATGAAACAGATGAAGTCGGTCGTGCCCCCGCCGATGTCGATCAAGAGCGCACCTTCGTGCTTCGCCTCGCGGTTGAGCACGACCTGAGCTGCCGCGACCGGGGAAAAGACAATGTCCTCCACCTCGAGAGGCACTTCTCGGACGCATTTGATGGCGTTCTGGATCCGGGTCTTGACCCCGTGGATGATATGATAGTCCGCCTCCAGTTTCTGGCCCAGCATGCCCACGGGATTCGTGATCTTGTCCTTCCCATCGACGTAGTAGTGCTGGATGATCGAGTGGATGTAGCCGTTCTCCTTGGGGAGTGGCACATCGCGGGCGATTTTCTTCACCTCCTCGAGATCTTCGAGCGCGATCTCCATCTGTTCGTCCGCCACCCGGATGGTGCCGCGATTGTTGAGGCTCTGCACGTGCGATCCGGTGACCGCGAGAAAAACAGTATTCACCTCGACATTGCTTCGCTCCTCAGCCCGCATCAAGGCATCGTGGAGACACGTCTGGACGGTCTCGGGATCGACGATTTCTCCCTTTCTCACGCCTGCCGACGGGTGCTGTCCCACGCCCAAGATCTTGATCGCGCCATCGCTGCGGACTTCGCCCACGACCATGCAGACCTTGGAGGTTCCGATTTCCAACCCGACGTAAATATTCGATGTGGCCATGGACTTGTTGACTCTCCGGTGAATGAGGGATGGGAGCCGGAGGCGAGCTTATCCGCCTTTCAAAATGGATCGCAAGTGTTTTTCCTCGTCAGTCCCTCCATGGGCGGCCCGAGGCTGGGGCGCGGGCGCGAGCGGCCCGGAAGTTGGCGTCGGAGTCACTTCCACAGCCTGCGATGCGCCGTCTCCATCGGTCGACGCGGAGACCACGAACGTAACTGGAATGTTTTTCTCTGCCGCCACATTGACCGAGGCGAGCGTGCGCCCCGATTCGGCCATCCGGTCAAAGATCAGCGCGAGGTCGTCAAGCCCACGAGCGTGATCATAGACCCCAAACGTGACGCGGACGCCGTTGCTGTAGTCGCATTCGACTGCCCATTCATCGCGCACCCGCACTTCGCGCACCAGAAGCCCCTCCTCCGCGAAGCGCTCCTCGCTCTCGAGGATCAAGCTAAGCCCGGCGAGCACGCCCTCCGACTCCACCCGAGTCCCCTCGGACGGGTCGGAAATCTGGAAGGACTCGACCACTGGAAGAGACTTCATCCCATCATTCAGATCGAGGCAGCGGAACAGATGACCGTTTTCGTCGAGGAGGAAGCCACGTTCCATGTCCCACGAGCGGATTCCGAGTGGCGGGACCGAAAGCCACGCCACCGGCACACGCTCGCGAATGACGAGCCGAAGACGATCGGGCAACTCGCGGGCAACATGGGCCTTTTCAACCTGGGGTAGGTTTTCCAACTGGGATTGGATCTGTCCGAGATCGAGATCCATCAAGTTCATTCCCTGCGCCACGTTCGCAATCTCGGCGAGGCGATCCACCTGCAGCACCCCGTCGGTCTGGATCTGGAGGGTCTTCAGAACGAACTCGTCGTTTTTGAAAAAGACCTCCCCATACCCCCACTTCGCGGCTAAAGGAAGACTCACCGAGACGCAAGCGATCGCCGCGACTTTGGTAAAAAGGAGCCTTCGACGGATGCGTCGGCGCGGACTCGACTTGGCAGCGACGGTCCCCTCATCGAAGCGAAACCATTCCGTCTCGTCGTCGACGTGACGGCTGAAAAAGAGGGCCTTCAAACCAAACTTCCGGGCATTACCCCGCTTTGATTTCTTTCGCATTACTTGAATTCTAGCGAAAGTTCAATAATTTTCAAACAGAGATTCGTGTAGTCGACCCCCACGGCGGCGGCGGCTTTGGGAAGGAGGCTACTCTCCGTCATGCCCGGGATGGTATTGACTTCGAGGACAAAAGGAACCGAATCCGACTCGCGCAGGAGCACATCGACCCGCGAATAAACCTCGATGCCGAGGGAACGGTGGGCTTTGAGAGCCTCTGCCTGGACCGCTTGGGTGACGGCATCAGGGAGATCCGCCGGGCAGAAGTAGTCGGTCCCGCCCGATCCGGTCATCCAGGGATACTTGTTCGAAATGTCGTAAAAGCCCGAACGGGGCTGGATGTGAATCACCGGCAAGACTAGATCCCCCACGATCCCGACGGTCAATTCTTTTCCGGAAATCAGCTCCTCGACGAGAAGGTCGTCCGAGTATTTCGCGGCATCGGAGAAGGCCGCCGACCATTGTTCGCTCGATCGGACGAGGTGGACCCCGACGCTCGATCCCTCGCGTGGCGGCTTCACCACGCAGGGGATGCCGATGGAAGCAGCCGGCTGGGCGGTCTGGGACGCGTGAATCACCTCCGAAGCTGGAGTGATGACCCCGGCCTCGAGAAAGCGCTCCTTGCTCAGCACCTTGTCGAATGCCGTCTGCGAGCTGAGCCGCCGGGCTCCGGTATAGGGGACACCGCGTCGCTCCATCTCCGCCTGGAGTTGCCCGTCCTCGCCGAAGGTGCCGTGAATCACGTTGAAGCCGAGATCGGTCCCTGCAGGAAGTTGGAAGTCGGGACCACGGACATCGACGAGGATCACCTTCCCCACCCGGCCCTCCAGGGCATTGACGACTCCCTTCGCCGAGGCGAGCGAGACTTCGCGTTCCGATCCGGGTCCGCCCGCGAGGACGGCGACTTGCAGGGATTCAATGGACTTGCTCATGAAAATGGAGACTCGACAGCGGGCCAGCAAGGGATCACACCGGTTCGTCTTGACCGATGATCTGCACCTCGGTCTCTAGTTCGATGCCGCGCTCTCTCAGGGCCACGGATTGGATTTCGGCAATCAGGTCGAGCACCTCACGGGCCGTCGCCCCGCCCTCGTTGACGATGAAATTACCGTGCACCTCACTGACCTTCGCCGCACCTCTGGCGGTCCTCTTCAGACCCATCTGATCGATGAGTTGCCCCGCCCCGATCGGCCCGGGATTTTTGAACACGCAGCCGGCACTCGCGGCGACGGGTTGGGAGCTCTTGCGCTTCTCCTTCGAGGCGCTCATGCGAGTGGCGATCTCCTCATCCGAGGCCGGAGTGCCTTTGAAGGTCGCGGCCACGGCGACATTGTGGGCGAGTTCGGGGACGTGGCGGTAATAATGCCGGATTTCGCCCAGCGCCTTCTCGAACACCACGCCCTGGGCATCGACCATCTTCACACTCACGACCTGATCAAAGGTCTCCCACCCCATCGCGCCCGCGTTCATGCGAAGACTGCCCCCGACATTGCCGGGGATGCCTTCCATCCATTCGAAATCGCCGATTCCGGCAGACTGCGCCGCGGCGGCGAGCGCCTTGAACTTGACTCCCGCTCCGGCGCGGACCGTGTTACCTTCGACACTGATTTCCCCGAACTCACCCCGCACCGGACTCATCACCACACCGGCAATGCCACCATCGCGGACGAGCAGGTTCGAACCACGCCCGACGACCCGCAGCGGGATACCCCCGTCCGCACAAAATTTCACGACGCGTGCGAGACCCTCCACCGTGGTCGGCTCGACCCAGAACTGGGCCGGACCACCCACCTTCATCGTGGTATGCCGACGCATCGGCTCGTAAAGTTTGAGGAGTCCGGCAGGCTCGGCAAGGACTTCACGGAGACGGTCGAGAGTGGCGAAATCCCTTGCCAGACGGGTCCCGACCTCGTGGACATTTCCCGCGCCCAGAGTGATCAGCCAATCGCCCGGCTCGAGTTTCTGCCCCACGGCAAGATGGAGGGTGGAAAGATCGGGGTGAAACGTGACCTTTTCCACCTCTCCATTCTCGAGCACGGCATCGACGATGGTCTGACCCGAGACCCCGGGAATGGGCGGCTCACTGGCAGCGTAGACGTCCGTGACCCAGAGTTCGTCGACACCCTCGAAGCAACGCCCGAACTCTTCGCGTAGCAACTGCGTGCGTGTGTAGCGATGCGGTTGGAAGACCACGATCAAACGCCCCGCATGCTGAGAGCGCGCCGTCTGGATCGTCGCAGCAATTTCGGAGGGATGGTGCCCATAGTCGTCGACGATCGTGACGCGGTCGCTCTGGCGCTTCAGCTCGAAACGGCGCTTGGCTCCGCGGAACGAGCCGAGCGCCTCGTCGATGCGATCAAAGGAAACCCCGGTCTCGAGCGCCAAAGCGATCGCGGCGAGCGAATTGAGGACGTTGTGGCGTCCGGGAATGCCGAGAAAAACGCGGCCAATCTCCAAGCCCTTTTGCCTCACGGTGAACTCAGTCCCGGCACC
>NEUQ01000076.1 GCA_002288445.1 Verrucomicrobiia bacterium Tous-C2TDCM | reverse complement strand
TCGGCAGGAAGGTGCCAAGAAAACCGGCCACCATGAGGATCGTGACGGCAGCCCAGACGAGCGTGTTCGTGAGACCATCGGCGTTGAAGAAGTCGAGCCAGGCGGCGATGACGGGGTGCATGTCGGGAAAGAGTGAAATGCAGGGAGGGCCTGCCGTTCAAAAAAAACGTCTCGCCTCGGTATCCGGGCGCGGTTGGCAAATACGGGCGATGCACTGCTCAAAACTTTCCTCGTTGCTGAGGATGCCGATCTCGACCCTGAGGAAATAAATCGGTACGTCGAGGCGGCCGAGTCTTGGGAAGCGAACCGCGTCCTTTTCCGTCGTGATGATCATATCGACCCGGGACTCCACGCAGCAGTTGATGAAGGTGATGATTTCCTGTTCGGTGAAGCGGTGGTGATCCATGAAGCGGCAGGTCGCCTCGATCGTCGCCCCGAGCTTGCGGACGCCGTCCTCGAAGCTCTCCGGCACGGCGATGGCGCTGACCGTTCCGACGCGCTTGCCTTGCAGGGACTCGAGCGGCAGGGTCGCACGCGTTTCGATATGTTGCAGGTAGCGCGGGCGGTGCTCGCACTCGATGATCTCGGCGGTTCGATTGTATTTGCGGATGCGCTCGATGAGTTCGTCGTTCGGCTCACCGTTGCATTTGGTGATGAAGATGTAGGAGGCGCGTTTCAGGTTCCGGGGAGGCTCGCGCAGGGTGCCGCGGGGGAGGAGGCGTTCGGTCCCGAAGGGCTGCCATCGGTCGACGAGCACGATGTCGAGCCGGTGGCGAAGGCGCAGGTATTGCAGTCCGTCATCGAGGATCAGGGTGTCGCAGTTGAATTCGGAAATGGCGTGCTTGCCGCTCTTGACGCGGTCCTTGTCCACGACCACGGGAATGTCGCGGAGATTTGCGGCGAGCATGTAGGGTTCGTCTCCGGCGGTCTTGGAATCGAGCAGGAGGGACTTTCCGTCGCTCACAACGCGGGGCGGATCGATCTCGTTTTTGCCCTGGATCCTGCCGACAAGCCGCTTCAGGAAGGGTTGCTTCACCGATTTGTATCCGCGGCTGAGGATCGCAACCCGCCGCCCACCGTCTTGGAGGGAGCGGGCGAATTTTTCGACGACGGGAGTTTTTCCGGTGCCTCCGACCGTGAGGTTGCCAATGCTGACGACAAGACAACCCAGGTTCCGCTCCCGGAGAATGCGATTGCGGTAAAGCATCAGGCGCAGGCTCACGGCGAGACCGTAGACCTTCGAGAGGCCGCCGAGGACTCCCCGGAGCATCGAGGCACGAATTCCCTTGCGACGGTCGAGGATGACATCGACAGCGAATTGTTCCAGTTTTTCCCGGGCTTGCGACATGGGGGGCGAGAGCGGCGTCAACGGTCGTGGCAACCGATCGTGAAGCAACCGCGAATGTGAACGCTTGCAAAGGCCCGCGTCTTAGAGGATGGACGGAAGGATGAATCGAATCGATGGACGCAGTCCCGAAGTCATGCGCGAGGTCGGGTTTCAGCTCGACATTGCTCCTCTCGCCCATGGAAGTGTCCTCGTGAATTTCGGGGAAACCCGCGTGATCTGCAGCGCCATGCTGGAGACCGGCGTGCCCCCCTGGATGAAGGCCCAGGGGGTGCAAGGGGGGTGGCTCACGGCCGAATACAACATGCTTCCCTATTCGACCCTGCAGCGTAAACCCCGCGACATCAGTCGCGGGAAACTCGACGGCAGGAGCTCGGAGATCCAGCGTCTCATCGGTCGCAGCCTGCGCGCGATCATTGATTTGCAGGGCCTTGGGGTCCGCACCCTCTGGATCGATTGCGATGTCCTCCGCGCCGATGGAGGGACCCGCACCGCCTCGATCACCGGAGCGGTTGTCGCGGCCGAGATGGCGTTTCGCCGTTTTGTCGTCGCCAGAAAAATGACGAAGTCCCCGATGCGACAGCTTGCCGCTGCCGTCAGCGCCGGAGTTTGGAAGGAAGTTTGCTGCCTCGACCTCAACTATCACGAGGACAAGGATGCCGCCGTCGATTTCAACTACGCCATGACCGAGGATCTGCGCCTGATCGAGGTCCAAGGTACTGGCGAGGAGGCGACTTTTACCGAGGAGGAAATGGCCGAAATGTTGCGGCTCGGGAAAAAGGGCATCGCGGAGCTGATCGCAGCCCAGCGCGAGGCCCTCGATCGTTTCGATCCCACGGCCAATCTGGAGATCCTCACCCGAATCAGCTGACGGGAGCGAGTCCTCTAAAAAAAGGGCCGCCATCGCTGGCGGCCCCTTCGGGGAAAGGTTTTCTAGGTTCGGACGATCAGAACGGGTCGAACACAGTGACTGCGGGGTCGGGAAGGAGGTGCTCGTTTCCGCCGAGGAGACAGGTCGAGGCGCGCTCAAGCCACTGAGTCACTTGGACTTCGGCGAAGCGAGGCAGGCTGGAGGGGCTGTTGAGCGCCTCGGGCAGCTCGAGCCCGGCGTTTTCTAGCGCCGTGCGCAGTTCGTCGGAGAGACCCGGAAGCTCAAGGTCGCTCGCCCCAAGATAGCGGATCGCCTTCTCCGCCGGGCTGGCCTTCCACTTCAACTCGCCACGCTTTTCAGCGGGGAGATGCAGGATAACGTAGTTCGCCTGGTCGGAGAAGATCTCGGTGAGATCGCAGATCTCCTCGTTGCAGCGCTCAGTCCGGTTGTTCGGGATGACGAGAACCATCTCGGCGTCGATTTCCGCGAGAAGATTTTCGAGATCTTCGGCTTCGAAGAGGTCGCCCCAGTTCCGGGCGCCGCCCGTGTGCACGTCGACGATCACGGCTTCGTGGCGGTCAACCGCGGCGATCAGCTGGGAAACTTCGAACTGATCCTCCAGATCCCAGAATTCACCGGGGAAGGAGTCCGACAGGTCCATCTCGTTTGAAGTCACGAGGAGATGATTCACTGCTTCGGACTTGAGGTGGTGGGAGAGGGTGCGGGCCACGGTGGACTTGCCGGAGCGCTCCAGGTCATTGACGACAACGATTAATTTCTTCATGGCTTTTCAAACTCTTCGGGTGGAGTATAAAATTTATAACTTTCAGCGCAAGCTAAAAATTAAGACATTCTAAAAATAAGATAATCTCTATAAAAGATCGGGAAATCGAGGGCGGTTGGTTTCGGAAGTTGGTTGGATGATATTCGTGCGCGGCTTCCAAGGAATGAACGCGTTAAGGTTACGACGGACACAGACCTTGCCGAATTCGGAAATGTTCAAAAATCGTTCGATTGAGTCGGAAAGGAGGCCCCCGTCGGGACAGGAGAGAAGTTTTCCTGGGTCGCATCCCGCCCAAAACTTGGAGCGGGGAAGGAGGTTGGTGGACTTTTCTTGGGCATCGCAGCCGGGTGACGGGCTTTTTCTTTGACGGGTTTGGATTCCCCACTAGTTTTAGCGCCGTTCGCCCCCGGCGCGGGGCAACGAAGTCCGGGCCGCCCTCCGGCGGACCCGTCCCTGTCAAGAAACTCGCTTATACTCACATCTATGGCCTCCTACGGAATCAACGGCTTCGGACGCATCGGACGCATGGTCCTTCGCGCCATGTCCGACGAACAGCTCAAGAAAGTCGTCGCGATCAACGATCTCACCGACAACAAAACCCTCGCCCACCTCCTCAAATACGACTCCACCGCGGGCCGCTATCAGGGCACGGTCGAGTATGACGATGAGTCCATCACCGTCAACGGCCATCGCATCCTCGCGACCGCCGAGAGGGATCCGGCCAATCTCGACTGGGCCGGTAAGGGAGTCTCCGTCGTCCTCGAGTCGACCGGTTTCTTCGTCGACAAGGCCGGTGCCGGCAAGCACCTCGAGGCGGGTGCCAAGAAGGTCATCATCTCCGCCCCGGCGAAGGATCCCGACCTCACCTTCTGCATCGGAATCAACTCGAGCACCTACGATCCGGCTCAACACCACATCATCTCGAACGCTTCCTGCACCACCAACTGCCTCGCGCCGATGGTGAAAATCCTCAACGACGAGTTCGGGGTGGAGAAAGGTTTCATGAGCACGATCCACTCCTACACGGGCGATCAGCGGCTCCTTGATGCGCCGCACAGCGATCTGCGCCGTGCCCGCTCCGCCGCTGACAACATCGTGCCCTCCAGCACCGGTGCCGCCTCGGCGATTGGTCTCGTCATCCCCGAGCTGAACGGCAAGCTTCAGGGTGGTGCCTTCCGCGTTCCCACCCCGACCGGTTCGGTCACTGACTTCAGTGCGATCCTCTCGAAAGAAGTCTCCGTGGCTGACATCAACGCCGCCTACAAGGCCGCTGCCGAGGGTCCGCTCAAGGGCATCCTTTACTACACGGAAGATCCGATCGTCCTCAAGGACATCGTCGGTGATCCGCACTCCTGTATTCTCGATTCCAAGCTCACCATGGCGCAGGGCAACTTCGTCAAAGTGGTGGGCTGGTATGACAACGAGTGGGGTTACTCCAATCGTGCCGTCGATGCCATGGAACTCGTCGGCAAGGGTCTCTGATCCGCGCCGGTTCCCTGCTGGTAATTGTTTCAGCAAAGGAGCGCCCCCGACCGCCCGGTTGGCGGGCGCTTTTTCTTTCCCCTCACTCAGTCACCCCGATATCTCAACCTTATCTGCGGCCGAAGGCCGCTTCCTGCCATGGCCAAACTTTCCATCCGCGACCTCTCACCTGCCGGCAAACGCGTCCTCATGCGCGTCGATTTCAACGTGCCGCTCGACGATCATCTTCAGATCACCGATGACACCCGCATCACCGCTGCGGTTCCTTCGATCGACCACCTCGTCAAGGCAGGGGCGAGGGTCATCCTCATGTCCCACCTCGGTCGTCCCAAGGCTGCTGTCGATTCCAAGTATTCGCTAAAGCCCGTCGCCGTCCGTCTAGGTGAACTGATCGATGCTCCGGTCCATTTCGTTGACGACTGTGTCGGTGAAAAAGCCGAAGCCGCCGTCGCCGCGATGAAAGACGGTGAAGTCCTCCTTCTCGAGAACGTCCGCTTTTATCCCGGTGAAGAGGCGAACGACGCCGATTTTTCAAAGCAGCTTGCCTCGCTCGGCGACCTCTACGTGAACGACGCCTTCGGCACGGCCCACCGCGCCCACGCCTCCACGGCCGGAGTCACCGAGCACCTCAGTCCGTGCGCGATGGGCTTCCTCGTGGAAAAAGAACTCGAATATCTCGTCGACAAGCTCGAGGAGCCGGCCCGTCCCTTCATCGTGATCATGGGTGGAGCCAAGGTCTCCGACAAGATCGAGGTGCTCAACCGCCTCATGGGCAAAGCGGACGCCTTCATCATCGGCGGGGCGATGGCCAACACCTTCCGTTTGGCCCAGGGCTATCAGATCGGCAAGAGCCTCGCCGAGCCCGACAAGACCGATCTCGCCTTGCAGATTCTCGATAAGGCCGAGAAGAGCGGGATCGAATTCCTTCTCCCCGCTGATACCCGCCACACCGCGGAGTTCCGGGACGACGCACCGACAGAGTGCTCCGGCATCTGGGGTGAAGGCGGTGCGATCCCGGACGATCGAGAGGGCATCGACATTGGCGACCAGGCGATTGTGGAGTTCGCGAGTAAGATTGCCGAGGCCGGCACCATCATATGGAACGGACCCATGGGCGTGTTTGAAAAGCGCGGCTTCGATCTCGGCACCAAGGCCGTTGGCAAGGCCATCGCCGAAAACACGAAAGCCATCAAGATCGTCGGTGGCGGCGACTCCGTGACTGCGGCAAACCAGTTCGGCTTTGGCGACCAGATGGACCACATGTCCACCGGCGGGGGGGCTTCCCTCGAGCTCCTCGAAGGCAAGGAGCTTCCGGGCATCGCCGCCCTCGACGACAAATGATTCTTCCCAAATCCCGATCCGTGACCCTAACATGAGCCGAAAAACCGTCATTGCTGCCAACTGGAAGATGAACATGACCCCGTCCGAGACGGCGTCGTTTCTCGATTCCTTCCTCACGACCTTCCCCGAGCCGAACGCCGTGGAGATCGTCCTCGCGCCCCCCTTTGTTTCGCTGCCGAAAGCCGCGGAATTGATGGCGGGACAGTCCGCCGTCGGGCTTTCCGCCCAGAACATGTCGCACGAAACCTCGGGCGCCTTCACTGGCGAGATCAATGCGGCGATGCTCAAGGAGGTGGGCTGCCGCTACGTGATCCTCGGCCACAGCGAGCGCCGCTCGCTCTACGGCGAGGACGATGCCGTGATCAACAAGAAAGTCCACGCGGCTCTCGCCGCCACCCTCGTCCCCATTCTCTGTATCGGTGAGTCCCTCCAAGAGCGTGACGGTGGTCAGCTCGAGTCTGTCCTTTCCCAGCAGCTCGAGGGCAGTCTCGCCGGAGTCGACGCGGTGCAGATGCCTGGCATCATCATCGCCTACGAACCCGTCTGGGCGATTGGCACGGGTCGTACCGCTTCTCCGGAGCAGGCTCAGGAGACCCAGTGCTACGTCCGCAGCGTGCTCGAGCGCCTCTTCGGCGGAGAAGTTGCCGCGTCTGTGCGCATCCAATACGGTGGCAGCGTCAAGCCGGGCAATGCGGCAGAGCTCATCTCCCAGCCCGACATCGATGGATTCCTCGTCGGAGGCGCCAGCCTCGATCCGGCGAGCTTCGCCGAGATCGTCAAAGCTGGCGCTTGATCGGACGGGTTAGGAGGGTGGCCGGGGGTCTGAGGCGAAGAGCCTTGAGACCCGCGCTCTGGGGGTGATGGCCCCGGCTACAGGCCCAGCCGCTCGTCGAGACCCTGACGCCACTTTCGTGCAACTTCAGTGGCCATGATCGGCTCGGGCCCGACGTGCCGGTCGTGGAAACCCACGAGCTTTTCGCGGATCTCCCTCCGGGTCGCGAGAGGGAGCAGTTCCGCCTGGGCGAACTGCTTTGGCTTTGGGCTGGCGTTCTGCGCGACGCAGCGATAGAGAAAAATGCGGTCGTAAGTGCTGCGGAAAGAGAGTCTTCCCAACTCGCGGAACGTCTCGCGCAGGATTTCGGGAGTCTCGTCGAAAAGGCTGAGGAGGTGGGCGAGCTCCACCCCGTAGACCCAGTCGGGACTCCGGTAGCGGTGGGTCTCGTCGTAGATCCCGGCGGTCTCCCAGGCGATGATGCCGAGAGTCTGGCGGACAAGGCTAAGCAAGTAGACGTTCACCGCCTTTTTTCCGAGGTGTTTGCCCCCGCGCCAGAGCAGCTCCGATCCCGCGATCCATCCCGCGGCGATGAAGGGATTCGCGGTGAAGAGGAGCTTGCTCCCGTGCCACAGGTAGCGCACCGGCTCGAGGTAGGGCTGGAGCTCCTCATACTTGCGATAGACTTTGCTTGCGGTGCGGAGGTTCTCCGAGACCTTGCGGAGGTTCATCTCCGTCACTTCCAGAATGGGTAATTCCTCAAGGAGGAGGATGATCTGCAAGGAAGCCCGGTTCACCGCCTTGAAGAGACTCTCGAGATTGAGTTCGAGAAGGGGCAGTTTCGAATCCGGCTGGTAGACTCTGGCGATTGATTCGGTGAAGGACGCGAGATCGAGCAGGAGCTGCTTGCCTTCAAACGTCCCGCCCACCCAGTAGACGCCACCGGAAAATCGCTGCAAGAGCAGGTCCGATTCGCGATCGATCAGCGAGGCGACGCGGGAATCCATGCGCAGATGGGCCTCATCTTTCCAGTCGATCGTCTGGAGCGCCTTGAAATCGGGGAATTCCATCCACTCCCCGTAGGTCATGAGGATCTTCTCAAGATCGAGGCGTTTGGCATCGAGGCGAGAGGCTTCGGCACGGATCGCGTTCCGGGCGATCTCGACAAGATCCTCGCCGGTGGGGGATTGCTCTGCCGGAGATTCCGGCGCACGCCAAAAAGATAGCGTCAGTAAGCCTGACAAGGAGACCAAAAAGATCAGCCATTTCGCCCAGATTGGTTCGATTCCGGCCAGGAGGGTGACGGCGGCGAGCAAGGTGAAAGATAGCCCGCCTGCGAATCGGGCTCCTCTCGTGAGGCGCGAGCGCGCCTGCCAGGCCGGCGTTCCCTTCATCCGTCGCTTTTCAACTGTCGACCGGTGCCACCGAGTCGTAGAGGCGGGCGAGTTCGAGGAGGAGGGCCTCGAGCTTTGAATAGTAGTCGGCTTCGGCGAATTTGGCCTTCGACCGGCGCAGATCCACGACGAGGCGCTCGAGTCCGTCGCGCCTCTCCCGCTGCTCGGAAGAGAGGCGGCGCTCGAAGGCGTTTCTCACCAGTATTTTTTGCGCGGCGAAATCACCATCGGGATCCGCCTCGGGCGAGGCGGTCTGTTTCGGGGTCGTCCCTTCGAACCACTCCGATCGCGAGCCGAGTTGGTCGCCGTTGTCATCGAGGAGGGCGTGCTCGGTCGCGATACGCCCCTCACTCTTGTAGAACTCCGCGACCCGGCGAGAGGCATGGACCCAAGCTTCGAGGAGTGAGACTTGATCGTCGTTGTCGAGGTCGCCGCCGTCGATTCCTCCCACGGCTTCGGCGAAATAGCGTCCGAACCGCGCGTAGCTTTGCTCGCCCTCGTTCTTCGTCGCGGTGATCACGATCCGCCCCGGCTTGCTCAGCGATCGGACGAAGGAACCGCTCGCCGAGGCGGCGTTGATCACGGCGAGACGGCCTTGATAGGTGTCGACCCAGGTCGCGAGTTCGCGGTCGGTCACATCAGGGCCGCGGAAATTGAATTTCACTTCGCGTTGGTCGAAGGTGCCGTGACCGATGAAGACGAGCCAGAGCTCGGGCGACTTTTCGGCGGCGAGTTGTTGTTTGAGCCGTTCCGCGTCGGTCGGTGCGCCGTCGGTCGCCTCGCCGAGGCCGAGGATCTCGATGGCCGCCTCGCCCTTCGTCGCCGCCCTTTTCCAGAGTTCCCCGATCTCTGTGAATTCCTTTGTGTAATCGTCGGTGCCCCCGCTGCCGACGACGACGAGGATCTTCAAGCCAGACTCGGCACGGAGGATCGGGGAAACGAGGAGGATCAGGAGAGAAAAAATTCGGATCATGTCAGGGTAGTCTCTCTTTCCAATAGTTCGGATGTCTTGCTGCGTGGGCGACGGCCGGAACCAGGATCAGTTCATCGATGATGACATACGCGAGGTAATAGGGGAAGCCTGGCAGATTGACGCTCCGCCATCCCCCTTTTCGCTCGTTCCAAAGAAACGGGTAGTGAACAATTCCCTCGCAGCCCCGTTCCACTTCGAGGCGGAAACGAACTCCGAGTCCAGGAACTTTCGCTTCATAATCACCGGTTACACGCTCCAGCTTCGCGAAAGCTCCTCGCGCGAACTCCAGAAACAGGTTCATCGTCCCGGGCGATCTCACGCAATTTGCGGAACACGTCGGCGGCGGGGACGCCCGGGTCCGCAACGGTTTGAACGCGTTCCAACCGCTCCGCAATCTCCACCTCCCAAGCTGCTTCGAGGCTCCCGTCCTCGTGCCTTTCGACACTCTCGATCAGGGGCCGCGCCAAGTGGAGTCGCTCCGTGGGAGGCAAGCCGAGCGCTTGATCCGAGATGGTTTCAAGAGGAGCCGTCATGATTCCAATCTAGTGGTTGGGTTCGAAAAGTCGAGCAGGTTCGCGGCCCGGGATCGACGCCATTTCCTCAAATCGTTCCCCTCCGTCTCCGCAGCGCCCATTCGCCGAGAAAGCACCCCAGGGCTAGCACGAAGAGCCACGGAGTGTGCCAGAGAGGGCGTTGTTTCACTTCGACGACGGGGAGATCGAGCCGGTCGAGGAGGCCGGGAAGGCGCGAGAGGTCTCCGGACCGGAGCAAAACCCCGCCGGTAACTTCGGCAAGACGCGCCAGCAGAATGGGATCGGGTCCGAGTCGCGCGTATTCGGCGGCTTCGGGATTGAGAGCCCGCGCCACCGCGCCAGTGCCGATTCCCTGACCCGAGCCGTCGATCACTTCGGCCGCGATGCGATAGCCTTGACTTTCTTCGGCGAGATGTTCCGCGGTGAAGAGGCCCGGCTCCTCGAGAGAGGGTTCGGCGGTGAGCGTTCTCGTCGTGCCGTCGAGGTCCTTAACCGTGAGGCGGACGGTGGCGTCGTCCTGCGGATCAAACTTGAGATCGCGCACTCTCACCGATACCTTGGTCGAGGGGATCGCGCCGTCGTTCGTCTCCTCCTTGGTCAGCTCCACGCGGGCGGGGACGTCGGTGACTGCCCAGCGGAGGAACTGACGCCACATCTTTCCGAGCTCCAGCTGCTGCTCGGAGTCCTTCATGCCCCAGCGCCAGAAGTCGGCCACGGCAAAGGCAGCGCTGCGCCCTTCGCCATAGCGTTGGGTGACCAGCGCGGGGAGAACGCGGCCCTCCCGGTCGGTCGCGGTCGAGAGGATGGCGGCTCCGGGTTTGATCGTGTTAAGACGGTTGATCGCAAAAAACGGGGGCATGTAAGCGAGGCGAATCTCCTCTTCCTCGGGTCCGGCGCGCAGCCGCATCCAATCCTCGAGCCAACCCTCGCGGGTGAGGTTGTAGGTCGCCTCGAGCGAGGCACCGCCGGCCTCTTTCTGATCGAGATACACGGGGAGGAGACGGCCGACCGGGGTGTTGTCCCATCCGCCTTCCTGGAAGCATTCCTGTCCGCCCAGCATTACCACCGTGCCGCCCCGTATCGAGACGAATTGTTCGATCAGCTCCTGCTGCTCGGCGGAGAAAAAATCGGCCTCAAGATCGTCGATGACGATGGCGCGGTAGCGGGTGAACAGCTCCTCGGCCGACTTGGGAAAACCGTCCCGCAGTTCCTCGGGTGAGGCCGTGTTCAGCCGCACCAGCACAGGCTGGTCGTATCGCTGGGTCTCTTCGGGGATGTCGCGATTGAAGCCACGGAAAAGCGGGTTGCTGCTCTCGCCGGTGCGGCCGCGCCACTCGAACTTCGGCTCGCGCTTTGCGATGCGGATAAGCCCGACAAGGTCGAGTTCGGCGTCTCCGGCGATGGCGCGTCGCAGGAATTTGTATTCCCAGTTTGGACGGCCGCTGAGATAAAGGATGCGGTAGGGGCCGCTGCCCCGGTTCACGGTGACGCGGAGGCTGTCGTTTTTCTCCGTCAGTTGCGCGATCGGGGGCTTCGCGCTCTGACGGATCCCCGCGGAGAGGAAGGAGATACCCGAGGGCACTCCCGCGAGGCGGAGGCGAACCGGGACGGTGCGGCGTCCCGGGCCGGGGGGGAAGACGAGATCCTTTTTGCCGAGTTCCTCACCCTTCTCATTCCTGACAAACACCTCCACGGCGTCGGGGAATTCGCCGAGTGCCTCGGCCTCGATCGTCAGCGTCACCTGAGCGTCCTCAAATTGCGTCGTCGTCGCATCGACCCGGGCGATGGCGAGGTCGCGGGCGGCGGGATCAAGTTCGCCAACGAGGATGGGGAAGACGGGTACGCGTTTTTCCTCGGGCAGGGCTTCCTGTATCGCGAGATAGGCCTCGAGTGCGGCCTTGTCGGTGGCGTTTCCATCGGTGAGGAAAACGGTCGCAGCGAGGGGGCGGCCGCGGAATCGGGTCGAGAGGTGGTCGAAAGCCGCGCCGAGGGTGGAGCTGTTGCGGGCAAAATCTAGTCCGCTGAAATCGCCGACCTGACGGAGGCCGCGATCGACGAGGAAGGGCTGGACTCGAAAGGTGTCGCCGATCGCCTCGATCCAAGCGGGCGGCTGATCAGGCGCCGGACCCACGAGGGCGGCCCGCACGGCGGCGGCGGGGGCTTCCTCGCCTTCCCCGAGTGGAACGGCCAATCCGGCGGAGTTGTCGGCGAGAATAGCGACATCATTGGCGTGCTTTTTTGGCACTTCGTCGAGAAGAACCGGCTCCATCAGGGCGAGCGCGAGGAGGACGAGTCCGATGGCCTTGAGGGAAATGGCAACGAGCTTGGCGCCACCTCGGAGCGGGGAGTTTCGATAGGTGAGGACCAGCACAAGCACCGCCCCAGCGCCGAAAAGCAGGGCGATCCACGCCCATGACTGGTTGGCGAAGGCGATGTTGCCGAGGATGCAAGGTGGGGTCATTCGGAACGGGAGTGGCATCGCCTTCCAGCCGATGCATCGTGATTCGTCGGGGAAGATTGCGGACAAGCGATCTCGGCGAAGGGCTTCCTGACTCGACGAATGGGCAGGATGCCGATGCCACAAGGGAAGATGTCGGAGCGGAGTCCCATGGTTTACTTCCCGGCTCCCAGTTCCTCGTAGTAGCGCCGCACGAGATCGCGGAACTCGGTCGGAACGGGGTCGCGGTCAATCGGGGCAACGGGGTTTTCACGGTTCAGCTTGGCGAGCTCCTCGTTGAGGCGCTGGCGCAGTTCGACGAGGGGATCGGTGATTCGTTGGGTGATCGTCGCGGCACCGGGCGGGAGGTCGTCGCGTCGGAAGTCGATGCGCATCGCCCGCGCATCGTCTCGGACTTTGGCGACGGAATTACGGAGGTCCTCCTCGGGGAGCATCTCTTCGAGATTACCGAGACGGTCGGACCACTGTTCGTAATCCTCGCCTGTGATCGGTCCGGGACGCCGCTCCTCGGAGCGGTCGTCGAAGAAAAGAGGGGTCGCGAGCGGCCCTGTCGGGAGACCTTCGTGACGGTCGTCGCCGCCGTTGTTCATCGCACCGCCGCCGTTGCTGGGGTCTCGACCGGAGGCGAGTTGGCTCCGGCCCTGGCCCTGGCCTTCCCCCTGTTTTTTGGTCGCGCTCGAATCGGGGGTTTCGCCGTCGCTCT
>NEUQ01000075.1 GCA_002288445.1 Verrucomicrobiia bacterium Tous-C2TDCM | reverse complement strand
CATCGGAAACGAGGCGGCGGAGCGTTTCAGCTTCTACGGGATGAGGACCATTCTCACGGTCTTCATGGTGAACTATCTCTGGATCATGGGCGACGTCGCCGGCACCCGCCTGAGCGACACCGAAGCGACGCGACGATTCCACGATTTTGTGTCACTCGTTTATCTCACGCCGCTCTTCGGCGCGCTCATCGCGGATTTTTTCTTTGGAAAATACCGCGTCATCATGTGGCTCTCGATCGTCTACTGCCTCGGCCACGGCGCACTCGCCCTGATGGGTCTGGCGGGTGAAGCCGGCACCTGGCTGATGGTGGGCCTGTGGCTCATCGCGATCGGATCGGGCGGGATCAAACCCTGCGTCTCGGCGCACGTCGGAGATCAGTTTGGCAAGCAAAACCGCCACCTCCTCCCGCGCATCTTCAACTGGTTCTACTGGTCGATCAATCTCGGGGCCTTCGCCTCGACCCTGCTGACCCCTTGGCTGCTCGAATGGCATGGTCCCCACTGGGCATTCGGAGTGCCGGGGATCCTCATGGCTCTGGCGACCCTCGTCTTTTGGATGGGACGCCGGAAATTCGTCCACGTCCCGGCGCGAGGCGTTCATGTCCTGCGCGAGATGTTCAGCCGCGATGGTCTCTTCGCCGTCGGCAAGCTCTGCGCGATCTATGCTTTCGTCGCGATCTTTTGGGCTCTTTTCGACCAGAGTGGATCCTCGTGGGTGCTTCAGGCGGAAAACATGGACCGGCGCTGGCTCGGAGTGACCTGGCTGCCCAGCCAGATTCAGGCGCTCAATCCCATCCTGATCCTCCTCTTCATTCCCCTGTTCTCCTACGTCATCTACCCCTTCGCTGACCGCTTTTATCCCCTGACCCCGTTGCGCAAGATCGCCATCGGGCTTTTCATCACGGTGCTATCCTTCGTGCTTGTTGCGATCGCGCAAACGAGGATCGACGCCGGTGAGTCCCCCTCGATCTCTTGGCAGATCGTCGCCTACGTCGCCCTCACCGCCGCCGAGGTGATGGTCTCGATCGTCAGTCTCGAGTTCAGCTA
The DNA here is from genome assembly GCA_002288445.1 of Verrucomicrobiia bacterium Tous-C2TDCM. Classification (GTDB taxonomy): domain Bacteria; phylum Verrucomicrobiota; class Verrucomicrobiia; order Verrucomicrobiales; family DEV007; genus Arctic95D-9. Next base: position 11,692 of record NEUQ01000075.1, on the reverse strand, counting down.
CACGCAGGCTCCGAAGTCGATGAAATCGCTCATCATGTCCCTATGGCTCTTTGCGGTGGCTTTCGGCAACCAAGTCACGGCGCGCATCAACGACATCATCCAGGTCGACACCCCCATCGCCGAAGTGAAAGCCTCCGGCAACGAGGCCTCTCACGGGGGCTTTGACGAGAAGGTCGGGACGGATGACGACATCCTTCTCAGCTTCGATGCCGAAGGCAAACGCACCGACCTGCGTTTCAGGGGAAGAGAGGAGCTCGACTCCATCCTCACCGGCATTGAGGCGCACTTTCAATCCGTAGGTTTCGCGCTGCCCTCGCAGGCCGAAGGCACGACCTTAGCTAGAGCGGTGACCGATCCATGGGGTAATCCCTATCAATACCGCCTCATCAACCGCAACCAAGCCCGGATCTGGTGCGCGGGACCTGACAAAGCACTCATGACCGAGTGGGACCAGGGCGCAATCCTCGAGGTCAGCCGTCCCGAAACCGGCGACCCCTCCGCCCTGGCAAGGTTCTTCGACCGCTTCCACCCCGAACGCAGCTGGCTCGATCGCCGTCGGGAGGCGCTCGGCCTGCCCACTGAAGCCGACCAAGCTGCGTCTGGTCCGAAGATCGCGCGCGACTACTTCGTCGGTGGATTGGTGAAACTCGAGGGCGCCGCCTACTTCTGGTTTTTCAGCGGACTGATGCTCGCGGCCGCGGTGCTTTTTCTCATCGTCGCGAGACTTTACCGTCCTCGCGAATTCTTCCACGATGACGAGGTCGAAACGGAGGCCGAAGCCGAAGAAGAAGCAGCCGGGCGTTGATGGATTAAAGACCGATCACGTAGAGGCGCTTTTGCGAGATCTGCTCCGCTTCGGGCAAGGTGATCCAGCGCTCGAGATAGCGCTCGCCCCACGAGTCCGAAAAGGCGATCTCGTTGGTCTCCTCGTTGTAGCCGATGATGATGACCACATGGGCGCGGCTCCGATCGGGAGCCAGTTTCGGATCAGCGGCCGCGGCGACGACGGCATTCTTGTGCGACTCCCACGAATCCTGGCGCGCGCGGGTGCGTTCGGTGGAAATCTCGTTGAACTCCTCGGTGCTGAACATCGACCAGATCATCGGAATTCCCTCATTGATCGACTTCTGAATGTCGCGCATCTTCAGCTCCCCATCGACCATTTCAAAGGAGCGCCCCTTTCGCTTGATGTCGCTGCCAATGTTCGAAAGGAGCAGTTCGACCGAGGTGCCTCCCCCGGCCTGGGTCTCCCCGGCCATGGCCAGCAGATACATGTCGGCGGGAATGCCGAGGAAACGCATGCAGCGCTCGGCCGTGGCCGGAACGCAGTAGCCTTTCGGCCCCTGGTCGACCATGGGGATGTTGGAAATGACGACATCGCCGTTGTCGCGCTTTTCGATGAAACCCCGGGCCCGCTCGCGGATCGTCGCGTCGGAGACACGGGCGGTGTTGCCACGATTGTCCGCCGCCTCGATCGTCTGGACGGCGAGGGAGACATATTCGTCCGGAACGTGGGAAAGGAGGAAGGCGTGCCCGGCCCAGTCCCATCGCTCGACCTCGACACGCGACTCACCTTCTCCGAAACGCTGCTTCTGCGGGGGCCCCAGCAAGGCGGAAAGTTTCCCGGCGATGATCTCGGCATCATTCGCCATGATCAGGCGAACGCCCTCCATGCCACCGGGAACGGGTTTCCCCTTGATGAAATGTTCCTCGCCTCCGCCAGCCGAGCCGAAGGAATCTCCCTTGTTCGCGTAGACGATGGAAAGGCCGGTCACCTGCTCGTTTTCTCCGTAGAGGGCGGCCGAGTGGGGACGGGCTCCGAGGAGGCGGTACTCGGCGTCGGGGTAAGCTCGGTAACTCTCCCCGATCGCAGTCTTTGATTCACGCGGCCACTTGAGCCGCGTTGCGACCTCCTCGGGCTTACTCGACCAAAGGGTGTTTCCGGCAAAGAGGGCATGGCCGATCGCTGCGTTGAGTTGGTCGGCAGTCACCCCGCCCGTCGGCGCCAGTGCGGCGGGGGCAGCGGCAGGACCCGAAGGTGCCGCTCCAGGGGAGGGTTTCCAGGTCGCGAGGAATTGCTGATCTGCGGGAGAGAGCGAGGCGAGCGGCACGGCAAAGGGCTGGCCGCTTTCGAGAAGGATCGAAACTTTGCCGTTGGCAACGTCGATGATTTTGGCCCGAATCGCCTTACCAGCCGTGTTGGTAAGGGTGCGGAACTCCTCGGATCGGGCAGCGGGCGCTGCCAAGAGCGTTGCCAGAATCACGACGACACCGAAACGGGAAAGTTTGCTCATGACCGCGATTTTACTGCAACCACGAACGTCGGGCAAGTCCGGTCCGAGGAAGCAACCTTAGACTGACGAGGGTCGAGGTCAGGAGAAGAGCCCGACGATCACACCCGGAGCGATCCCGGCCACCACAATGAGGATCATCAGCACGACCATGGCAATCCCCGTGAGCGGACTGAGGCGGATCGCGGTTTCGTCACCCTTTGCCGGATCGGAGAAATACATCGAGACGGCAATCTTGAGGTAGTAATAGAAACCGGCCGCCGCAGCAACGAGGGCCGCCGCGAGGAGCCACCACTGCCCGGCGTCGATCGCCATTTTGAACGCAAAGAATTTGCCGAAAAATCCGGCGGTGAGGGGAATACCCGCCAATGAGGCCATCGCGACGAGCAGGGCAGCCGCATGGAGAGGCGAACGCTTTGCGAGACCACGATAGGAATCAATCTCCTCGCCGGAAATGGCCGAACGCAGGCTCGAGAGCACGAGGAAGGCGAGGAGTGTCATGAGGAGATAGGCTCCGAGATAGAAGGCGATCACGGTCGAGGAAGAGAGGGCATTTTCAACGGACTCCCGGGGCGCTGCCGCCAGAGCCATGAGGAGGAAACCACTGTGTCCGATCGACGAATAAGCGAGGAGGCGCTTGAAGTTTCTCTGCGGCAAGGCCGCAAGGTTCCCCACCAGCAGCGTGAGGACGGCCACGACCACGAGGACGGCGGTGATTTTACCAACCAATGGTGCGCTCGCAAGAAAGGGACTCACCAAACGAAGCGTAACCATGGTCGCCGCCGCTTTGGAGCCGACCGAGAGGAAAGCGGTCACCGGAGTCGGGGCGCCTTGGTAGACATCGGGGATCCAAAGATGAAAAGGCGCGGCGCCAAGTTTGAAGGCAAGGGCGATGAGAATGAGCGCGAAGGCGAAGAGCGCGGCCGTCGGGTTGACGCTGTCCTTGCCGAGCGCCTCGGTAATCGCGCCAAGCTCCATGCTCCCGGTGATGCCGAAGAGCCAGGCGAATCCATAGACGAGGAAGCCGGTCGAGAGCGCTCCGAGGATCAGGTATTTCACCCCCGCCTCAAGCGAGCCGACGTTGCGCCGGAGATAGGCGACGAGGATGTAGAAGGTGATCGAGACGGTCTCGAGCGAGACAAAGATACTGACGAGGTGGTTCGCCGAGGACATCCACATCAGCCCGGCACAGGCGAAGAGCGGCAGGGCGAAGAATTCTCCGAGACCCGCCTGCGGGTGGGCTCCCTCTTCAGGGTTGGCCGTCTGCGCAACGACAATGGGCGCGTAATCGATCGCCATGATCAGCACGAGAATCGTCGAAAGCAACGCAAGCCCCTTGAAGAACAGCGAGAGTTTGTCAGGCGCTGCGTAGAAGCGCCAGATCCCGCCCTCCGCGGCCTCGGGAGCCTTCACGATGAAAAGGAGGCAGAAGATCACGGCGAGACCCAAAACACCCAACCGGGCGAGGGAACGCTTGTCCTCGAGTTTGGCGAAAGCATCGGCCATCAGCAGGACGAGCCCGAGCGCGACCACAAGGAATTCGAGGTAGTAAACCGGCATGGGGGAAATTGGCAGGGTTCAGGGTCCAGTTTTCAGCCGCCGCCTCATCCAGCCATGGCGGTGAAGAGTCCATTCACGGCAGGGCGGATGAATTGGTTGAGCAGTTCGGGTGCGAAGCCCACGGCAAGGAGGGCGACCAAAAGGAGGAGAAGCGGCAGGCGCGTCTCCCACGAGAGATCGGCGGGAGTGACGAGCTTGTCGGGTTTCGGGCCCATGAAGAGGTGGCGGTAGGCGCGCAGCATGTAGACAGCGGAAATGACGACTCCCCAGAGGGCGCCGATCGTGGCCCAGCGGATCCAGGTCATGGCCAAATCCTCACCGGCAAAGGCGCCAAAGAAGATCTCGACCTCGGCGGCGAAATTGGCGAAACCCGGCAGACCGATCGAAGCGAACGCGGCGAACCCGAAGAGCAGACCGAGCCTGGGCATCGGTTTGGCGATTCCTCCGAACCTGTCGATGTCGAGGGTGCCGAACTGGTCTCGCATCCAACCAGCGAGCCCGAAGAGCAGGGCGATCGAGAGACCGTGGGCGAACATGAGAAGGACAGCACCGGAGACCCCGATGACGTTGCCGGCGGCGATGCCGAGGAAGGCGTAGCCCATGTGCATCACGCTCGAGTAGCCGAGCATGCGGTCGAGCCTCTTCTGGGCGATCGTGACGAGCCCGATGTAGAGAATGTTTCCGAGAAGGAGGACGAGGACGAGGTTCATCCACCGTTCCGCTCCTGCCGGCGCGAGCGGCATCGCGAGCCGGATGAGACCGTAGAGGCCAAACTTCTTCAAGACCCCGGCGTGCAGCATCGCCACCGGAGCGGGTGCCTCGGCATAGGCAGGGGCGGCCCAGCTGTGAAAAGGAAAGAGCGAGACGAGGATGCCAAAGCCGATGAAGAGGAGGAGGAAGATCCAGCTCTGGGTCGATTCGGCGATGGGGGATCCTTTCGCAAGCGCGGTGAGCGAGGCCACGTCAAAGGTCGTGCCTCCGAGCGCACCCACCGCGAGGATGAGCCCGACGAGAAGGACAAGACTGCCCACTCCGAGGAAGATCGTGATCGTCCACGCCGTGCGGACGCGACCTTCGCCGTGGCCGAAAATCCCAATCATGAGGAAGGTCGGGATAAGGGCGAGTTCGTGGAAGGCATACAGGAAAAACAAGTCGGTGGCGGTGAAGGCCCCGATCGCACCCCCGCCGATGAGGAGCAGGGAGAGGTAATAAAGACGAGCACTGCCTTTGATCGCCGACTCCTGCGGCGCCAGAAAAACCGCGGCGACGAGGACGAGGCCGGAGAGGAGCAAGAGGACGAGGCTGATGCCGTCCAGACCGAAAGCGAGACTCAACTTGGGAAAGCCCGGCATTTCGAGGAGCGTGCGGGAGCTCGCGAACTGCATCCCGCCCTCCTGACTCGCATTGAAGTTGATCGCACAGTAAACCGCAAACAGGAGCACGAGCACCGAAGCTCCCAGCGCAGTAAAGCGGGCGGGCGCTCCGAGACCGACGGCGAGCGCGGCAAGGAGCGGCAGGAAGACGAGGAGTTCAAGAGTGCTCACGACGGGAAGGGGCGGAAAATTCGATCAGGAGAGAAGGTAAAAGATCACCGCGACCACGGCGACGCCGAAGAGGAAGGCGTAGGTCTGCACGTTGCCGGAATTGAAGACGCGGAAAACGGAACCGGCGGCAAGAGCGGTCATCGCGGGAAAGCGGGCCACGATTGGGTCAACGAAAAAGCGGTCCGCAAAGTCGAGCCCCCTGGCCAAGGCGTCTTGGAAAACGCGGACGAGGCCGAGGTAGAATTCATCGACCTTGAACTTGTCTCGGAAGAGCGGGATGCTGATCGGGTCCTTATCCCGGCCTTTGTAGAAATGGACCGCTGCTCCGACGCCAACGACGAGGCCGGTCAGGGAAAGGATCGCGGTCAGGCCGAAATGTTCGACGAGATGATGGAAGTCGGCGTGACCACGGGCAAGAAGCGGACCGGAAACAAAGGAGTAGGCCGAGAACACCGACAGGAACGCGAGCAGCACCAGCGGGATCCACATGACCGGTCCGACTTCGTGGGCGTGGTCGGCGTCCTTTGTCCGCGCCTTGCCGAAGAAGGCGACGATGACCAGGCGCGTCATGTAAAAGGGAGTGAGGAAGGCGACGATGATCGCGAGGACGTAGGGGCCGGTCATCTTCTCGTGCAAGGCCGTCTCCAGAATGGCTTCCTTACTCCAGAATCCGCTCGTAAAGGGCACGGCGATGAGGGCGGCGGTGCCCAGAGCGAAGGTCCAAAAGGTGATCGGGAGTTTCCTGCGCAGTCCACCCATCTTCCAGATATCCTGCTCGTGATGGCAGGCGTAGATCACCGCGCCAGAGCCGAGGAAGAGGAGGGCCTTGAAAAAGGCGTGAGTGTAGAGGTGGAACATGCCGGCGTCGCTCCCAGCGTGGCCGACGCCCTGTGCCATTACCATGTAGCCGAGCTGTGAGAGGGTTGAGTAGGCGAGGATGCGCTTGATATCATTCTGCTGAAGGGCCATGAGGGCCGCGAGCAGGGCGGTGATCGCGCCAATCCAAGCAATGGCATGGGCTGCAAACTCCGCGGCGTCGACAAGGAAGGAGACGCGGGCAAGCATGAAGACACCGGCCGCGACCATCGTCGCAGCGTGGATCAGGGCGGATACGGGGGTGGGTCCCTCCATCGCGTCGGGTAGCCAGACGTGCAGTGGCACCTGGGCAGACTTGCCGATCGCGCCGCAGAAAACGCAGAGCACCGCGATGTTGAGCAGTTGCGCGTTACCTACCCCTCCGACGGCCCTGGCGATCTCGTCGAAGTAAATCGATCCGGTGAGGATCCAGACAAGGAGAATACCCGCCATGAAACCGAAGTCGCCAATGCGGTTGACGAGGAAGGCCTTCTTCGCCGCGTCAGCGGCCGAGGCCTTGTCATACCAGTGACCGATGAGGAGGTAGGAGCTGACCCCGACGAGTTCCCAGAAGATGAACATCATCGCAAAATTGTCTGCGAGGACGATGCCAGTCATCGAGAAAAGGAAGAGTGAGAGTCCCGCGAAGTAGCGCGACTTGCCTTTGTCTTCCTTCATGTAGCCGAGCGAGAAGAGGTGCACGAGGAAACCGATCGAGGCGACAATCAGCATCATCCCACGGCTGAGCCCGTCGACTTGGAAGCCGATGCCGAGTTCGAGGGCTTGGCCGAGATCGATCCAAGGATAGGTCTTCGTCTCCACGGCGGCGTCCCCGCCTGTCGCGAGGAGAATGCAGAACACCAGGCAGAGCAGTGCTGAACCAGTCGAGAGTAGCGAGGAGAGGCCTGACCAGCGTTTCAAGCCGAGCAGGATCGCCGCGGCAACCAGCAGCGGGAGAAGGAGGACGGACCAGGCCAGAGTGTTGGGATCCATGATAAAAACGTTCGCGCGATCAATATTTCATGGTGTTCACCTTCGTCACATCGGTCGTCTCCTTCGTCCGGAAAAGAGCCACGATGATCGCGAGTCCGACGGCGACCTCAGCGGCTGCCACGGTGATGATGAAGAAAAGGAGGACGTGAGCATCGTAAGCGGGCTGACCATCGACGAGATTGAAGCGCGAAAAGGCGACGAGGGTGAGGTTTGCCGCCGCGAGCATTAGCTCGAGGCACATAAAGATGACGAGCAGATTGCGCCTGACTAGCACGCCGGCCAGCCCGATCGCGAAGAGCGCGCCGCTCACAAAGAGGAAGTGATTAAGGGTGAGATCCATGTTGCGTTCTGGCTGCTTCGTTCCGCTTATTTGAGTTCCTTCTTGCTGAGCACGACCACGCCGACGGTGGCAGCGAGGAGAAGGACACCGACGATCTGAACGGGGAACCAGTAGGTGCCGAAGAGGAGCTCGCCGATGCGATGGACATCACTTTGACCTGACTCAGAGGGCGCAACGACTGGCAGGGAGCGGCCCGCCGTGCCACCGCGATTGAGGACGAGAATCACGAGAACGAGGAAAGCCGTCACGACGGCCCCGGCACCGGCGAAGCTGATCAAGGGAAACCGGCGCTTCTCCTCCTCCTGAACGTCGAGGAGCATGATGATGAACAGAAAGAGAACCATGATCGCCCCGGCATACACCAAAACCTGCAGTGTTCCGACAAGGAAGGCGTCGAGCTGGATGAACAGCGAGGCGAGTCCGAGGAAGGAGAGGATCATCGAGAATGCCGCCGAGACCGGATTACGACAGACGACCACCCCGATTCCCCCGATGAGAGCGAGTGCGGCGAAGAGACAGAAGAGGAAAGTCATGGCTGGGCGAATGCAGAGGAGGCAGTGGTGAAGCAGTCGACTAGTTTTCGGAGAGGTAGCGACGGTGGTCAGTTTTGAGGCAGTCAGTTTGGTGGCCAATGCTCCATCAATCCATTAATCAATCACTCCTTCACTTCAATTCGTTCCACTTGTTCACGAGTCCGGTGCGGACCCCACCGATTTCGTAGAGCCGCTCTTTGTCGTGGACCATCTCGGCGCGGCTCGTGCCGGTGATGGCATAGTCCTTGCGTAGATAGATGGCCTGCTCGGGGCAGACTTCTTCGCAGAGACCACAATAAATGCAGCGGATCATGTCGATCTCGAAGGCGCGGGGGCGCTTCTCCACCTTGGCCCACTTGTCATCCGAAGGAATCTCCTCGGGCTTGATCGTGATGGCACGGGGCGGACAGATGAATTCGCAGAGCTGGCAGGCGACACAGCGCTCGCGGCCGTGCTCATCGGTGACGAGGGCGGGGGCGCCGCGGTAATGATCGGGCAGGTTGGCATCCCATTTCTCCTCGGGATACTGCATCGTCACCTTGCTCTTGCGGGTGAGCGTGGCGATGAAGTGGCCCAGCGTCACTTTCATGCCGATGAACAGGGACGGCAGATAGAGTTGCTCCCACCATTTCAGTTTCGGACGTTGGACGATGATGGCCATGGCTCGGAGCGGCCGGAGGCCGCAGTAAAGATAACGGGTGAGGGGTAAGAGGATGGAAAAGGCGGCGTCGATTACTTCAGCACCCAAAGGAGGATGGCGGTGAGGACGACGTTGGCGAGGGCGATTTCGAAGAAAAAGACCCAGCCGAGTCGCATGAGTTGGTCGTAGCGGAAGCGCGGCAGGGTCCAACGAACGACGATGAAAAAGAGGATGAAGACGATGACCTTGGCGAAGAAGGCTCCAAGGTGAATGAGGCCGTGCCAGAACGGCACCTCGGCATCGATCGTCGCGGGCGCAAGCCATCCGAAGGGGAGACTCCACCCTCCGAGGAAGAGGGTCACGCAAAGGCCCGAGCCGATGATCATCGCCGCGTATTCGCCAAGGAAGAAGAGCGCGAATTTCATCGAGCTGTATTCGGTATGGTAACCGGCCACGAGCTCCGTTTCACACTCGGGAAGATCGAAGGGAAGTCGGTTGGTCTCGGCGAACATCGAGGTCGTGAAGATGACGAAGGAAACGAAAATCGGAAGCGCGAGGAGAAAGCCTTTCGGGCTGAGTCCCTCGCCCCAAAGAGGCAGGAGCGCCCATCCGTTTTGCGCCTGCTCGTGGACGATGCGCCCGAGGTTGAGGTCGCCATAGATCATCACGAGCGGGACGATGGAAAGCCCCATGCAGATCTCGTAGGAAATCATCTGGCTGGTCGAGCGCACTCCCCCCAGAAACGGGTATTTGGAGTTCGACGCCCAACCCGCAAGGACGATCCCGTAGACGGTGAGAGAGGCGATGGCAAAGACGTAGAGCGGACCCACATCAAGGTCGGCAATGACCATCTTTTCGCCGAACAACCGGCTGCCGAAGGGCAAGACGGCGCAGGTGAGAAGGGCCGGCACCATCGTCAGGGCCGGGGCGAGCCAGAAGTAGAACTTCCGAACGTGAGCCGGAGTGAAGTCTTCCTTGAGGAGGAACTTGATCCCATCCGCCACCGCCTGAAGTAGCCCGAAGGGCCCGACTCGGTTAGGACCGACGCGATCTTGAATCGCGGCACTGACACGGCGCTCCGCCCAAACGGACATCGCCACGAGGGGCAAGGTCACGAAAAACACGAAGACCACGATCTTGATTGCGGCTGCGATGATGAGATGCCAATCCATGCGGACAAAGGGGGTCAGCCGACGATGAGCCCGGAGGCCTTGCGTTGTTTCTCGCGTTCTAGGGCGGGGATGGTCTGGCCGGTTTCGATGAGGGGAAGACCGAGGTCGCCGATCTGGCCCCAGCTCAACCCCTTGAACTCGGGCACTTCGGTAGCGAGCTGCTTGAACAAATCGATCGCGGAATAGATGCCGTTGCCTCCGCCGAGCGCTTGGACGAGATCCCTCACGATCTCCCAAGTCTCGAGAGTCTGACCGGGCGCGTCGACGACCTTGTTGAGACGCTGAAGACGGCCGGTGACATTGATCATCGTGCCCGATTTCTCGGCCCAACAAGCCCCCGGCAACACCACATCGGCGAGGCCAGTGGTCGGGTTGGCGAGAGGATGGGTGGCGAGGAGGAAATCCAATCGACCGAGAAGCTCGGTGGAAAAACCGGCGTCTCCGACGAGGTCCTCCTGGAGGCAGAGGAGCGCCTTAATGCGACCCTGTTCGATGCCCGACTTGACCTGACTGAGTCCATCCCCCGGATTCTCGAGCCCGAGGACGAGCTTCACGCCATTCGTGTTCGGATTGCGGTCGGCGGAAATGAGGTAACCGTCAGCCTCACCCATCCGCGGCACGATCTCGACGTGTCCGGCTCCGAGCTGCTTGGCAAGACGGTTCACCATGAAGAGTTCCTCGTTCGACATGCGCGCGGAGGCGATCACGGCAATCTCGGCCCCTGACAAAGACGCCAATTTCTCGACGGTTTTGGCAATGGCCTCGCTCCAGGAAGCAACCCGGTGTTTACCATTTTCCTTCACCATCGGATCAGTGAGACGGGCATCGCTGTCGATCCAGTGGAAGCTGAGTCGGTGCGAGTCGGGCATCCAGTCGGAGTTCACCTCGTTGTTCTGTCGGGGCACGACACGGTAGATCTTGTTCTGGCGACTGAAGACGGTGACGTTGCAACCGGTCGCGCAGTTCACGTCGATCGTGTCGGTCTCGCGCATGAACCAGACCCGCATCTGGAAACGGAAGTCGTTCGAGGTGAGAGCGCCGACAGGACAGATGTCGACGGTGTTCAGCGAGTAGTTGTTCGCCAGTTCGCGACCGGGATAAACGGTGAGGACGGTGTGGCTGCCTCGGTCGGTGAAGCCGAGGACCGGATCATCGGCAATCTCGTCGGTGAAACGGATGCATCGGCTGCACATGATGCAACGCTCGTCGTCGAGGCGGACGCGCGGACCCACGTCGACATTCTTCGGCTTCTTCACCTTCTGCTCGCGGAAGCGCGATTCGCCCTTGCCATGCTCGACGCTATATTCTTGGAGAGAACATTCGCCGGCCTGATCGCAGATGGGGCAATCGAGCGGGTGGTTCGCGAGGAGGAGCTCCATCACCCCCTGACGGCAGCCTTCAGTGATGGGGCCGGTGGTGCGGACGCCCATGTTCGGTGCGACAGTGTTGGCGCAGGCGATGACGGGTCGCGGAATCCAGGAGATGGGCAGGTGACCGCTCTCATCGGGTTGGGGCGGCTCGGCGCCCGGGGCGGGACGCGGGGGCAGGCCGGTCTCAACGAGACACATGCGACAGTTCCCCGGCGAGGTCAGCTTCGGATGATAGCAATAATGCGGCACCTCGACGCCGACCTGGCGACAGGCCTCGATGAGGCGGGTGCCCTTGGGGAACTGATGCCAGACGCCGTCGATCTGAACGTCCACGAGATCGGTTTTCACTTCGCTCATCTCAATCTCAAAGGCTCGCGGCGGCGGTGAGGGTTTC
>NEUQ01000074.1 GCA_002288445.1 Verrucomicrobiia bacterium Tous-C2TDCM | reverse complement strand
GATCGGACCACGAAATCCGGAGGAAAAGAAAAAGACCTACTACGTCCCCAGGTTTGAAATCGTCTCCGCAGATCCGGCCGGGGACGTTGTCCCCGTTCTGATTCGGTTTGCCAGCGCCGCTTTCCGTCGGCCCGCCACCGAGGAAGACATCGCGCCTTATCTGATCCTCTTCCAAGGCCAAATGACCGGCGGCGCGGACTTCGAGAGCGCGCTCAAGACCGCCCTAGCCGCGATTTTGTGTTCCCCCGACTTCCTGTTCCTCAAAGAGCCCTCGGGGCGACTCGACGATCATTCCCTCGCTTCGCGACTCTCCTATTTCCTGATCAGGACCGCTCCCGACCCGAACCTCCTCGCGGCCGCGGCGCAATCAACCTTGGCAAAGGACCCAGCTTCCCTTCGGGACCATGCCGGAAGGCTCCTCGACTCGCCTGCTTCCGATCGCTTCATTTCCGACTTCACCGATTCATGGCTCGACCTTCGAAACATCGAATTCACCAATCCCGACGAGCAGCTCTTCCCCGAATTCGACCGCTACCTCCAGGATTCGATGGTCGCCGAGACCCGAGCGTATTTTCGCGAGCTCCTGAAGGAGAATGCCGACGTTTCGCATCTCGTGAAATCCGACTTTGCCATGCTGAACCGGCGTCTCGCCGAGCACTATGGCATCGAAGGCGTCACCTCTCCGACCGTCGTCCGTGTCGCCCTCCCGGCGGAATCCGTCCGCGGCGGCTTCATGACCCAAGCCAGCGTCCTCAAGGTCTCCGCCAACGGCACCAACACCTCTCCGGTCCTGCGCGGAGTCTGGGTCAACGAACGTCTCTTCGGCAAGCATCCCGCTCCACCCCCGCCTGGTATTCCCGGGGTGGAACCCGACATCCGGGGAGCCGCCACGCTGCGCGAACTTCTTGCCAAGCACCGCGACTCCGAGAGTTGTCAATCCTGCCATGAGATGATCGATCCTCCAGGTTTTGCCCTTGAGAGCTTCGATCCCATCGGAGGCTGGCGTGAGAGATTCCGCAGTCTCGGCGAAGGGGAAAAACCGGACCAGCTCCACGCCGGATCGAAGCGCATTCAATGGCGCATCGGCCCTCCCGTCGACGCGAGCGGGCAGTTGCCGGGTGGTCTGAAATTCACCGGCTACACCGCGTTCCGCGATCTCATCGCGCAAGATCGGGACCTCCTCGCGAGGGCGTTTGTCACCAAAGTCCTCACGTTCGCGACCGGACGGGAGATGGGATTTTCGGACCGCCCTGAGATCGAACAGCTCGTCGCCAAGGCCGGCAAATCCGGCTACGGTCTCCGCGATCTGGTAATGCTCGCCGTCTCCTCAGAGATTTTCCGGAACAAATGAACTGGCCCCCGATTTCCGACCTCCCGCTCACGATCTCCCCATGAACCTTCCCTATCTCTCCACCCGACCCGCCCTGAGTCGCCGCCACTTTCTTCGCGGCTCCGGCAGCGCGATACTCGGACTACCTTTTCTTGAGGCGATGACGCCCACCTTCTCACGGGCTGCCCCTGCCGTTTCTCCGAAACGTTTCGTCGCGATGTGTGCGACTCTGGGTTTTCACGGTCCTCACCTCTTCCCAACCGAGGTTGGACAGGGATACAAACTGACCCCCTATCTTTCCAAGCTGAAAGAACATCGCCGGGATTTCACGCTGTTTTCCGGACTCTCCCACCCCGAGCAACAAGGGAACAACGGCCATGCCTCGGAGATGACCTGGTTGACCTCGGCGCGGCGCCCCGGCCTGGCCGGATTCAAGAACAGCATCTCGCTTGATCAAGTCATCGCCAACGCCGTCGGCAGCGAGACCCGATTTCCCTTTCTGGCCCTTTCCACGAGCGGACGCTCCATGTCCTGGTCAGCCAACGGAGTCGAGTTGCCCGGAGAGACCTCGCCCGCCAAACTTTTCAAATCCCTCTTTGTCCAGGGCACGAATGAGGAGGTCGCCGCAGAGATGAGGAGCTTCCGGCGTGGGCGCAGCATTCTCGACACCGTCCTCGGCGAGGCAAAAGGGCTCGAGCGCGAACTCGGGGCGCGCGACAAGGAGAAACTCGAAGAATACCTCGCCTCGGTCCGCGAACTCGAGGTGCGTTTGCAGGAGTCGGAAGCCTGGGTGCAGAAACCCAAACCGGCAGTCGCCGCCGAACTGCCCAAGGATGTGCCGGACAAAAACGACGCCATCGCGAAGCAACGGCTCATGAACGACATGATCGTCCTCGCCCTGCAGACTGATTCGACGCGGACGATCACTTTCCAACTCGCCGGAACGAACGCCGTTCCTACCATTCCGGGTGTGAAGAACGACTGGCACAATCTCTCCCACCACGGCAAGGATCCCGCCAAGATCGACGAGCTCAAGATCATCGAAGAGGCCGAATTTGAGGCTCTCAATGAATTCCTCACAAAACTCAAAGCCGTCTCTGAAAACGGCAACTCGCTTCTCGACCACACCGCCGTGCTCTACGGCTCGAATCTCGGCAACGCGAGCAGCCACGACTGGCGGAACCTGCCTGTCCTCCTCGCGGGAGGTGGCTTCAAACACCAAGGCTACGTCGCCCACGACGAGAAGGAAAACACGCCCTTCGCCAACCTCTTCGTCCCCCTCGCCCAGCGCATGGGAGCGGAGATCGACCAATTTGGCACCAGCACCGCGGCAGGGCTGAGGGGCCTTGAGGCTTAACCCGGACCGGATCGGATCGGGAATCAGACACCCGCCAGCACCCCGAAAATCACCGCGATGACGTGGCAAAAGCTGCCGCCCATCACGAAGAGATGCCAGATGAAGTGGCCGAAACGCAGATTGGGCTTCAAGTAAAAAAAGACGCCGCCGGTGTAACAAAGCCCTCCCGCCACCAACCACGCCATGCCCATGGTGTTGACTGAATCAATCAGCGGCTTGATCGCCACACAGATCATCCACCCCATGAGGAGGTAGAGAATCGTGCCGAGCCTGTTGAATCGGGGAAGCAGGATCGTCTTCAGCACCACCCCACCGAGGGCGAGGCCCCAGACCGCGGCAAGGAGCGACCAGCCCCAGGGCCCGCGCAGGTTCACGAGAAGCCAAGGCGTGTAGCTGCCCGCGATCAGCACGAAAATCAGCGCGTGGTCGAGGATCTGAAAGAGGCGTTTTTTTCCGTGGGAAGTCACGTAGTGGTAGAACGCCGATGCACCGTAGAGAAGGACGAGACTGCCCCCAAAAATCGAGACCCCCGCGACATGCCAAGACGAGAGCGGGAGGGCAAGGCGAACCATGATCGCGAGACCGGCCGCGCTCAGGAGCGCCCCGATGGCGTGGCTGACCGTGTTGGCCACCTCTTCCGCGTGACTCTCGCAAAGAACGCTGCGTTCTTTCATGAGCCCAGCATCGCAGGAATCCGGAGATTGGCGAAGGAAAAGATCTCCGGGGTCACCTCGAACGAGCCAAGGCAATCAGGATCGCCTTCTGGGCATGGAGGCGGTTTTCGGCCTGCTGAAAGATCTCGTCGGCACGTTCTTCAAAGAGCTTCCCACAGATTTCCTTGTCGCGATAGGCAGGCAGGCAGTGCTGCACGATCGCACCCGGGTTCGCAAGTTTGACGAGGCCGGCGTGAATTTGAAACGGCGCGAGGATCTTCAGGCGCTCCTCCGCCTCGGCCTCGCGTCCCATGCTGACCCAAGTGTCCGTGTAGAGGACATCGGCTCCGCGCGCCGCGGCTTCGATGTCATCGGTCAAGCTCACGGGTGCCTCCCCGAGGCGGGCCATGAAGGCGTCTTCGGGCTGAAAGGCCTTCGGCGCGGCGATAACGAGTTCGAAGCCGAGACGCTTCGCCGCCCAAGCCCAGGATCGACCCATGTTGCAATCGCCATCGCCGAAGAAGACGACCTTTTTCCCTTCCCAACCGCCGAGCCGCTCGCGAATGGTGAGAAGGTCGGCGAGGATCTGGCAAGGATGCTCCTCGTCCGTAAGGGCGTTGATCGTGGGGATCTTTCCGTACTCCGCGAAGTCGACCACATCCTCTTGGGAGTAAGTCCGGATGATCGCACCGTGGACCATTCGGCCGAGAACGCGGGCGGTGTCCTTGATCGGCTCGCCGCGGCCGAGCTGGATATCGTTCGCGTTAAGGAAAAGCGGACGGGCCCCAAGTTCGGAAAGACCAACTTCAAAGCTGACCCGGGTCCGCGTCGACGATTTGGTGAAGATCATCGCCCAAGTCTCGCCCTGGAGATCGGTGGAGAAGGACCCGCGGGAACGCTCCGCCTTCAGTTCGATTGCGTGGTCGACGAGAGCGTTGATTTCGACCGCGGTGAGCGGTTCAATGCCGAGGAAGTGTTTCATGGCAGGCATACGACAGGATTCGATCACCGACCCGAAAGGGTCGAAAGGACGCCATGGAAGAGCACGAGAGCCTCGTCGATCTCGGCGTCCGTCACGTTCAAGGGCGGCAGCCAACGCACCACTGTTTCCCCCGCCGGCACGGTCAGGAGCCCGGCAGCCCTCGCGGCATTGACCACAAAGAGGGACGGCGTCTTACCCGATTCAGCAAAACCAGCGACGGAGGCCATCGCCTCGGTATCAAGGACGAATCCAAGCATCAGTCCAACCCCGCGCAGTTCGCTGAGGATCGCGAAGTCCCAGGTCTCGACCGCGTCGCGGATGCGCGACTCTTGCCGCTTCACGTTCGCGAGGACGCCCGCTTTTTCAATTTCACCGAGCACTGCCAGGGCCACGGCGCAGGCCAGCGGCGTGCCGCCAAAGGTGGATCCGTGCGTGCCCGGTCCGAGAGCGGCGGCGTGTTCGTCGGCGACCCAAAAGGAGCCCATCGGAAACCCACCGGCAAATCCCTTCGCCCAGCTTACCGCATCTGGCTCGACGGAAACACCGCTGTCGGCGAGGACGCTGCGCCAGCCACACCAATCGCCCGTGCGACCCGCTCCGCACTGAACCTCGTCGAACAGGAGGAGCAAGTCGAACTCGTCGCGCAACCTGGCGGCCTCGGCGAAAAATTCGGGCACGGCGGTGTGGATCCCACCCTCTCCCTGCACGGGTTCAAACAGGATGGCCGCGGTCGTCTCATTCACCGCCTTGCGCAGAGCTTGAGGATCGTTGAAGGGCACGTGGAGGAAGCCTGGCAGAAGCGGGTCGAAGCCGACTTTCACCTTTTCCTGCCCCGTCGCGGCGATGCCACCGAGAGTCCGCCCGTGGAAGGATTGCTTGCAGGTGATGACGACGTTCTTGTCCGTCGCGGACCCATATTTCTCCCAGGCACGCTTCCGGGCTAGCTTGATGAGACCATCGTTGGCCTCGGCACCGCTGTTGCAGAAGAAGACCTTGCCAGGTCGCTCCATCATCGTCTCGACGACGAAACGCGCCAGCATCGCCTGCTCGCGCACCCAATAAAGGTTCGAACAATGGATCAGCTTCGCTCCCTGGGTCGAGAGCGCGTCAACCATGACTTTCGGGCTGTGCCCGAGCGCGCAGACCGCGACTCCGCTGGAGAAATCGAGATAACGAACTCCGTCCTCGGCCCAGAGCCAGGCGCCCTCGCCTCGTTCGAAGGCGATGGGAAAACGCCCGTAATTTCCGAGGACGTAGTCGTGCATGAGCTGTCCAGTCGGAAGCAAGGCATCGTCCTTCGCGGCGGCGGAGGCGAAAATGGAGGAGGGCTCGCTCATTTGACGATTTCGGTGCCGATCCCTTCGGTGGTAAAGATCTCGAGAAGCAGCGAGTGCGGAATACGCCCGTCGATCAGATGGACCTTGCCAACACCGGCATGCAGCGCCTCGACCGAGGATCGCACTTTCGGGATCATGCCGCCGCTGATCGTGCCATCGGCGATGAGTCCCTCGACCTCGTCGGCC
The DNA here is from genome assembly GCA_002288445.1 of Verrucomicrobiia bacterium Tous-C2TDCM. Lineage (GTDB taxonomy): Bacteria > Verrucomicrobiota > Verrucomicrobiia > Verrucomicrobiales > DEV007 > Arctic95D-9. Next base: position 6,924 of record NEUQ01000074.1, on the reverse strand, counting down.
TTGAGCGAATGGATCAGGGTGCTCTCATCCTTCGGATCCTTCATCAGACCGAGGACGTCGCTGAGATAAACGAGCTTGGTCGCCTTCAGTTCCGCCGCCAGCGCACTTGCGGCGAGGTCGGCATTGACGTTGAGGCTGAGCAGGGTCCCCTTCTCCGAGGCGATCGGCGATACCACCGGCACGATCTCGGTCGAGATCGCTGCATGGATCTTGGAAAGTTCAAAGCCGACGACACGGCCGACACGACCCAGGGAGACCTCGCGCCCCTCGTCCTGCGACCATCCCGAGATGCGCTCGCCGATGAAAGCCTCGTTCCCCGGCACACCGAGGGCGCGACCACCGAATCCTTCGATACCCTTCACCAGGCCCGGATTGATCTCGCGGCTGAGAGTGCGCTCGACCAGCTCCATCGCCGCATCGGAGGTGACACGGAGGCCGCCAACGAACTCGGCATCGAGCCCGGCTTCCTTCATCGCCGCGGAGATCGCCTTGCCTCCGCCATGGACGAGGACCGGGTTGATCCCCGCCACTTCCATGAACACGACATCGCGGAGGAGACGTCTCACCAGTTCGGGCTCGTCCATCGCGCTGCCACCGACCTTGATGAGAAAGGTATGGCCGCGGAATTGCTGCAGGTAGGGCAGGGCCTCGACCAGAACGGCGGCTTTCTCGATCTGCTGCTGAAAGGTGGATGCCATGAGGACGGGAAAACGGAAGCGGGAAAGATCGTCCGATTTTCCCTTGGGGCAAGGGGAGATTCGGTAACGCTCAAGTGTCCGGGACGACCTGATCGGAATGTCATCGCCGTAAGACCGGCTCTTCTCTATTTTTTCTTCACCGCGGAATACTCGGTGCGGTTGAAATCGACATACTCGGGCGAGAGATCCGAAGTGTAAATCGTGAACGCTCCTCTGCCGAGATTGAGGTCGATACAAACGGTGAATTCCGGACCACTCACCGCGGCGATGAGCTTTTCACCGTCCGTGTTCGCAGAGAGCCCATTTTGGGTGACGATGACCCCGTTGAGATGGATATTCACCATCTCTTCCTTCACCCGCGCCCCGGAGTAGCCGACCGCGTGGAGAATGCGGCCCCAGTTCGGGTCGTTGCCATTCCAAGAACATTTCACCAACTTCGAGTTAGCGACGGCACGTGCAACACGCTCGGCGTCGAGATTCGAGGCGGCACCGCGCACCTGCACCTCGACGAGTTTGGTGACCCGCTCGCCATCGGAAACGATGCGTTTGGCGAGTTCGAGCATCACCTCAGTGAGAGCCTCGCGAAATTCGGCACTGCCTTCTCCACCGCGGGTGATCGTCTTGTTGCCAGCCTGGCCGTTCGCCATGACGATGACGGTGTCGTTCGTGCTCATGTCACCATCCACGGTGATTCGGTTGAAGGAAAGATCGACTGCCTCCTTGGTCGCTGCGACGATCTCGGCCTTCGAAATCGCGACATCAGTCGTGACGAAACAGAGCATCGTGGCCATGTGAGGGTTGATCATGCCGGCACCTTTGGCGATCGCGCCGATGCGCACCTTAACGTCGCCGATCTTCACCTGCACCGCGATTTCCTTCGGACGCGTGTCGCTCGTCATGATCGCTCGCGCGGCCCCCTCTCCTTCACAGCCAAGCGAGGCAACGAGTTCGGGAATCCGGGGTTCGATGCGATCGATCGGCAAGGGCACACCGATAATACCGGTCGAGCAGACCTGCACCTCGCGTTGCTTCAGACCAAGGGCCTTCGCCGTCGCCGCCGTCATGGTGCGGGCGTTGATCAACCCCTCGGGACCCGTGCAGGCATTGGCGTTGCCGCTGTTGGCGATAATCGCACGGGGTTCGGCCGACTTCAGGTAACTTGCCGAGAGGCGCACGGGTGCGGCGCACACTTGATTCTGCGTGTAGACCGCCGCACCCACGGTGGGGAAGTCGGAATAGATCAGGGCGAGATCGAGACGCTCGACGGCCGGATTTTTGATGCCGCAGGCGATCGCGCCTGCTTTGAAACCTTGAGGCGCGCAGACGCCTCCTTCGATAACTTTAACTTTTTTGCCCATGGTTGGAACAGTGGAAAACGGATCAGAACTGAAGCAACCCCGCCGTTTCCGGCAACCCAAACATGATGTTGAAACTCTGGATGGCCTGACTTCCGGCACCCTTTCCGAGATTGTCCTCGGCGCTGGAAAGGATCAGGCGGCTTGTGCGACGATCCACGACCCAGCCAACGTCGAGGAAATTGGTGCGGACGACGTGCTTGGTATCGGCGAAGCCACCTTCCCCGCGGACGCGGACGAAGGGACTCCCAGCATACGCCTCGGCATAAGCCGCCGTGATCGACGCGGAAAGCGTCTCAAGATCAACGGCCGCCTCGCAGAAAACCGTCGTCAGGATCCCCGCAGTCACCGGCATGAGATGGGGCACGAAGGAGATCGTCACCTTGCCACCGGCTGCGATGGAGAGTTCCTGTTCGATCTCGCTGAGGTGACGGTGTTTCGGCGCCCCGTAGGCACGAAGGCTCTCGTTTACCTCCGCAAAAAGCAAGCTGGTCTCCGCCTTTTTCCCCGCACCGCTCACGCCCGAGAGGCTCGAGACGGCGATACCGCCCGGCTTCACGAGCCCGTGGCGGAGGAGGGGCACGAGCGGGACAAGGATGCTCGTCGGGTAGCAACCCGGCGAGGCCACGAGCTCGGCTTCGGCGATGGTTTCTCGATAAAATTCGGGTAATCCATAAACGGCCTTCTTCAGCAAATCCGGGGCCGGGTGGACATGTCCGTAGAACTCCGCGTAGACATCCGCATCCCGCAAACGAAAGTCGGCGCTGAGGTCGATGAGGCGCATCCCTCGCCCGAGGAGCGGCACCGCAAACTCGGCGGCAACCCCGTGGGGCAGGGCCAGAAAGGCGGCCTCGGCGCCAGTCGCGTGGATGGCATCGATCTCCGGGTCGATGAAGGAAAGCGCCTCTGCCGCAGGCGCACCGGCAAGGCGGGGAAAAACCGAAGTGAGGGACCGTCCCGCTTCTTGCCGCGAGGTCACCGCAACGAGATCGACCTGGGGATGCGTCACGAGAAGTCGGAGAAGCTCCTGCCCGGTGTATCCGCTCGCGCCGATGACGGCAACCTTGACCTTTGGCGATTTCATGAGCCGCGCAGCATGACACAAAATCGGATCGAGTCTAAAAAGTTTGCCAACCTTCCTGTTTTTTTTGAGGGACAAGGCACTTGCGGAAATGGAAAAGTCGGTCACATTCGCCTCTCCGGTCATTCGGCCGGTGAAAACAACGGGACGTAGCGCAGTCTGGTAGCGCACCACACTGGGGGTGTGGGGGTCGCTGGTTCGAATCCAGTCGTTCCGATTTTTCTCTCCACTGAGTTCGGCCTCCCGCGACTGGGTTCGAACCAGCGAAGCGGTTCGCCTGCCACGGCTGGACTTCGGACTAATCGATTGCTGGAAACGCAAACGCCTCAGAGGCTTCTCGTTCGCTCTTCATCAAGGCCTCGATTCTCCCTACCACTTCCGTCTGCGCGGCGGCGACGTCATCCTGCTCGGAAGGGTCCGCCTCGAGGTCATAGAGCCGCACCGTGAGATCGGGATTGACGCCCTTCTTTTTCAGGCCGGTGCGGATTCCCTTCCAACGCTGGCCCAGCCACACGGCCTGCTGCCCCCCGTAGCTGGGAAACTCCCGGTAGAGAAAAGGTCGGGGGTCCTGCTTCCTCCCAAGCAGGGTGGCGGCAAGGCTGATGCCATCGATCTCTCCAGGCTCCGGCGCGGGTAGGCCGGCGAGCTCAAGAAAGGTCGGAGTCCAATCCTCGAATCCGGTGACACGGTCGCTTGTGGAGGCTGCCGGGATTCGCCCAGGCCACGACGCGATCTGCGGCACGCGGATGCCGCCCTCGTAGAGTTCCCCCTTCAACCCGCGCAGCTCGCCGACGCTCTGGAAGAATTCGTAGTCGACCTCGTCCTTCAGATGGGTCGCACCGTTGTCGGAGGTGAAGACGATGAGGGTTTTTTCGGTCAGTCCTAGCTCGGCGACGAGATCGACGACCTCGCCGACCTGAGCATCGAGCTTGGAGACCATCGCGGCGTAGGCCGCACGCGGTGTGAAATGGGGGGTGTAGCCACCCTGTGCGCGGGTAAAGGGCGGATCATGCCACTTCATCGCGAGGTAAGGCTCGAGCTCGGCATCGGGAATGTGCAAGGCAACGTGCGGAATGATGTTGGGATAGTAGAGAAAAAACGGTCGATCGCGATGTTCGCGCAGGAACCCCAGAGCCTGCTCGTGGATGCGGTCGGGCGCGTAGTCCCGCCCTTTGAAGCGGTCGTAGCTGCGGGGGTCGTTCGGATCGGCGCCGGGTGTGAGACCTTCATGCCCGGGCACGGGTGGATCATTCTTCAGGGGAAAAAGCTCCCCGTCGCTCCAGAGAGTCGAAGGGTAGTAGCTGTGGGCATGGGCCTGGCAATAGTAGCCGAAGAAGCGGTCAAAGCCTTGCCGATTGGGATTGCCCTCAGACCATCGGTTGCCGAGTCCCCATTTGCCGAAGGCGCCGCAGGTGTAGCCCTGTGCTTTCAGGCGCTCGGCGATGGTGACATCGGCAGCAAAGAGCGGGTGTTGTCCCTCGGGCTTTACCGAGGCATTGTCGCGCACGGTGGCGTGACCGGGGTGTTGGCCGGTCATCAGGACACAACGGGACGGCGCGCAAACGGGGCTGCCGGAGTAAGCGCGGGTGAATTTCATGCCCGATGCGGCGAGAGCGTCGATGCGGGGCGTCTTGATCCTCTCCTGCCCGTAGCAACCCAGCTCGCGGTAGCCGAGATCATCCGCGAGAATGAAAATGATGTTGGGCTTGTCGGCGGCGGCCGGCAGTGTCGCGGAGAGAAAGACGCAAACGAGGAGCAAACAGTATTTCATCCCGAAAAGAGAATCCTAGAACACCCCCTCGCGTAAAGCCTTCTTTGCTCTGTCCGCGTTTGCGGCCATATTCCCCAATGCCCCTGCACCTCGATCCGCTCTCGCGCCGGCGCTTCCTCGGCGGTGGAGCTGCCCTCGTCCTCTCGCCCTTCCTACCGAAGGAAGGCGTGCGAGCCTCGCAGTCGCAATCTTGGGCGCTCCTTTCGGACACCCACATCGCCGCCGATCCGGCCCTAAAATCCCGTCAGGGGGTGAACATGGCCGAACACCTGCGCAAGGTCGTCGCGGAGGTGGCCGCTCAAAGAGAGAACCTCGTCGGCGTCATCATCGACGGAGATTGTGCCTACGACGATGGCCAACCCGGCGACTACTCGACCTTGCTGGAGATCCTCGGTCCCCTGCGCGGGGCCGGGCTGCCGGTCCACTTCACGCTCGGCAATCACGACGACCGGGTCCACTTCTCGGGCGCTTTTGGCGAGGCCACCGGTGAATCGCCAGTCGAGGGGAAACATTGCTCCGTCCTCGAGACACCGCTGGCGAACTGGATCCTCCTCGATTCGCTGCGCTACGTGAACAAGGTTGAGGGCGAATTCGGCGCGGATCAGCTCGCCTGGATCGAAAAGCTGCTCGCCGCAAATCCTGACAAACCCGCGATTCTTGTGGGTCATCATTATCCTCAGGTTTTCCGCGACGACATCATTCCGGGAGATGAGAAGATCAAGATCAGCGGTCTCGTGGACAGTCAGGCCTTTCTCGATCTGATCGGCAAACACTCTGCCGCCAAAGCCTACATCCACGGCCACAGCCACACGTGGCTCTTGAAGAAGGAAACGAACGGAATCCACCAGATCAACCTGCCCCCGACCGCCTACGTCTTCAATTCGGCAATGCCGAGCGGCTGGGTGCGGGCGACGCTATCGGACGGCGGCATCGAGCTTGAACTTCGCGCCCTCGATCCCCAGCATCCCCTGCATGGTGAAACCCGCCAACTCCATTGGCGCTGAGACTTCCAACTCCTCCCCTCTACCCAAAAACCGAAGCACTCCGCACCTGCGAATTTCCGCATGAGGTAAGAGTAAGGGAATCTGCATCATGTCACTCCTTGGCCGCATCCGCACTCTCGTCGTTCTCCGTGAATCGGATCACGGCCTCTACCTCGATGCCGGGCAACTCGGCGAGGTGTTGCTCCCCAGCCGCGAAGTGCCACCGGAGATCGAACCCGGCGACGAGGTGAGGGTCTTCGTGGCGCGCGACTCGGAGGACCGCATCGTCGCGACGACGACCCTGCCTCACGCCCAAGCCGGAGAATTCAAGGGGCTGAAAGTGCTCGATGTCAATCCCCGCGTCGGGGCCTTCCTCGATTTCGGGCTCGCCAAAGATCTCCTCCTGCCCTTCGCGGAGCAGAGCAAGCCGGTGCGACCGGGCGAGACAGTCGTCGTGCGCATCCTCGTCGATCCAAAAAGCGACCGCCTCATCGCGACGAGCAAACTCGGCCGTTACCTCGACAAGACGGCGCCGAAGTATTTGACGGGACAGGAGGTGCCTCTGATCATTCTCGAGAAAACGCCCCTCGGCTGCGCCGCCGTCGTCGATGGCCGCCACCGGGGCCTCATCCACGACAGCGAGATCCGCCGGCCCCTCGCAACCGGCGAAGAGCTGACCGGCTACATCCGCGCGGTGAAGGAGGATTACAAGATCGACCTCGCCCTCGAACCGGTTGGCTTCGGACGCGTCACCGATCTGTCGGGGCGGATTCTCGAGGCGCTCAAGACCAATGGCGGACGAATCGAGGTCGGCGACGCGAGCCCGCCCGAGACGATCCAGGCCCTTTTCGGAGCGAGCAAGAAAGCCTTCAAGCAGGCCGTCGGCACCCTTTACCGCAAGCAGCTCGTCGCACCAGGTCCGCACTCTCTCGAGCTCGTCAAACATCCGCGACGCTGAACCGTTTTTCTTTTTCCATGAGCGATCCCACCACCACCCCTCCGATCGATGCGATGTCGCTGCGCCTTGCCGCCGCCA
>NEUQ01000073.1 GCA_002288445.1 Verrucomicrobiia bacterium Tous-C2TDCM | reverse complement strand
ATCGCGGCCTCAGGTTTCTGGGGGGAAACAGAGTATCAGACCGAGGAGGTTTCCTTCAATCCTTCGCTCGATCACGGCCAGCCTGATCCCGTCTATACCGCAGCCGCTGTGGAGAAGGGCAGCCCCGGTGATTCGGGGCTCGCCGAGGGCTCTTCGCGGCTGGTCGTCGTGGGCAACGCGAACGTCGTCTCCCCGAGCGGGCAGACCTCGCAGGTCGCGGCCGACTTCACGATGGCCTCGCTCAACTGGGTGATGAACCGGGAAGCTCTTGTCGGCATTTCGCCACGTCGTCCCACCGTTTTCACTCTCAGCGTTGCGCCGGACAAGGTCGCGCTGCTGCAAACCCTCTTGATCCTCGTCCTGCCGGGCCTCGCCATCATCGTCGGTGGGCTCGTCTGGCTGCGCCGCCGCGCCTGAGATCGCGGCCAACCCTTTTCGCCATGAGACTCGTCACCACCGCCATCCTCGGAGCGACCGCGCTCGTGCTTGCCGGTGTCATCCACCGTATCGATGCGCCCCCCTCCTCGGGAAAGCGCGCCGCCGAGCTTGCCAACGTCCTGGTGCGTTTCGAGCCCGAGGCGGTCGATCAGATCGAGGTGGAGCGCGGCGTCGCGAAAGTGGTCATGCGCAAGACCGACGGGGCCTGGGTTTTCGCCGAGCCCGAGCAGGACCGCGTTGATGCCACGCTCGCCCTCGCCCTCCTCGACCGGATCAATCACCTCGGCATCGTCGAGGATCTTTCGGCCGGTGGAGAAACGCCCGATCCCATTTCGCTCGGCGTTGCTGGTGATCAGGCGATACGGGTGACCCTCTCCGGAGCGGGAGGCGGGGGGATAGCGGCGGTGAATGAAACTCTCGTCCTCGGTGTCGAAGCGCCGCGCACGGGTTCGGTCTATGCGCGTCGGGAGGGGAGTGATCCGGGAATTTTCGTCGTCGATGGGAATCCCCGTCCTTGGATCGAGAGCCCGCTCGAGGCGATGCGCGATCGGAGGCTCCTTTCCGCCCCGGTCGGCGCGATCGTGCAGGTCGTGATCCGGCAAGCGACCGGAGAAATGTCCCTGCAGCGGCGTCTCGCCCCTCCGCAGCAGGATTGGGCTCTTGCTGCCCCGCTAGTGAGTTGGGCCGATCGCGAGGCGATCGACCGTTTGCTCACGTCCCTCGGGTCCCTCCAAATCGAGGAGGTGGTGAAGGGTGGGGCAGCCAGTGAGGCGATTCCCAGTCCACTGCCCGTTGGCGCGGTCGTCCTTCAAGTGCAGGTCCATGGCATCCCGCAGCCGCTCACGCTCTATTTGCGGGAAGTGGGCAAAGGTGAAGACGGACGGCCTCTCCTCGAGGCCCGTGCTTCGGACCGGCCCGCGGTCTATCGTCTAAAGAGCGATTTCCTCGCCTCGCTACCGAAGTCTCCGAACGATCTTCGCGATCGCACACTTGCGCGTTTGCCGATCGAAAACATTGAGTCGATCAAGATCCAAAGCCGCCTTGATCCGCTCGTCGACCTGCGGGTCGAGCGAAGCGGACCGAACGTTTCCTGGCGAGTGGTGATCGGGAACAAGCTCGTCCCCGCCAACGGGACCGAGGTGAACTCGCTCATCACCGCGGTAAACGAGGCGGCGATCCAACGGTTCGCCTCGGATGAGGCCACCGATCTCGCCCCTTTTGGACTCTTGCCACCGCAGCGGCGTCTTCTTTTTCAGATGAAGTTTCCCGGCCAGCCCCAGGCTGATGGCAGTCCGGGCACGCCGCGTGAACTGGTGCGCAGTCTCAACCTGGGATGGAAGGACGGTGAAGAAAAGCGCCTCTACGCGAATTTCGAGGGCGAACCGCATGTCTATGAGCTCGACCCCACCTTTCTCAATCTCATCGCGAGCCATCCGCTGAAGTGGAAATCGCTCAACGTGCTCACCTTCAACCCGATTCACCTGGTTTCGATCACTCGTGAGAAGCCCGGCGACGAGAACTTGCGACTCGACTACTCCTACCGGGAGGACCGCTGGTCGGCCTCGCGAAGTGGTGGCGATGTCACCGCCAGTCTCGATATCGCGTCTGCCCGGCGACTCCGAGATCGTCTCGGATCGCTAACGGCCCGCGGCTGGTATCTGGCGCTCGGCCCTGCCTATGAGGCCCTCGAAAAGCCCGGTGTCGTCTTCACCATCATCACCAAGGAACTCGATCGGGCTACCAACGAGTCCGTCGAAACCACTCACATTCTGCGGATCGCACCCTTTTCGGGCGATCTTTATTTCGGACGATTCGATGGCTCGCCCGATGTCTTTTTCTTGGATGAGAGCACCTACAAGGGCTTGATGATGCCCGTCACGACGTCTCGACTCCCCAACTGACCGGCGAGGTCTCCGGCCTTGGCAGACTTTCAGCTTGCGGGGGATCCGCCCACTCGCCAAGCTCTCTGAACCATGATCAAGAATTTTATCGCCGACTTCAAGGAATTCGCCTTCAAAGGGAGCCTGATCGACATGGCTGTTGGGATCGTCATCGGAGGAGCGTTCAGCACCGTCGTGAAGAGCCTTGTCGACGATCTCATCATGCCTGTCGTGGGCCGTTTCACTGGTGGGGTCAACTTCAAGGATTTCTATGTCGTCCTCAAAGGGGAGGTTCCAGCCGGGACCGCTCTGGAAGCGGCGAAGAAGATCGATGGGGTAAACCTCCTCACCTACGGAAACTTCGTCACCTCGCTGATCAGCTTTCTCATCCTCGCCTTCGCCCTCTTCCTCGTGATCCACCAATTCATGAAGGGGCTGAAAAACAAGTCTGAAAAATCCGCTGAGGCCCCCACTCCTGAAGCTCCGAGCGAGGAAATCGTCCTCCTCGGCGAGATTCGTGACCTCCTCAAAAACCAAAAGCCCTGATCAAAATTGAGAGTTTTTCAAAAATCACTTTTAAGGATTGAGAAAAAGCTGGACGAAACCCCGCGAGTCGAATATTCTTACAGAGTTGTTTACTGGGTTGTTGTTGACCCATAGTTTCATAGCTTGGTTGTTGTGGTGAGCCTGGTTGTGCGGGCTCGCAAATCTTAAACCTCTCCGAGAAATCGGAGAGGTTTTTTTGTGGAGCTTTCCGGAGCATCCTTTAGTTTCCCAGTCCCAACGTTCGCCGCGTCAGGGTCAACCTTTCTTCCGCCGTGTCCCAACCACTTGTCATCGCCGATCGAACCTTCTCGTCCCGTCTCATGCTGGGGACGGGAAAATTCTCATCGAACGAGGTGATGCGCGAGGCCCTTGATGCCTCCGCTACTGAGATCGTGACCGTCGCCTTGCGCCGTGCCGACCTTAGCGGGAAGGGAGACCCCTACGCCAATATCCTCGATTTCATCGATCCGCGGCGTTATCTCCTCCTCCCCAACACCTCGGGGGCGATGAATGCGGAGGAGGCGGTGCGTCTCGCCCGTCTCGCCGTCTCGGCGGGGCTGCCGAAGTGGGTAAAACTCGAGATTCACCCCGACCCCACCTACCTCCTTCCCGATCCCATAGAGACGCTCAAGGCCGCCGAGATCCTCGTGAAAGAGGGATTCATCGTGCTTCCCTACATCAACGCCGACCCCGTTCTCGCAAAACGCCTTCAGGATGTCGGGACTGCGACGGTGATGCCCCTTGGGGCACCAATTGGCTCGAACCAGGGCATTGCGACGAAGCGGCAGATCGAAATCATCATCGCCCAAGCCACCGTGCCGGTCGTGATCGATGCGGGTTTGGGGCGACCCAGTCATGCCGCCGAAGCGCTCGAGATGGGGGCTGATGCCGTCCTCGTTAACACTGCCATCGCTATCGCCGGAGACCCCGTAGCAGTGGCCAGGGCCTTTCGCATGGCAGTCGACGCCGGACGCATCGCCTACGAATCGGGAGGCGTGCCTGAAGTCAATACCACCGCCTCGCCAAGCAGTCCTCTTACCGGGTTCCTTTTTCAGGGCGGTCACGAGTGATATCGCCATGGAAGATTCCCCCGACTCCGACGTCCTTTCCGTGGATGTCATCTTGCCGCTCGAGCTGTCCGAAGACGAGGCCGCCCGTCGCAAAGCCGTCGCCCGCAAGCTCGACGTCCATCCCGGCCGCATCCGCACCCTGAGGCTGAGGAAACACTCGATCGACGCGCGCAAGCCGCAGATCAAGGTGCAGCTCCGCTTCGAGGTCGGTCTCGATTTGCCGCTGCCGGAGGAGGAGCCGATCCGGGTCGATCTGCCCGATGTCTCCGGCTCGAGAAAGACTGTCCTCATCATCGGCAGCGGGCCGGCCGGGCTTTTCGCCGCTCTCACCGCGATCGAAAAAGGCTGGCGGCCTATTGTCTTCGAGCGTGGCAAAGACGCTTCCTCACGCCGTTTCGACCTCGCTCCCATCCTTCGGCACGGCACCGTGATCGAGGAATCGAATTATTGCTTCGGAGAAGGGGGTGCCGGCACCTTTTCCGATGGCAAGCTCTACACCCGGGCCACGAAACGAGGTCCCGTTCGCAAGGTCTACGAGGTCCTGGTAGCCCACGGCGCGCCCGAGCGCATTCTCGTCGACGCGCATCCCCACATTGGGTCGAACCTGCTGCCAAACGTTGTCAAGGCGATCCGGGAAAGCATCCGCGGGGCGGGTGGCGAGGTGCGCTTCGGCGCGAAAGTGACCGACTTGATTCTCGATGATGGCGCAATCCGCGGTGTCGTCGTGAACGGTGGTGATGAAGTGCCGGGTGACGCCGTCGTTCTCGCGACCGGGCACTCGGCGCGTGATGTCTACCGCCTCTTTGCGAACAAGGGCATCTTGCTCGAACAGAAACCCTTCGCGGTCGGCGTGCGCATCGAGCATCCCCAGCCTCTTATCGACAGCCTGCAATACCATTACGACCGGGGCTTGGAGCGCCCGCTTCTACTGCCTGCCGCGAGTTACGTCCTCGCGATGAAGATCCGCGACCGGGGTGTGCATTCCTTCTGCATGTGCCCCGGTGGATTCATCGTGCCGGCGGCCACAGAGAACGACGAAGTCGTCGTCAACGGCATGAGCCTGTCGAAGCGCGACTCGCCCTTCGCCAACAGTGGTTTTGTCGTCACGGTCGAGCCCGAGGATACGAAAGATTTTGTTGAAGAGCATGGTGTGCTCGCGGGGATCGCGTTTCAAAAGCATCTTGAGCAACTGGCCAAGCAGGCTGGGGGAGGGGGGCAGATGGCGCCCGGTCAGCGCGCTATCGATTTCATCGCCCGGCGTGATTCGAGCGATCTACCCGAGACCAGCTACAAGCCCGGCGTGAAGCCTGCGCGGCTCGACGAGATGCTGCCATCCTTCATCGTCTCGCGAATGAAGGAGGGATTGAAGATGTTCGGCAAACGCATGCCGGGCTATTCCGGAGAAGAGGCCGGCCTCATTGGTTTCGAGACCCGCACTAGCTCCCCTGTTCGGATCCCCCGCGATCCAGAAACTCTCGAGCATCCCGAGGTGCGCGGACTCTACCCCTGCGGTGAAGGTGCCGGATTCGCCGGAGGCATTGTCAGTGCCGCCTTGGACGGCATGCGGTGCGCGGAGCGTCTGGCCTAGGGAAGCGCGATTTCTTGCCCCTCCTCAATGCGCCTCGATCCGTCGGCCCTTGGGCTGGTCGATCTCGACGAGGAGGTTGGTGAACCAGCTCTCGTCGATGTCGAAGGGTTTGCCGCCCTTGATGCGGGGGAAGGCGATCGTGCTCATGACATCGCCGTTGTCCTCGTCGAGGCCGGCGACACCGCTGACGCCTTCCAGCGCCGACTTCGCCGCTTGGGCGCAGCTCGCTTTGATCAATTCGAGGTCGTCGGGATTCGGCGCTGCGCTGCGGGCGAAATAACCGCTTTTCTGGACCAGCACCTTCTCGGCGCCAAGCTTGTCCTTGAGACGCGAGGCAAACCAGTTGCCAACGTTGACGGTGTCGAGGCGGTAGTGGCCGAAGGCATCCTTGGCGGGCTCCTTCCCTTCGGCAATCATCTCGGCGATGATGTTGTCGAGACCGGCGCCTTCGCTGAGGAAGATGTTGACACTGTCGTTGCGCTCCATCGCGAGGTTGAGGCGGTCGATCTCGGCCTCCATGTCGATCTCCATCTCGGGGACCCAGACGGCGTCGATGTCCCAACGAATCTGGTGAAGAAGGGCTTCTGGGAGCCAGTCATACTGGTGGAGGCTCTCGTGGTAATCGCAAGCGGCGCGTCCGGTCAGCCAACCGCAGTGCCGTCCCATCACCTCGTGAATGATGAGCTGGCGGGCGCTCGTGGTATTTTCGTTGGCGACGTTTTTGAAGAAACGCGCGCTCTGGTGGGCTGCGGTCCAGGCCCCGAGAGTCTGCTTGATCGGGAAGACATCGTTGTCGATCGTCTTGGGCAGGCCGACGACGGTCAGGTCATAGCCGTTCTCGTGGAGATAAGCGGCGAGGTCGGCAGCGGTGGTGTTGGTATCGTCGCCCCCGATCGTGTGGAGGATGTCGATCTTGTCGCTCTTGAGGCGCTCGGCCGCGACGTGGAGGGGATTTTCACCCGGTTTCACCAAGCCACGTTTGGTGCAGTCGTCGACGTTGGTCAGTTTCACCCGACTGTTGCCAATGGGGCTGCCGCCGAAGTTGTAGAAAATCGCGGCTTTCTCCCGAACCGACTTGGGAAAGTGGTAGGATTTTCCAAGGAGCAGTCCCTGGTAACCGTTGAGGTAAGCCATCAGGTCGGCATCGGGAGCGAGCTGATTGTATTGCTCGATCAGGCCTCCGATGGAGGCGGAAAGACAGGGCGCGATGCCACCGGCGGTCAGGAAGGCGATTCTCATCAATGAAGGGGGTTCTGGTAGGGGTGGGGGTTCCTTGGTCGCACCTTCCAACGATTCGTGGGGAAGTCAAGACGGGGGAAAACCCCCATTTTTCGTGTCCAAAAATTGCTGCAGATCGATTAATTATTGATAAATACAAAATTTACTACTATGTTTGGTTCGTTCTGTTTATTCTAATGATTAGAGTGCCCTTTTTCAGCTCTTCCGATAGCCGTGTGCGCCATTCTGGCTCCACTTCTTTTGGCTCGGAGCCTCATTCCGGCTCCGACGCGGGGCGGGGCGATCGGTTGGAGTCTCGGCTTGAGGCCCTGGAGTTCCGACTCATTTCCCACGCGGAGGACTTGAAATCCCAAATCGCCGAGCGGGTCTTACGCATCCAGAGCCGGATCGAGCGCGCTTTGCGTCCCTTTCAGCCGATTTCGGAGTGTGGCCTTATCGAGCCGATTGCCGACAACGTCCTTGAGTTTGGCAAGGAGGGCATGGTGTCGAGCGAGTCGGTCGACCACCTCCTCCACGCCAGTAACGCCCGCGAGGCGATGATGGAGTTGAACGAGACCTTGAGGGTCACCCGAGAACACCTTGAATCTCTCTCGTCAAGCATCGAGAGGATGAGGGCATCGCTCGCGTCGAGATGAACGGCCCTGCCGGGGAGGCGGTCTACCTCACTTCTTGCTCGTCTCGACCGCTTTTTTGAGTTGGTCGAGGGCGGCCTTGGTTTCGGCAGCAACAGCGACAGCCTTTTCCGAGCTCGCCTTCAGAGCTTCTGCCCGCTTCGTTGCCTCTTCGACCGCCTTGATGGCGTTATCGAAATCCGTTTTCGCCTGAGCGGCCCGTTTCGCGGCTTCAGTGGCGGCGGCTTCTACTTCGGTCACAGCTTTTTGAAACATCGGGTCGACTGTCGGTTTCGCCGGTGCGGGAGCGGGCGCAGGCGCAGGCGCAGGAGTGGCTGCGGGCGTTGGCGCTTTCGGCGCGGGAGCTGGCGTCGTGGGAGCAGGGACCGGAGCGGGCGTTGCCGGTTTTGCCGCGGGGGCTGGAGCGGGCGTGGCTGGTTTTGCCGCAGGGGCTGGAGCGGGAGTGGCGGGCGCGGGAGTTGCGGGTTTTGCGGCGGGAGCCGGGGCGGTTGCGGCGGCCATGGCCGGCTTCGTGGCGTTAGACGCCGCTGCGACTGGCTGGGGTTGGGATTCTTTCCAACCCGTGTTGATATCGATCCCCGGAATCGCGGCAGCGAGCTTCGCCGCCCCGGCGTCGGTTACCTTGCTCTGCCAGACAAAGATCTTTTTGAGATTCTTCAATCCGGAAAGTTTCGCAAGACCGGCATCGGAAACCTGGGTGCCGTAGAGATTCAAATACTCGAGCTTGGCGAGACCCTTGATCGAATCAAGTCCAGCATCCGTCACGGCGGTGTTCTCGAGGTGAAGGCGGCTGAGATTCGCCATACCCGCCACATGAGCGAGGCCCTGGTCCGTGACCTTGGTGCGCGCGAGATCCATCCACTTGATTTGGGAGGCGATCGGCTTCAACTCGGCCAGTTTGTCGTCGCTGAATTCCTTGCTGACGTTGAGAGCGCTGAAGCGAAGCTCGGGGGTGTCCTGCGCGATGGCCATGAGAGAGGCACCTGCCTTCTCGACGCGACCGATCGTTTCCTTCACGAGCTTCTCCATCGCCGGATCAACCTTGGGCGCGTCGGCCTTCGCCACGGTCGTCGCTGCCTCAGGGAGATTGCCGAGCACGTGATTCGCAGCGGCGAGGGCCTTCTCGTCGGGTTTGAAATCGGCGACCGTCCCGGAGGCCTTCGCTCCGCTGCCGATCCAGAACGCGAGCAGGGCGGTTTCTTGCTCGGTGAGCTGTTCCTTGTCCTCCGGCGGCATATGCTCGTCGTCGTTCATTGGCAGGAAGACGCGCTGGAGGAGCGGGCTCTCATCCACTTTTCCCGCAACGACTGCGGGCCCTTCGTTGCCGCCTTTTAGAATGGCTTCGACCGACACCATGCTCAACTTGCCCTTGGGCTTTTCGGAGCCGTGACACTTGTTGCACTTCGCTTCAATGATCGGAGCAACGAGATCCTTGTAGAGCTGGCTCTTCGTCGCGTCGGCGTAGACCGAGTCGGCGGAGAAAGCGGCGGCGAAAAAGAGGCCGGAAAATAGGGAGCGTTTCATACCTGAGTGGATCGATTCGAAAATTCTCCTAAAGCTAGGCCGCGCGCCAAAGTGAAATCAAGTCGCAATGGGGTAGGTGATCGCGGCGGAAATGCTGCGTGATTCCCTCGCAAGGCGTCCTTCTCTTCCCTCATGGAAGCAGTGGTGATGGACGCGTTGGGGGAGAATGGGTTCAATCGGCTCGTCGCGGCATTTTACCGGAGGGTGCGCGAGGACGATCTGATCGGACCGATGTATCCACCCGACGATTGGGAAGGCGCTGAAAAGAGGCTCGCTGATTTTCTCATCTTTCGATTTGGCGGGTCGGACCGCTACGTCGAGGAGCGCGGTCATCCCCGGCTGCGGATGCGGCATGTTCCGTTTTCGATCGGCGAAGCTGAGCGCGACCGCTGGCTCAAGTTGATGGGCGCGGCGATGGACGAGATGGGATTGGCGGGGGAGGCGCGCGTGAATCTCGGGGCCTTTTTTGATCAGGTCGCGGACTTCATGCGCAATCGGGAGGGATGAGGGGGAAGAAGTCAGAGGTCAGAGGTCAGAGGTCAGAAGGCGGAAGGCGGAAGGCGGAAGGCGGAAGGCGGAAGGCGGACCGCGTGGGAATTTTCGTTCGTGTTCGTGGGTTTTTGGAAAGTTGAACGTTATGACAGGTTGTGTCACTGAGCCCATGCCATGAAATCCCTCGCGCACCTCGCCCTTATCTTTCTTGCGTTCACGCTTCCGGCCTTTAGCCAGAAGAAAACGGTGGTCCAATCGACCAATTACCCGCTCCACTTCTTCGCGGAGCGACTCGGCACGGATGACTTCGAGCTGAACTACGTCGTCGATCCCGACGTCGATCCCGCCTTCTGGAAGCCGTCGCAGGCAGCGGTCTCCGTCTTTCAAAAAGCCGATCTCATCTTGAAAAACGGGGCGGACTACGAGAAGTGGATGAAGCGGGTTTCGCTGAGGACGTCGCCTCAAGTCGATACCTCCAAGGCTTTTTCGGATCACTTTCTCAAGGCGCCGGGGAAGGCGCATCGGCACGGCGACGGGAGCGTCCATTCCCATGCCGGGACCGCGTTCACCACTTGGATCGATCTGACCCAAGCAGCGCTGCAGTCAGAGGCGATCGCGGTGCGCTTCAAGCAGGCGCAGCCGGGATCAGCCGCGAAGATTGATGAGAATCTCGCGGTCCTCCTCGCCGATCTCGCCTCGCTCGACGGGCGCCTCAAGACTTTCGGCAAGGCCTGGGGCGACAAGCCGCTCGTGGCGTCGCATCCGATCTACCAGTATTTCGCGCGTGCTTATCGACTGAAGATCGAGGCGATCGAGTGGGAGCCGGAGATGGAGATCAAGGATTCAGACTTGGGCGACTTGAAGGCCATCCTCGCCGAACATCCCGCGACCTGGATGATCTGGGAAGACGCGCCGAGCGAAGCCAACATCGCCGCCGTTGCCGAGCTTGGATTGAAAAGCGTCGTCTTCGCCCCCTGCGCCAATCGTCCCGCCGAGGGAGACTGGATGGCCGTGATGAAAGCGAATGTCGAACGGCTCGAAGCGATCTTGAAGGAGTGAAGGAAGAGCGGGCGAGGAGGAGCTAGGAGGAGCTTGCCCCTCCACCGTTGCTGCGCTCGGGTCGATTCGCGTCCACGTCGCTCTCCTACGCGATGGCGCGGGTGATCGTCCTCTGCCCTTTCCGCTACGATCCGGACATGATCCGCCACCGAACTCTCTCCCGCCGCCACTGGCTCGGCACCTCTCTCGCCGCCGGAGCTGTCCTGCCGCTGCGGCCTTCCGCCTTCGCTGCGGACAAGTTCCGCATCGCGCCCTTCCGCTACGATGTCACCCCGCCGACCGGTCATCCGCTCTGCGGCGGGTGGATCACGCCGGTGAAGTCGGTCGATGATCCGCTCGAGGCGATCGGCTTTGTGATCCTCGGCGCGGGGGATCCCATCGTGATCTGCGCGCTTGATTGGACCGGCCTGCTCAACGAGGCCCACCTCCAATGGCGGACCGCCCTCGCCGAAGCTGCCGGGACCACGCCCGACCGGGTCGCGGTGCAGTGTGTCCATCAGCACGACGCGCCCTTTGTCTGCCTCTCGAGCGAGAAACTCATCGCCGAACAAGACGCCGGGATGCAGATCGTCGACCTCGCCTTTTTCCGCGACTGCCTCAATCGCGGCAAGGCGGCGGTGAAGGAAGCACTCCTCGAGGCCAGACCGCTCACCCACGTCGCCGCGGCCGAGGCCAAAGTCGATCGCATCGCCGGAAACCGACGCATTGCCCTCGGTCCCGATGGCAAGGTGCTGAAGATGCGGGGCAGTGCCTGCAAGGATCCCGAACTGATCGCCATGACCGAGGGACTCATTGATCCCCAACTGAAAACGGTCGCTTTTTACAGCGGTCCGGAAAAGATCGCCTCGTGCCACTACTACGCCTGCCATCCCATGAGCCACTATGGCAAGGGTGCGGTCAGCAGCGACTATCCGGGGCTCGCGCGGAAGCGGATCGAGGCAGCCGAGCCGGGCTGCACCCATCTTTATTTCACCGGCTGCGCGGGCAACATTGGGGCGGGAAAATACAACGACGGCTCACCCGAGGCCCGAATCGAACTGACCGACCGTCTCCACGCCGCGATGGTCGCGGCCTCGGCGAAGTTGGCCCCGGTGCCGCTCGCGAAGGTGGGTTGGGCGACCCACGATCTCCTGCCCGAGGTGAACCCGGCTTTCTCGGAAGAGGGCGAGCTGGCCCGCGTCCGCAATCCGCAAAATCCTCCCGCCGACCGAATCCGTCCGGCAATGCGGGTTAGCTGGATCCGCCGTGTTGCGGCGAAGCAGCCCATCATCCTGAGCGCCCTGCATCTCGACGGGATCAGCTTGCTGCATCTGCCCGCGGAGAGCTTCGTCGAGTATCAACTACGCGCCCAATCGCTCGCCCCGGGACGTTTTGTCGCGACGGCGGCTTACGGAGACGGAGGCACTTGGTATGTCCCGACGAAGGAAGCTTTTCCCCAGGGCGGTTACGAAGTGAGCGTGGCCAACAGTGCCCCGAGCATGGATGATGCCCTGAGCGCGGGGATGCGGGAGTTGCTGGGGAAAGCGTGAGGGGAGGTCGGAGGTTGGAAGTCGGAAGTCGGAAGTCGGAAGTCGGAAGTCGGAAGATTGATGCCTTTTGTAGGCCGCTTCTTTTCCGCTTAGATGGTGGCGACTCCACCCGACTCACTCCAACAGCTTCGCCCGCTCGATCGCGCGCATCATCCCTTTCGCTTTGTTCACGGTCTCCTCGTATTCGCTCGCGGGCACGGAGTCGGCGACGACGCCGGCACCAGCCTGGACATAGGCTTTGCCATCCTTCAGGACGACGGTGCGCAGGGCGATGCAACTGTCGTGATTCCCATCGAACCCGAAATAGCCGACCGCACCGGCATAGGCGCCGCGTTTCGATTTCTCGAGCTCGTTGATGATCTGCATGGCCCGGACCTTGGGACTGCCGCTGACAGTACCGGCGGGAAAGGTGGCGCGCATCACGTCGTAGGCACTCTGGTCGCCGCGGAGACGGCCGCGCACGTTCGAGACGATGTGCATGACGTGACTGTATCGCTCCACGATCATGAATTCGCTCACTTCGACGGAGCCATATTCGGCAACGCGTCCGACATCATTCCGGGCGAGATCGATGAGCATGACGTGCTCGGCGCGCTCCTTGGGATCCGCAAGGAGCTCGGCGGCGAGGGCTTCGTCCTCCTCGGGCGTTTTGCCCCTCCAGCGGGTTCCGGCGATGGGACGGATGCGGATGCGACCCTCGATCGCCTGCACATGGACTTCGGGCGAGCTGCCGACGAGGGCGAATTCCTCGCCGAATTGCAGGCAGAACATGTAGGGTGAGG
>NEUQ01000072.1 GCA_002288445.1 Verrucomicrobiia bacterium Tous-C2TDCM | reverse complement strand
ATGGGCTTCCAGCCCATGCTTTCGACGGTAGGGACGTGAAAGAGCAAAGGTCGATCCTTCGCTTTTTTATCGCTGCAACACGATGCATGGGCAGGATGCCCATGCCACTTTACAGTTTTGTCAGGGCGTCGTCGAGGGCGTCGAGCAGGTTTTGGATCGTGGCCTCGGTCTCGTCGCCCATGTTGGAGAGACGGAAGGTCTTGCCCTTGATCTTGCCGTAGCCGCCATCGATCGCGAGGGCGTGATCCTTGCGCATGATCGAGCCGAGCTTGGCGACATCGATGTCCTGATTGTTTTTGATACAGGTGAGCGACTTGGAGCGGTAGCCTTCTGGTGCGAAGAACTCGAAGCCTTTCTTTTTGACCCAGGCGTGGACCATGTCGTTGAGTTTCTCGTGGCGGGCGAAGCGGTTTTCGATGCCTTCTTCGAAGATCACGTCGAGTTGGTGATTGAGGCCGTAGATCGTGGCGATGCACGGGGTGCTTGGGGTCATCGAGTTGTCGTGGTTGGCTTTGAACTCGAGGAAGTCGAAGTAATATCCGCGGTCTTGGATCGTGGCGGCCTTGGCCATGGCGCGCTCGGAGGCACTGAAGAGGGCGAGTCCGGGAGGCAGGGCGAGGGCTTTCTGGCTGCCGGTGAGGAGGACATCGATGCCGAGCTTGTCGACCTCGATGGGCACGACGGTGAAGCTCGAGACGGTGTCGGTGACGAGAAGGACGTCGTCGTATTTGCGGACGACGGCGGCGACTTCGGCGAGGGGGTTCATCACACCCGTCGAGGTCTCGTTGTGGATGAAGGTGACGAGGTCGAACTCACCGGTGGCGAGTTTCGCGTCGATCGCGGCGGGATCGACCGGGACACCCCATTCAAACTGAAGCGCCTCGGCTTCCTTGCCGCAACGGCGGGCGACATCGACCCACTTGTCGGAAAAGGCGCCCGAACAGCAGCAAAGGACCTTTTTCGTGGCGAGGTTGCGGACCGCCCCCTCCATCACGCCCCAGGCGGAGGAGGTAGAGAGGAAAACGGGCTGGGAAGTGCCCATGAGGGTCTGGAGACGCGGCTGGATCGCGTCGTAGAGGGCGACGAAGTCCTTGCTGCGGTGACCGATCATGGGAGCGTTCATCGCCGCATAGGTGGCCGGCGAGACCTCGACGGGTCCCGGGATGTGAAGTCGGATGTGTTGGCTCATGTGTGGGCGGAATTTGGACTCCGGAAGGGAATTCACAAACCGATTTTCGTATCGGTTACGGTAAACCCGGGCCGAGGGATACGGAGCAGAGGGAAATCCTCGGTCGGACCGTTGATGGACGCTGATTTTCGCTGAGTTCCCGTCATTTGGCGCATCTGCGGGTGGAATGGGGTGGTCAGAAGACCGGATGGCGTGATTTCATCGGTCAATGTGACTAGACCGTCTGTCCCCATTCCTGTGTCCCTTCGAAAACTTTTGCATTACATCGCGAGATGAAGCCCACGCTCATCCTTTTGCTCCTCTTCCCGCTTTTCCTCCACGCCGCCGAACCTCTCCCCAACCTGATTCTCATGATGGGCGACGACCATGGCTGGGAGGAGACGGGCTACAACGGACATCCCCACGTGAAAACCCCGGTCCTCGACGAGATGGCCGCGACGGGACTGCGTTTCGATCGTTTCTACTCGGCCCATCCGAGCTGCTCGCCGACGCGGGCCAGCTTTCTGACTGGACGCCATCCCAACCGCATGGGCACTTTTGCCCCGGGATGGTCCTTTCGTCCCGAAGAGATCACGATCGCCCATGTTGCGACCACGGCCGGCTATCGCTGCGGGCACTTCGGGAAGTGGCACGTCGGCGCGGTGAAAAAAGAGTCGCCGGTGAGCCCGCTCGGGATGGGATTCCACGAATGCCTTTCCCACGACAACTTTTTCGAGCTGAACCCCTCCCTCTCAAGAAACGGCGGATCGCCCGAAGTCTTCCCTGGCGAAAGCTCGGCCATCCTCATCGATGAAACGATCGGTTTTCTCGAGCAGGCCCAGAGGGATGGGAAACCTTTCCTTGCCGTGATTTGGTTCGGTTCACCACACGAGCCTTACCAAGGAATGCCGCAGGATCTCGCGCTCTACGACGAGTTGCCCGACAAATACCCTGACAAAATGGTCAAGCTGACTTCCAACGAAACCGGGGGACAGACGACCCGTCCGCTCGGCGATGTCCTGCGCGAGCGCTACGCGGAGATCACGGCGATGGACCGTGCCATCGGCACGCTGCGCCGGCATCTCGCTGTTTCCGGCTTGAAGGACAACACGCTCCTGTTCTACTGTGGCGACAATGGAACGTCCCCCGACGGCTTCCGTGAATCCCCCCATCGTGGGATGAAGGGGGATTTTTACGAGGGCGGCACCCGTGTCCCCGGGCTGATGGAATGGCCCGCGCGGTTTCCCAAGCCGATCACAACCCCCTTGCGGGCTTCGACGAGCGACTTGCTGCCAACGATCGCGGGCCTGACCGGCACGCCCCTGCCCGACCGGCCTCTCGACGGGATCGACCTGATGTCTCTCCTCCTCGATGGTATTCCCGAGCGACCCTCGCCGCTCTGTTTTTGGGGTTACGAGTCTCGTGCGCTCGCCGCGCGGAATCCGGAATCCTACCTCGATACCAAGCTACAGGAAGGCACGACTCCTTTGGTGAAGGTGGTCGACGGCATCGCCACGCGGAACTTTCAGAACTACCGGATGCCGGCAAACGTCGAGGCGGACCGCGGCGGGTCCCGATCCATCATCGATGGCCGCTACAAGCTGCTTGTGCAGGATCGGAGCAAGGGCGCCGCGAAGGGCGAACTCTTCGACCTCGAGACTGATCCGGGGGAGGAGACCGATCTTGCATCACAAAAGCCGGAGGTAGTCGAAGCGCTCTCGCAGAAGTTGCGCGATTGGCAGGATTCCGTAATCCGCAGCCTGAGCGGGGCCGATTACGTGAATTAGTTCAGGCCCTTGTCGGCTCAAATCTCCACCATCGCTGGAATCGCATTTTCGAGCAGCGCAAAAAGCTGCTTTGCCGCCGCTTGGCCCACGTCCATCACCTCCTCGTGGCTCAACGGATTTGTGGAGAGCCCGGCCCCATAGTTTGTCAGGCATGAGAGCCCCGCGATGCGCATCCCGAGGGCGCGTGCCTGGATCGCCTCGGGCACGGTCGACATGCCGACGGCGTCGGCGCCGAGGGTGCGGAGCATGCGGACTTCGGCGGGCGTTTCGTATTCAGGTCCGTTAACCCAGGCGTAGATCCCTTCGACAAGTCTGCTGCCGTTGAGCTCGAGGCTCTCGGCGCGGAGGAGATTGCGCAAATCCGGCGAATACACCTCGCTCTGATCGACGAAATGCGGTCCTCCGGTCAGGGGCGTCTGTCTCGCCAGGTTGAGGTGATCAGAGATCAGCATCCAGCGTCCCGGTTTGAGGTTGGCGTTGACGATTCCTGCGGCATTGGTGAGGACTACGGTGCCGACGCCGAGCTGGTGGAAAAGCCGCATCATCGACGCGGCCTCGCGAGCGGTGAATCCCTCATAGACGTGAACGCGGCCTTGGGCAACGGCGACCCCTACGCCGCCGAGGCTACCGAGATGGAGCCTTCCGGCATGGCCCTCGACTCGGCCAACCGGCAGGCCCCCGATGGTCGTGTAGTCGAAGGTCCTCAAGTCGTCCAACGAATCCACCAATCCCCCGAGTCCCGATCCTAGGACGATTCCGACGGCCGGCTTCGCGGATTTGAGATCGGTGGGCAGGGTGAACTCGGACATCAATCACGATCGACTCGATCCGGTCGCCGCGCAAATCTCGCGGTGAAGCGAGTCGAGGTGGGGCGCGGGAATGCCGAGACGTTCCGCCTCGCGACGGGGAGCCCCCCAGATCGCCTCGACCTCGACGGCCTGTCCGGCGAGAAAATCGACGAGACTCGATGGCTGGTAGGGGCCCATCTCGAGGGTGCCCTTGATGTTGCCCTCGGCGAAGGCCGGGTCGATCGCATGACCAAGCGCCGCCGCGACCGCGATGACCTCGGCCATAAGCGCCCGGGTGCGGGCGAGGAGGGCTGGATCGGCGAGGATTTGTTGCGTGTCAATGCCGCCTGCGGCGATGGAGAGGCCATTGAAGGGCACGTTCCACACCAGCTTGCGCCAGCGGGCGAGTCCGAGATCAGGGAGGACGCGGCAATCGAGTCCGGCGCGGACAAAGAGATCGGCGACAGACGCGAGTGTGTCCGGACGGGTAAAGGCGCCCATCTCGATGCGGCCGTGCGCGAGGTGGTGGATCACGCCGGGCTCTCCGCGATTGATGCAGACGAAGCAGAGTCCCCCAAGAACGGGATGACCGGGAAAATGGTGCGCAAGGAAGGCCTCGTTGCCGAGTCCGTTTTGCAGCGTGAGGAGAATCGTGCCAGATTTCAGCAGCGGCGGGAGCAGATCGGATAGGGCCTCGTTGGCGGTCGACTTGATCGCGATGACGACGAGGTCGACCGGCCCGATCTCCTCGGTCGTGGCGAAGGCGCGCACCGAATCGAGGTGCAGGTCGCCGGCGATGCTGTGGATGGTCAGTCCACGCTCGCGCACCGCAGCAAGGTCGCGCCGCATGAGGAAGGAGACCTCGGCGACGGAGGCGAGGCGGGCGCCGTAGTAACCTCCGACGGAGCCGGATCCGACGATGGCGAGGGTGGGGGAGGAATCGATCATGGGGACGGAAGCGGCACGTTCTTTCAACCGTTCCGGAAGGAAACGCAATCGACCAACTTCAATCCCTGAATCCGCGAAAACTCCGCTTCGTTCAGCGTGGCCAACGACCAATCGAGGTGCAGGCAGGTCGCCGCGATGAGCAGATCGTGGGCACCGACACCGATTCCGCGAGAGGCGAGGTCCGCCCATAGTTCGGCATGGGTCTTCGCGACTCCGAGATCAAAGGGGATCACTTCGAGGGCATTCACGATCGCGTCGAAAAAGGCGACCCGTTGTTCGCGGCGCTTGCCGACAGGAGCGCGGAAGCAACCGTGGAGAAACTCCGAGGCGGTGATCGCGCAAATCGCGGTTCGTTGGTTGCCGATCACCTTCCGCGCGAAACCACGGCCATCCCACGTGCCGCGCTCGTCGGCGATGAGCACGGAGCTGTCGAGGATCAGACTCATTCCCCCCAGGGATCGGGCAGAGCTTGGCCGTTCAGGCTTCGGCGCGCCGCCTCGATGTCGTCGGCGAAGGCGGAGGCTTCCTCCGGGGAAAGGCGCGGGGCGGACTCCAGGGCGGCGGCGAGATCGAGCCCGGTGCTTTCGCGGCGCGGCTCGGGAACGATCCGTGCGACCACCGATCCATTGCGGGTCAGGATCGCGGTATCGCCGCGGTAAACGACCCGGTTGATCAGATCCGAGAAGGCCCGGGCGGCTTCCGTGACGGTGAGGGTCGTTTCCATGGGGAATCATAGAATCAGATTATCTGATTTGCAAACTCGCCTTGCATCTCCGTGCTTCCCTCCTTGACCTTCCCGAGCCCGGTCGTTCAATGCGGGCATGTCCGTATCCGCCGCCCTCCTCACCGCCACCGATGAACTCGTCTCGCGCCTGCGGGGTCTTTCCTTCGCCGAGCCGGTGACGCACGTCTACAACCCGCTCGATTATGCCCGGGCTCCACACGAACTGTATGTGCGGCGCTTCGGCGACACGAAAAAGCGCGTCCTTTTCCTCGGGATGAATCCGGGTCCATGGGGCATGGCGCAGACGGGAGTGCCTTTCGGGGAAATCGCCCTGGTGCGCGATTGGATGGGGATCTCGGCTCCGGTGCAAAAGCCCGTGTCCGAGCATCCGAAGCGGCCGGTCGTGGGATTTGACTGCGACAAGTCGGAGGTGAGCGGTCGCCGTCTCTGGGGGCTCTTCTCGGAATGGTATCCGAAGGCGGAGGACTTCTTCTCCGATCACTACGTGGTGAATTATTGCCCGCTCGTCTGGATGGAGGCGAGCAGCCGTAACCGCACTCCTGACAAACTGCCGGCTGCGGAGATGGCACCGGTCGAGGTCGCTTGTGACGCGTATCTCGCGGAGCATCTGCGGCAGCTGAAACCCGACCTTCTCATCGGTGTGGGCGGCTTTGCCGAGTCCTGTCTCGCCCGGGTCGCGGAGTCGATTGGACATCCGGCGAAGATCGGTCGCGTCCTTCATCCGAGTCCGGCGAGTCCGGCCGCGAACCGCGACTGGGCGGGAACGGTGGCGCGCCAGTTGCGGGAACTGGGGATGACGCCCGGAGGGCGGTGAACCGCAAATCGCAAACGGTGGAAGCGGTGCAGACTGACTTCTGATTTCATGACCGATTCGCAACGTAGTCAGACGCTCCTCCGGAGGGCCAGTTGGCTTTCCTTCTGGTTGGGTGTGGGCATGCTTGCGATCAAGGTTTGGGCCTGGTGGCTGACGCGTTCCTCGGCGATTCTCAGCGACGCGGCCGAGTCGATCGTGCATGTCGCGGCGGTGGGGTTTGTCGTTTACAGCCTCCGCCTCGCGCAAAAACCGCCGGACGAGTCACACCCCTACGGTCATGCGAAGATCTCGTTTTTCTCGGCGGGATTCGAGGGAGGATTGATCTCGATCGCCGGAGGCTTCATTCTCTGGCAGTCGATCCGGCAATGGATCGCGGGGGAAGCGCCCCAAAATCTCGGGACCGGCAGTTTGCTCACCGCGGTAGCCTTGCTGATCAACGGATGGCTCGGCTGGCACCTCCTCCGGCTCGGGAGAAAAGGCGGTTCGCTGATTCTCGAGGCGAACGGCCACCATGTGCTGACGGACGCCTGGACGAGCATCGGGGTCCTGGCGGGACTGGGGCTCACCTGGGCGACGGGCTGGATGGGCTTTGATCCGATCTGTGCGATGCTCGTGGCCCTGAACATCCTCTGGTCAGGCGGGGCGCTGATGTGGCGGAGTGCGAACGGGCTGATGGACCGCGCTGACCCGGTGGTGCAGAGCGCGCTGGTGGCTCGGCTCGATGAGGCGACCGCGCGTCATGGCGTCACCTGGCACCAGATGCGTCACCGCCATCTCGGTGACGGGCATTGGGTCGATTTCCACCTCGTCTTCACCGATGAGACGACGGTGCGCGACGCCCACGCCATCGCCAGCGAGATCGAACGCGAGATCCGCGAGGAAGTGGGACCGTCGACGATCGTCACGACCCATCTCGAACCGGCCGAGGATCATGAGCGCATCCACGGTCACGCCCCCGGGGAGATGCCGCGCCTCGAGAGGGAGGGCAGGCATCATCCGGATTGAGAATCGATCAATACTCCCGGTCCAGCAAGTAATCCGCGATCTCATGGAGCCGCTCGCCCTTTTTCGCGAAGGGCCTCAGCGCATCGTGCGCCTTCTTCGTGAGACGGGCGGCCTCCTTGCGGCTCTTTTCGAGTCCGAAGAGGGCGGGGTAGGTCGATTTCGCGGCGGCGATATCCTTGCCGGCGCTTTTGCCGAGCTTTTCGCTCGTCTGGGTGACGTCGAGGATGTCGTCGATGATCTGGAAGGCGAGTCCAAGAGCCTGGCCGTAGTTGGTGAGGGCCGTTAGCTTGGCAGGCGTGGCGTTGGCAGTCATGCCGCCAAGACGGATCGAGGCGGTGAGGAGGGCCGCGGTCTTGCTTTCGTGCAGGTAGCGGAGCTGGGCCGGGGTGAGAAGGACGTCGCTGCCTTCGCCCTCGAGGTCGAGGACCTGGCCGCCGATCAAGTGCCGGCTGCCGGAGGCGACGGCGAGTTCGGTGACGTAGGCGCCGACGCCGTGGCGCGACGAGGCCGGTGTTTGTGCGAGAATCTCGAAGGCGATCGTCAGAAGCGCGTCGCCGACGAGCACGGCGATGCCCTCGCCGTATTTCACATGACAAGTCGGCATGCCGCGACGGAGATCGTCGTCGTCCATGCAGGGGAGGTCGTCATGCACGAGGGTGTAGGTGTGGAGGCACTCGACCGCCATCGCCGGAGGCAAAGCCGACTCGACCGAGCCCCCGCAGGCCTCAGCTGCGGCGAGGCAGAGGAGGGGACGCAGACGTTTGCCGCCCGCGAAGAGGCTGTAGCGCATCGCCTCGTGGATCGTCGCTGGACGCGTTTTTGGCTTGGGCAGAAAACGGTCGAGGGCCTCGTCGACGAGACGGCAGCGGGCGGCGAGGTAGGCGGCGTCCATCGCGGGATCAGGTTCAAAGCAGCTCGGCGATCTGCACCGCGTTGAGCGCCGCTCCCTTGCGCACCTGGTCGCCCACGACCCAAAAGGTGAGGGCGTTTTCGAGGACGAGGTCCTCGCGGATCCGTCCGACGAGGCAGTCGTCGCCATCGGTGGAATCGAGCGGCGTCGGGAAAGCAGGGATGTCGGCGTAAGGATCGTCGATGACGTGGACTCCCGGGGCCGCGGCGATGGCGGCGCGAGCGGCCTCGACCGATGGCTTGTTGTTGAAAATGGCAGTCACCGAGACCGAGTGCGAGCGATAGACGGGCACGCGGACGCACGTGACCGAGGCCTTCAGGTCGGGGGAATGGAGGATCTTGCGTCCTTCGAAATGCATCTTCATTTCTTCCTTCGTGTAACCGTTGTCGGTGAAGACATCGACCTGGGGGATGACGTTGAAGGCGATCTGGCGCGAGTAGACCTTCCGTTCGGGCAGCGGCTCGCCTTTCGCGATGGCTTGGACTTGGCCCTCGAGTTCGTAGATGCCCTGAGCCCCGCTGCCGGATACTGCCTGGTAGCTGGACGCGATCACGCTTTTCACACCACCGAACGCGTGATGGATCGGATTGAGGGCCATCAGAGTGATGATGGTGGTGCAGTTCGGATTGGCGATGATGCCTTGGTGGGTCTCGACGTCCTCGGGATTGATCTCGGGCACGACGAGGGGGACGTTTTCATCCATTCGGAAAGCCGAGGAATTGTCCACGACAACGGCTCCGGCGGCCACCGCGTGGGACGCGAAAGCCTTGGAAATACTGCCTCCGGCGCTGAACAGGGCGATATCGACGCCCGCGAAGGAATCGGGAGTCAGCTCCTTCACGGTCACTTCTTTACCCCGGAAAGAGATCGTTTTCCCGGCGGAGCGTGCCGAAGCGAGGAGGGTGAGTTCGCTGATCGGGAAATCGCGCTGCTCGAGGCACTTGAGGATTTCGATCCCCACGGCCCCGGTCGCGCCCGCCACAGCGAGGTGTTTTGGCTTTCGACTCATGGGTTGCATTTTTGACGAAGTCGGCGATTCTACGGTCTCTTAACCCGAATGCAACCGTTTGGCGTTCCGGCCCCCAAGGTTTGGGCGTTCTTTTCTGTCTCGTTCGGATTTTAACCTAACCAAAACATCACCACACTATGAAAAACATCATCCTTCTCGCGATCGTTGCAATCGGCGCTCTCTCCATGACCGCCTGCAAAACCACCAAGAGCTGCTGCGGCACCTGCAGCGCTCCCTCCGCTTGCTCCAAGTGAGTTGACGCGACGGTGAAGGAATTCGGTTCACACCGACTGACCTGAACCATTCCCCTTCAAGGACGGCTGCCCCTTACGTGGGGGCAGCCGTTTTTTTGCGCCTCAGTCCGCGATCGAACCCATCTGATCTCCCATTCGGGCGTAAAGTTCGATCCCGGCGGCAGATTGCTCTGAGAGATCGCTGGCCGGGTGAAACGTGCCGACGGGAAAGAGGGTCATTACCATCGAGCCGCCGAAGCGGAAGTAGCCCTTCTCGTCGCCCTTTTTGACCCGACCCGGCTTGCCCGAGTCAACGATGCCGCCGACATTGGTCGCGCCAACCTCGAGAAACAGGTAGCGGCCGATCACCGGATGTCGCACGCTGGTGACGCGGCGTTTGTTTTCGTGAAGGTATCGAAGCGATCGTGCCAGGGCGATCGGGTTCACCGAGTAGAGCGAACCATTGATAATCCGCGGCTCGTCAGCATCACCTTCGAGCGGAAAATGGAAGCGGTGGTAATCCGTCGGACAGAGACGCGAGATCACCGCGCTCCCGCCGTGGTAACCTCGTCCAAGTTCTTCGTTGCCGAGGAGCTTCGCGAGATCGAAGCGGCGCCCCTTCGCGAAAATGGTCGAGTCCGCGGAAAGGTCCGGCACGAGGAGGTGGCGACCGTCTGCGGGGAATAAGACCGTGCCGTTTCCAGGCGCGAGGGGCCTCGCTTCGGGACGGAGTTGTCGGTAGAAAAACTCGTTGAAGGTGCGGAAGTTTTCGACTGGTTCGAGGAACTCGTTCGGATCGACACCGAAGCGGGTGAGAAAGGGTGCGATCTCCTTCGCTGAATGTCGGCTGTCGGCCCAGCGGCCATAGAGGCGGGAGAACCAGCGGCGCTTGATGATGCTCTCGAGGCAGAGCCTCCCCAGAGTGGTCTCGTAGGCCCATCGCAGGGGTTTTTCCCCGTAGATCGCCTCGGTGCGGAGGCGACCTTCGTAACGGTCGTAGAAAACGATCTCTTGCGTGCTGGCCACAGCTGAGACATAGACCCTCGTAAGGTGTGGGGCAAAACCCAAATCCCGTATTTTTTGACCCATGATCGCCCTGCTTTCCAACGACGACGGCATCGCCGCCACCGGGCTCACTGCTCTGCGACAGCTTGCCGGGGAACTCTTCGACGAAGTCTGGGTCGTGGCCCCCATGTCACAGATGTCGCAGATCGGGCACCGCGTCACCACGGATGCCCCGATCCGCTATGAACAGAAGGGCGAGCGGACCTTTGCCGTGGACGGGACTCCGGCGGATTGTGTGCGGGTCGCCCTCGCTCATCTCCTGCCGGTTGCGCCCGATTGGGTCCTCTCCGGGATCAATCACGGTGGCAATCTTGGGCGGCATGATTTTGTGATTTCAGGTACCGTCGCAGCGGTGCGCGAAGCGGCTTTCCAGGGCATCCCTGGGGTGACCTTCTCGCACTACCTCCGCCGTGGTCTGGCGGTCGATTGGGAAAAGGCAGCCGAGCGCGCTCGTGATGTGGTCGCCGGGCTTCTCGCCGAGCCTCCCCGATTGGGGCACTTCTGGAACGTGAACCTGCCTCACCCCTCGCCCGGCGATCCCGAGCCAAGGATCATCCGCTGCGAGCAGGAACGACATCCACTCCTCGTGACCTACCGCGAGGAGAGCCCGGGGCTGCTGCACTACGCGGGCGACTACCACGAGCGTCTTCGTGTGGCAGGGAGCGATGTCGATGTCTGTTTTGGTGGCAATATTGCGGTGACCCTGGCCTCGATCTGAGGGAAAACGAGGCGGATGCCTGATTGATCCCTGCTGATTTTCTGCGATAATTCACGGATCCCGTAGAGATTGAAATGTCCCAGCCGCTCCCTGCCGTCTTCCGCCATCTCATCGTTGCCTTGGTTTTCCGCGCGATGCTCCCGGGGCTGGGCATGGCTCAGGAGGGTGGGGTTCCCTCGTCGCCCGAGCGGATCAATCTCACTAATTTCCCTGGTGAACTCGTTGACAAGGTCGTCGTTCCGATTCCCGCCGAAATCTTCGCCGTCCTCGACAAGCTCGACGAACCTGATTGGAACAGCGGCATCCAACTCCCCGCGGCGATGGACCGTGGTGGTGAGCGTTCCCTTCTCGCCCTCACTTTCGGCAGCCTCGTCGCCGAGGGATTCATTGCTGTGCAGGCCAAAAACGCCGGGGAGATCGAGTCAATCGGCAAACGCGTGCTCGATCTTTCCGAGTCTCTTGGCCTCGCTTCCTCGGTGCGGCCTCACAGCCTTGCCATCATCGAAGCTTCGAAAAACCGCGATTGGGCGAAGGTGCGCGACGAACTCGATGCGACCCAGCAGACCGTGCGAACGACGATGGAAAAACTGCGCGACGACGAGCTCTCCGGGCTTGTCAGCCTCGGTGGGTGGTTGCGCGGCACCAACGTCGTGACCAGTTTTATCAGCGGATCCTACAGCGAGGACAAGGCCGAACTTCTCAACCAGCCCGGCCTGATTGCCCACTTTCGTGAGATGATTGCCTCGATGCGTGGACCCGCCGCGAGCATGCCCGCGATTCGAGGGATCGCCACGGGCCTTGCCAGGCTCGAGGCCATCATCACCGAGCCCGGCAATCTTTCCGAAGAGGACATCAATCAACTCCGCGACATCAGTCGCGACCTGCTCGAGGAATTTTATTTCGCCAAGTCGGCCTCGTGAATTGAACCGTTGTAGTCTCTGAAAAACCGGATGAACCACCACTCCCGACCTATCGCGATCGTTTGCGCCATCCTCGTCGGCTTTGGGGGGGGCGCCCACGCGTTCGTCAACGAAGCGATCTCCATGGCCTTCGAGGCCGCGACTCCTTATGTCGAGCAGGGCTTCGAGGTGCGCGAGGATAACTGGTCGGGCGAAGTCGAGCCCGGCAAACCCCTTCTCATCCGCCACCAGCTTTTCCGCGGCAACGAATACTGGTTCTGGGCGGGCACGAGCTGGCCCGGCGCGACGATCAAGGTCGATATCTTCGACAACGAGGGTAATTCCGTCGGGCTTGAGTCTTTTGCCAAGGGTTCTTTCGCCGGGGTGCGCTCCCTGCCGCAAAAGACCGCGACCTATTTCATCCGCGTTGTTGCCACCTACGAGAAAACCGGCAAGGCGCTCACCGCGGCCGAGCGTGGTGCGAACGATCCCGTTGCGGGCGTCGGAGAGTTTCCCGGGGTGCTCGATTGGGGGCTCGTCTATGGCTACCGCTGAGAATCCCGATATGGCGGAAAAAACGATCGAGTTCGAGACCCCGCATTTCTTGCACGGTCTTTTCGCTGATGATCTTTCCCTCCTGCGCGAGCTTGAGACCCGGCTTAAGGTCACCGTCACGACCCGTGACGCCTGGATTCGGCTGGAGGGTGACAGCGCCCGCGTTGAGGCCGGAGTTGCCGTCCTCGGCGATCTGGAAGAAGCCCGGCGAAAGGGAGGCATCATCACGGCCCATTCCTTCCGCTACGCCGTGGGAGCCGCTGCTGAGGCACTGGCGACTCCCGGCGAGGGTAGTGGAATAAAGGTCGCCGAGCTGTTTCGGGTGCGCTTGCTGGGCGGCGGCTCTAAGCCAGCCGTGACCCCACGCACAAAAAACCAGCTCGACTACATCGAGGCCCTCGACGGGCACGATGTCGTCTTCGGGATCGGACCGGCCGGCACTGGCAAGACCTACCTCGCCATGGCCTACGCACTCGACTTGCTCAAGGCCCGCCAAATCGACCGTATTGTCCTGACCCGTCCCGCCGTGGAGGCGGGCGAGGCCCTCGGCTTCCTCCCCGGTGCCCTCGAGGAAAAAGTGTTGCCCTACCTG
>NEUQ01000071.1 GCA_002288445.1 Verrucomicrobiia bacterium Tous-C2TDCM | reverse complement strand
TAGATCTCGGGCAACTTCCCGGCTTGGGAGAAGTCGGCATCGACAACCGGGCCGATGATCTGGACGATTTTTCCTGCGTTGCTCATCTGTTATGGGTCCTGCTCGTTGAGGGATTGCGATTACGGGTTTTAAAGTCGGAAAAAGAAAGTAGCGCAGCCTCACTCGAGGGCGCGCATGGCGGTCGTGATCTCAAGCAGCTCGGCGGTGATCGCGGCCTGACGCTGCTTGTTGTATTCGAGAGTGAGGTCTTTGATCATCTGCTTGGCGTTATCGGTCGCGGCCTTCATCGCCACCATCCGCGCGGAGTGCTCAGAGGCACGGGACTCGAGGATCATCTGGTAAAGCTGATAGCCGACATACTGCGGCACGACAGTATCGAGGACCGATCGGGTCGATGGCTCGAAGAGATAACCACTGCATTCAAGGCCACTGGCCTCGCCCGGAGCACCTCCGGCAAGGTTGTCGAAGGCTTTTTTGGTTCCCAATTCGATCGGGCTGATCGGCAAGAGCGTCTCGATGTGCGGCTCCTGCCGGATCGTGTTGATGAAATTCGAGAAAACGACCCTGATGCTGGAATAGTCGCCCGCCAAAAAACGCTCCATCACAAAATCGGAAACGGGCTTGGTCTCGGCGAAGGAGACCGGATCCTTCACCGTGAAGTCGGCGACGATGTTCCTCTTGAGGCGAACCATCGCCTGACGACCCTTGCTGCCGATGGTGACGAAGGAGGAACCCTCGGAAACACGCTCGGTGACGAGGCGGAGCAGGTTGGTATTGAGGGGGCCACAGAGTCCCTTGTCCGAAGTGACAAGAATGACGAGGTCGTTTTCACCCCCTTCAACCTCTTCACGGAGCAGGGGATGATCCTCGGGCGAGGTCTGCTCTTTCAGGTGGTTGATGACCTTGTTCAGCAAGTCCGCGTAGGAACGCCCAGAGGTCGCCTGATCCTGCGCCTTCTTCATCTTCGAGGCGGCGACCAACTGCATGGCCTTGGTGATCTGGGCCGTGTTTTTAACCGACTTGATGCGCCGGCGGATGTCGCGAAGATTTGCCATCGAGGAAAGGCGTCAGGGTTCGGTTTTCAGCAAACGTCTACTGAAACAGCTCAAGCCTTGTAGGAGGATTTGAAATCAGCCACGGCCTGCTTGAGATCGGTCACGATCTCGTCCGAGAGTGCTTTCTCGTCGCGAATCTTGGCGAGGATCGCATCCTTGCGGCTGGTGAGAAACTCCTGCATCTTCGACTGGCAATCCTTGACGCTGGAGACGGCGACATCATCGAAGTAACCGTTCTGCATGGCCCAGAGCAGCACCACCTCAACCTCCATCGGGAGGGGCTGATATTGAGTCTGCTTGAAAAGCTCGACGATGCGCTGGCCGCGCTCGATGAGCGCTTTCGTCTTGGCGTCGAGGTCGGAACCAAACTGGGCGAACGCCTGCATTTCGCGGAACTGGGCGAGGTCGAGCTTGGTCGTACCTGAGACCTTCTTAATCGCCTTGGTCTGGGCCGCGGAACCAACCCGGCTGACCGACAAGCCCACCGAGATCGCAGGGCGGATGCCTTGGTAGAACAGGTCCGTCTCAAGGTAGATCTGCCCGTCCGTGATCGAGATCACGTTGGTCGGGATGTAGGCCGAAACGTCTCCCGCCTGAGTCTCGATGATGGGAAGAGCCGTCAACGATCCGCCACCGTTGGCCTCACTGAGGCGGGCGGCGCGCTCGAGCAGACGGCTGTGGAGATAGAACACGTCACCAGGATAAGCTTCGCGGCCGGATGGGCGGCGAAGGACGAGCGAGACCTGACGGTAAGCAACGGCGTGCTTGGAGAGATCGTCGTAGACAATGAGCGCGTCCATTCCGTTGTCCATGAACCACTCGCCAATGGCGGCACCGGCATAGGGGGCGAGATACTGGTTCGTTGCGGAATCGGAGGCCGAGGCGACCACAACGCAGGTGTAGTCCATGGCACCTTCCGCCTCGAGGGTGGCGATGGTCCGGGCCACATTCGCGAGCTTCTGGCCGATCACGACATAGATGCAGTAGAGAGGCTTGTGATTTTTCAGCGTTCCTTCCTCGGCAGCACGGTTTTGACGGGCTTGGGAAATGATGGTGTCCACCGCGACGGTCGTCTTGCCGGTAGAGCGGTCGCCGATGATCAGTTCCCGCTGGCCTCGGCCGATCGGAATCATGGCGTCGATCGCGAGAATACCGGTCTGCACCGGAACGCTCACGGATTGCCGGGGAATGATGCCGGGAGCGATCTTTTCGACCGGATAGGTCACCGAGGTCTTGATCTCTCCCTTGCCGTCAACAGGCTGGCCGAGCGAGTCGACGACACGACCAAGCATCTCTTTGCCGACCGGGACGGACAGAAGCTTGCCAGTCGATTTGACCTCATCACCCTCTTTCACGTTGAGGCCATCCCCGAGAAGAATACAGCCAACCTCCGTCTCCTCGAGGTTCAAGGCGAGGCCGTAAAGCCCCCCGGGGAACTCAATCATTTCATTCAGCATGACATCGCTGAGTCCCTCAACCTTGGCGACACCATCGCCGATCTCGCGGACGATGCCCACGTTCGATTTGGACACGGAGGTCTTAAGGGCGGCGATTTCGGATTCCAGTTCCTGGAGAATATTGCTCATGACGTGGCGTCAGGTGAATCGTTGGAGTCTTGTTAGGTCAGTTGAATTGTTCAGAAAGGCGTTCGAGGCGGTTTTTGACACTGCCATCCCACACGTCGCTTCCGACGCGGATCTTGACCCCACCGAGGAGGTCGGAGTCTACGGAAAACTCCGTGGTGATCTGGGGACCGTATTTTTTCTTCAAGTCGGCAATGAGGCCGGCCGTGGTCGGCTCATCGAGGGCGACGGCACTTTGGATGATCGCCCGGTTCCTCTCAACCTCGAGGCGAACAAGTCGCCAATAGGCATCAGCGACTTCGAGATAACCGCGAGGCCGCGCCTCGGACAGCTTGGCCACCACCTTGCGCACGGAGGACTCGTCGAGATGCCCATCCTTCAGCGAAGCAGCGAAAATCTTTTTCGCAATGCGCAGGGCTTCTTTTCGGGATTTCATAGAGAGCGGAGAGGAAAGAGGTCCGTGGCTGATTTGGATCAAAGTGCCACCTGACCAACCGCTTCGTCGTTGATACGTTTCTGGTCTTTTTCGTCCAACACTTTGCCAGTCACCTTGGAAGTAGCGTCAATGACGAGTCGACCAAAATCGCGCTTGAGTTCATTCATGGCACTTTCATGCTCGAGACGCGAGGCCTCTCGCGCCTTTTCCAGAATCTGCTGAGCTTCCTTCACCGCCTCCTGCGTCTTTTGGTTGCGGGTAGTTTCAGCGCTTTCACGAGCCTCGGCAATGAGACGCTCGGCATCGGCATTGGCCTTGGCAAGCATGTCGCGGACCTTTTCCTCGGCGCGACCCATCTCGGCCTTGATCGTCTCGAGATTGGCCTCACCCTCGGCAATACGTCGACGACGGACCTCCAACATTGCCAGAACGGGTCCGAAGGCATACTTGGAGAGAATGCCGTAGACGATCAAAACGATGATCACTTGCGAAAGGAACTTCGCCCAATCAAGGCCAAAGGTTTCAAGGATGCTTGCCATCGTCGTGGGAGGAGAGGTTTGGGGGAGGTCTTGGAAATGAAGGCGGACCCGAGGAGCCGCGATTCAACTTGAACCGCGGCCCCCTGGAAGGGATCAGCGGAGCGCCATGATCAGCGCGTAGATGGCGATAGCCTCGGCAAGGGCCATGCCGATAATGCCGATGGTAAGAATATTACCGAAGGCCCCGGGGTTGCGACCAACCGCTTGGGCGGAGGCCATACCGATCATACCGATGGCGATGGCGGCACCGGCGCCAGCGATGGCGAGGGCGAAGTTGCCGTTGAAGGCTCCGGAGGCAGCCGCAGCGTCAGCGGCAGCAGCGAGGGTGTTGACTAGGTTGATCATAGCTGTTTTTGGATTTGGGTGTTACTAACCAACGCCCACGCACAACGGCATGGTCCCGTCGGCAAATTCGAAAGCGGGTCAATGATGCTCCTCACCATCGTGAGTGGTCGACAACTTGATGTAGACGGCACAGAGAAGGGAGAAAACAGTGGCTTGTAGCGCCCCTACGAGGATCTCCATGAAGTAGAACGGCAGCGGAAAGATCACGGAAGAGATCTTTGCCAACCAACCCGGAAAACCAAGAGTTTCCCCCAGCCCCCCCATGGTGTGCAACAAGGTCTCCCCTGCGTAAATGTTCCCAAGGAGCCGCAACGAAAGCGACATCGGCCTGAACATGATCGAAACCACTTCGATGATTCCGACGATAATAAAGACGATCATCAAGCCCCATTTCAAGGCGCCCTGAACACCTCCCTTGGGTCCGAAAATGTGGACAATGGTACCCCAAAGACCCAGCTCGGAAATCGAGAGGTAGAGCCAGACGCACATGAACACGGCAGCAAGAGCCAAGGTCATGTTTAGGTCAGCGGTCGAGGGACGTAGAAGCGGGACGAAGGTGTAGAGGCCGTCAGCGTCAGTGAAGGAGGAGTCCACCGACACGGGACCGGTCTTCTCCCCGAAGCCGATCGTCCCCACCCCGGGGATGAGACCAAACCAGTTTGAGACAAGAACAAAAATAAAGATCGTGGCGAGCAGCGGGAAGGCCTTGGGAGCGACGTGCTTGCCGACAATTCCCTCGACCTGCCCGTAAAGAAACTCGATCAGGTATTCAACGAAGTTTTGCTTGGCGCCCGGAACCATTTCCATCCGCTTCGTCGCCATCCGGGTGAAGAGGAGGATCGCCGTGGTGACGACGATCGCCACAAAGATTGAGTTGGTGAACCAGCCCAAATCGGGGAGCGTCGGCGCACCGATACCCCCGGCTGCCAGCATCGGGAGAGCGGATTCAATGGAGACCATGGAAAGGGAGAAAACCATCGTGTCGAGAGGCGGTGGGGGTCGCACCAAATCAGGCCGCTGAAATGAGCCATCCCCCGGCAGACGGTTCATCCTAAACACCCGGAGAAGACACGCAAGGCGAATTTGTGAAAAATTTCACAAGCTCCCGCCAACCCTGTATCACAGGTCGCAAAGATCGGGTCGCAGAGATGCGCACGGAAAGCGTTGATATGTCCTCAAGGAGCCTTTAAAAATGGGGTGAGGAGGTCGATGACTTTTTTTCCCTGATCGATCAGGCCGCTGGCCTCGGGTTCCCCCGCCGCTCCCTTCAGCAAACCCTGCGCCGCGTCGAGAACGCCGCTTGGCAATTCCGAGACGACGGACTCTCCTGCTGCGGCGACGAGCCGGGCACTGAGATCCTCCGTCGGAGCGTTAAGGCTGCCGCTGAGTTTCATCGGCGCCCAGAGAAAACCCGCCCGCTCCTCGTTGAAAACGAGCCGCTCCGCCCCGGGGATCCAGCGCATCGTGCCGGGAGTCACGCCGACCTGAAATTCCCCTGCAATCTGTTCCCCCTCGAGGTCAGCTTCTCCCTCGACGCGCACGAGCCCATCGGATTGCAGGATGAGATTCCGCAATTCGAGCCGGTCACCGTTCCGTTTGAAGTCGGCCTGCGCCTGATTCAGGACGAGGCGCTCAAAACGTTCGGTGCGCGTGTATTGGGAGATTCGTTTCAGGACCGGCATCGCCTCGATGACTCCCTCATCAAGATGCATCGTTCCCTCGTAGACCAACGCGCCAGGGGCACCGGTGATGCGGACCGGACCACGAATCGTCCCGGCGAGGCGGTCACGCCATTCTCCCCCGAGGAGGTCATCGACGTTAACCCTCGAGAAATCGAGTTCGAGATCAAAACGTCCCGGGCTCCCCAAGCCGATCTCGCCTTTGCCATCAATGTGCCCGTCTTTGAAAACGCCCAGTGCGCAGCGATCCACGAAGAGATCGCCGCCCCTCCAGCGCAGCC
The DNA here is from genome assembly GCA_002288445.1 of Verrucomicrobiia bacterium Tous-C2TDCM. Classification (GTDB taxonomy): domain Bacteria; phylum Verrucomicrobiota; class Verrucomicrobiia; order Verrucomicrobiales; family DEV007; genus Arctic95D-9. Next base: position 7,517 of record NEUQ01000071.1, on the reverse strand, counting down.
CGAGTTCCTTCAGGGCGAGCTCGGGCTGTGTCGGTAAAGTGAAACTGCCTCCCCTTCCCTCGATCTCCCAGAATCCGGTGCGGAAATCTGGCCGCAGGGTCGCCCCGACCCCGTTCAAGAGAAAGACTTCGCCCCCCGCCTTTTCGACGGAGACACGCGCGGTGGCGATCTCGATTTCCTCAACTTCAACCCGGTCGGGAAGATAGGCCGAGAGCCAACCCGGGAGCGCCGGGCCGCCTGCGGCGGAGGGGACTTCCTTGAGCGAGGTCGGCACCGCAGTCGGTGCTGCGGCCCGGCGCTTTGGCGAAAACTTCAGTTCGAGACGATTCACGGCGACCTCTGGCACACGTAAGGCCTTGTCCTCAATGCCCCCGGCACGGGCCCTGACGCCATCGAGCACCAGTTCGGAGAACCCGGCTTCCTCCCGCCCGAGGGCCTCGATGCGTTTCGTAAAAACTTCCGAGCCATCCCACTTCAGGTCCCCCAGAGAGACGTCCGATCTCAGGACCTGCGACGCCCGAGCGTTGAGCCAGTTGCCAAACCCCTCGCCGCGCAACCAACCGTTCAGCATCGACTTGGCGAAAAGAAGGCCGATCACGAGAGTGACCAAGAGCAAGCCCCCGCCGATGAGAACCCATTTGAGAGGGTTAAGGGAGGCTCTGGGCTTCTTCCGGGAGTTCGTGGACATGGCACAAAGAAACGCCACGATGAGGGGTGAGGTAAAGGGAAAAGGATCAGACGCGCAACCTCCCTCCGTTCTCGGGCTTGCCACGCGCGATCGCGCAGGGCAGATTGGTTCATGCAACCGGGTTCCCGCTCGTCCAACCGGGGCCGTCGGTCCCCTTCCCCGCATCCTTGCGCCCAAAACTCATGAACTTGCTATCACCCGTCAGGGCCTCTCTTGCCGCGCTGCTGTTGATCGGGTTCTCACTTCCCGCCAAAGGACAACTCCGGCGACCGGGAATCGTCACGGTGGAGCGGGAGGATCGCAGCAAAAGCGAACTGGTGCGAGAAGACGGGGCCATCTATCTCGAAGGCATGGTGGAAAAAGAACTCATCGTCAGAGTGGCCGCCGGTGCGCCGATCTACGCAAATCTCAAGGGAGAACGTTGGATTGGAAACCTTCTCCCCGAACAGAATGCCGTGCTCCTCGCCGTGAGTGAAAAGGCCTACCGGGTCCGAGCGAAGGCGAAGCAGGGCCAGGTAGCCGGGTGGGTCAGCAAGGCGGCAATCGCAGGCCTGCCCGATGGCTTTGAGGAAAACCTGCGCGAATATCACCAGCGTTACCTCATCGTCTCGGAGTTGATCGAAAAGAAACAGGTCGCGCTAGGCATGACCGTGGCCGAAGTCACCGCTTCGATCGGACCACCTGACAAACGCCAGTCGACGGTGAACGAAGCGGGACGAACTGACTCGCTCGAATTCATCTCTTACCAACGCGTCCCCCAGACCGTGATGTCGGTCGATGCCTTCGGTCAAGCGGTGCCTGTGACGCGCTACCTCTTGGTCGAGTCGGGGCGGATCACCGTCGACTTCTCCAACGACGTGGTCACCTCGATCTCCGAATCAGAAGGACTCAACCACTCGAACGCACGCCTTGACGTGACCGTTCCACCGCTGGCCTTCCCTTTTTAAGCGGGAGACGATTCCCGGGAGCGCTCACGATTTCTCAACGCCTTCGTGAATTATCACCGCGAGCCGTGAGAATTATCCGGGTTCGCGACGTAACGCGATTTTGACAAGCTGCCGAGGTGGGGCTCTCGTCTTCCCAAGCGTTCAAGACGCGCCACGACGAATTCATACCACCAATCCAAACCCGAACTGACCATGGCCCACGAACTTCCCCCGCTCCCCTACTCTCTTGACGCGCTCGAGCCCCACATCGACGCCCGCACCATGGAGATCCACCACGGAAAACACCACGCCACCTACATCACCAATCTCAACAAGGCCCTCGAAGGCAACGCCGAACTCGAAGGCAAGTCGATCGACGATCTCATCGCCAACCTCGACGCCGTTCCGGAAAACATTCGAGCCGCCGTCCGCAACAACGGTGGTGGTCACGCCAACCACAGCCTCTTCTGGTCCATCCTCGGCCCCAATGCAGGGGGCGCACCGATCGGCGAGCTCGCCGCCGCCATCGATCAGGCGTTCGGTTCGCTCGATGCCTTCAAAGAAGCCTTCAAGAACGCCGCCCTCACTCGCTTCGGGTCGGGTTGGGCCTGGCTCGTCGTAAAAGCCGACGGCGGCCTCGCCATCACCAGCACCCCAAATCAAGACAGTCCCACGATGGGTGCCGCCGCCGGGTGCGACGGCAGCACTCCCATCCTTGGACTCGACGTCTGGGAGCACGCCTACTACCTCAACTACCAGAACCGCCGTCCCGATTACGTGGGTGCCTTCTGGAACGTGGTCAACTGGGACGCCGTGGCCGAACGATTTGCCGCTGCCCGCTGAGAGCGTCCCCTCCTCAAGCCCTCCCCCCTCCCGAGGCGGTCTGGATCTTCTTCCGGACCGCCTTTTTTCTCCCCCTTTCCCGCGATCCGGCAGCAGCAACCCAAGTTTCGCTCACGGATTGACTGAGTGACCTTAATTATCTGGCTTTTTAAAGCGATTTTTGATCACTCTGGCAACGGAATCGCTTACACCACAAGCCCTCGACGAAATCGTGGCGATTTTGACAAAATATCCTTGAATAACCACTACATCTTGTGCATTATGACTCCCAGCCAACAAGATATGGTGCTTTTACCAAACTCTTGATGAGCTCCGAAATCGCTTGTTTTCATGGTTTTTGAAGTCGCAATCCCCTCTGTGACGTAACGAAATCGGAAAAATCAAGAGCTTCACAAAAGTTAGAGAATCCGTTCCTTTTACTCCCCTCAATCCCGCTGATCCGCACGCACCATGGAAAAAAAATTCACTATCGGAGACCGGACCTTCGTCCTCGATCAGGACAAGGCAGAAGAGGCCTACGCCGCCAAGCGCATCATCAACGGCCGCAAGACGGAAGCCTTCAACCTGCTCCCCCTGAAATACCAGTGGGCCTATGACCTCTATCGCACGATGAAGGCGAACCACTGGGAGCCCGAAGACATCCAGATGCAGAAGGACATCGAACAATGGCAGGGCGATGAGCTGAGCGACTCCGAGCGTTGGATCATCCGCATGGGGATCGGTTACTTCTCCGCCGCCGAGGGCATCGTCGGAGACAACATCCTTCACGTCGTCCGCGAGCTGGTGACCGCGCCCGAGCTGAAGCTCGTCCTTGGCCGCCACGCCCACGAGGAAAATATCCACGCTGACAGTCTCCTCTACATGATCAGCAGCCTTGGAATCAACCCGCACGAGTGCGAGGCGATGTTCGAGCAGATCCCCACGATCAAACGCAAGAACGAGTTCGTCACCCGCACCTCGCACGATCTACGCCGCGATGTCGATCTGACCGATCCGGAGAACAAGAAGAAACTCGCCCGCAACATTTTCGTCTTCGGTCAGTGCATGGAGGGCACTCAGTTTTATGGCCTTTTCGGCATGATCCTTGGCCTGAGACGCCAGAAGAAATTTCAGGGCATCGGAGAAATGTTCCAATACACCCTGCGCGACGAATCGAACCACATCGAGGTTTTCCGCAACCTCTTCATGGACCTCGTCAGCGAAAACATGGAGATCTGGATGCCCGAGTTCAAAGAGGAACTCGTCGAGACGATGAAGGAGGCCGTTGCCCTCGAGAAGGAGTTCATTAGCGACTGCCTCCCTGTCAGCGCCGTCGGCCTCAACGTCGATGAGTTCTGCCAATATATCGACTACATCGCCGACCGCCGCCTCGAGGGGGTCGGGCTGAACCCGCTCAATCCGGGAGTGCGCAATCCCTTCCCCTGGCTCGCCGAGACCATCGACATCAAGAAAGAACAGAACTTCTTCGAGACCAAGGTCACCGAATATCAGAAGGCTTCGGCCCTCGCCTCCGTCAGCGACGACGACCTGTGATCCTCCGTAACGACAGGGTCGGTTTGCACACCCGCCCCCGTCGCTCCGTCTCTTTTCCCCGCACCCGATATTTTTCCGTTCCCTGCCCCCCAATCCGCACCCGTTCCGACCGCAATGATTACCCGCCATCTTATCGAGCAAGATCTCGAGCTACACCGCACCGCCGCCACTCCCCAAGAGATGAAGCCCCGCTTCAACTGGAGTGACACGACCCCCAGCCACTCGGCTCCCACCTCACGCATCATCATTCAGGTGGGCGACGAGCAATCCGAGCTGAGCATCGCAAAGATCGCCGAAACGGTGGGCCGAGCCGTCACCGATCTCGCCCTTGCCCGCAAGCAGGATGACATCTTCAACGACACCAATCGCCAACTCGTCGCGAATATCGTGCGCACCGTCAGCGAGATGCTCACGACCAAGGCGAACACCGAGGAAGCCGACGGCACCGTGCTCCTCTCCTCTAGCGAGCTGACCGGCATCATTGAAATGGCGCTCGTCCGACAGAACGCTCACGATGTCGCCAAGAGCCTCCTCATCCGCCGCAAGACAACGGAAAACGCCCGGCGCGACTCCCGCGCCGCCAGCACCGAAAAACCGCTCTGTCGCGTCATCCGCCGCAGTGGCGAAGTGGTCGCGTGGGATCCAAACAAGATCGAGATCGCGGTGCGCAGCGCTTTCCTTTCCCTCGGGATGGATTCTTCGCCGGCGAAGGAAATTTCCACGGCCCTCACGGATCGGATCGCTCGGAGTGGTCAGGAGTTCATGCGCATCGAAGATCTCCAGGACCGCGTTCAGGAGGAGCTGATGCGTCAGGGTCACTACAAGGTGGCTGAGTCTTACATTCTTTACCGCGCCCACCGCGCCCAGTTCCGCCTCCAAGAAGAGGAAGCCCAAGTCCGCTACGAGGATTCCGCGCAAGAATCGATGATTGTCGTGAAGCGCGCCGATGGTTCAAGCGATCTATGGGACGGATCTGACCTTCGCCGCCGCATCGAGTTCGCCATGCCCGGCCTCGACCTCTGTCTGTCGCCCGACCAGATCGAACACGAACTCCGCCGCGCCTTCTTCAACGAGATGACCGAGTCCGATCTGCGCAAGACGGTCATCCTCAACTCGAAGACCCTTATCGAGCGCGACGGTGATTTCGCCCGCTTCTCCGCGCGTCTCCTCCTCACCTACATCTACGAGGAGGTGCTTGACTGGAACATTTCACGCGATGGCGTTGCTCGCCTCGCCGAATTCCACCGTCGCGCCTTCAAGGCGAACCTCGTTCGCGGTGTCGAGATCGAACGCCTCTCGCCCAAACTGCTTGAATACAATCTCGACCGCCTCGCCGATGCGATCAATCCGACTTCGGATCTCGACTTCGACTTCCTTGGCATCCAGACCCTCTACGACCGCTACCTCATCATCGACAAGACCGGCGACGTCCACAAACGCATCGAGGCTCCCCAGCTTTTCTGGATGCGCGTCGCGATGGGGCTGATGATCGGCGAAACCCACGATCGCGAAGCCAAGGTGATCGACCTCTACCGCCTCTACGCGAGCCGCCGTTTCTGTTCCTCGACACCGACTCTGTTCAATTCGGGAACGATGCACAGCCAGCTGTCGTCCTGCTATCTCTACAAGGTCGACGACAGCATCGAGTCGATCATGCAACGCGGCATCGCCGAAAACGCCTACCTCTCGAAGTGGGCCGGTGGCCTCGGCGGCTCCTGGACGGCGGTGCGCGGCACCGGCGGCTACATCAAGGGCACGAATGGAGAAAGCCAGGGCGTGATCCCCTTCCTCAAGCTCCACAACGACCAGCTTGTCGCGGTGAACCAAGGCGGAAAACGCCGTGGTTCCGGCTGCGCCTATCTCGAGACATGGCATAACGACATCACCGATTTCCTCGAGCTTCGCCGCAACACCGGTGACGAACGCCGCCGCGCTCACGATATGAATACGGCGAACTGGATCCCGGACCTTTTCATGCAGCGCATGGAAGCCCGGGAAGACTGGACCCTCTTCCGATCGAACGAAGTTCCCGACCTCCACGATCTCTACGGTCGAGCCTTCGCGGAGCGATACGTCGCCTACGAAGCCGATGCCAAGGCCGGCAAAATCTTCGGACGTCAGGTTGCCGCAATCGAGCTCTGGAAGCAGATGCTGAAGATGATTTTCGAAACCGGCCACCCTTGGATCACCTTCAAGGATCCCTGCAACGTCCGCAGTCCCCAAGACCACGTCGGCGTTATCCACAGCTCGAACCTCTGCACCGAAATCACCCTCAACACCTCGTCTGATGAGACGGCGGTTTGCAACCTCGGATCCATCGTCCTCAACACCCACATCAAGGCCGACGGTTCTCTCGACCTTGAAAAATTGCGGGAAACGGTGCGGGTGGCGGTGCGTGCCCTCGACAATGTGATCGACATCAACTACTACCCGACCGACCCGGCGAGGAACGCGAATATGCGCCACCGCCCGGTCGGACTAGGCGTGATGGGCGTCCAGGACGCGCTCTATTTGAAGGACATTTCCTTCGCGAGTGATGCGGCGGTGGAGTTCAACGACGAGTTCATGGAAGCGATCGCCTACTTCGCCTACGAGGCCTCGAGCGACCTTGCTGCCGAGCGTGGCAGCTACTCGACCTTCCAAGGTTCAAAGTGGAGCCGCGGCATCCTCCCGCCCGACACCGTCGACCTCCTCGAGGAGGAGCGCGGAGAATCCATCGACGTCCCTCGCGGAGGCCGCATGGACTGGGATTCGCTCCGCGAGAAGATTCAGCGCCAGGGGATGCGCAACAGCAACGTCCTCGCGATCGCCCCGACCGCGACGATCTCGAACATCATGGGTAGCTCTCCCTGCATCGAGCCGACCTTCAAGAACCTCTTCGTGAAGGGCAACCTTTCCGGAGACTTCATTGTCCTTAACACCTACCTCGTTCGCGATCTCAAGGCCCTCGGCCTCTGGGGCGATGAAATGGTCGAACGACTGAAGTACTACGATGGCGAGCTCGCGGACATCGAGGAGATCCCCGACCAGCTCAAGGAGAAATACGCCACCGCCTTCGGGATCCACCACGACTGGTTCGTGGAGGCTGCCGCCCGTCGCCAGAAATGGATCGACCAAGCCCAGTCGGTGAACCTGTTCTTGGCCACACCGGACCTCAAGGCGCTCTCGCACATGTATCGCGCGGCCTGGCACAAGGGCCTCAAGACCACCTACTACTTGCGCACCCAACAGGCCTCAAACATCGAGAAGGCTTCGATCAAGGTGAACAAGGAAGTCCGGATCCATGCGGCCGAGACGCCACGGGAATACACCGCGTCAGAAAAGCAGGCCTGCTCCCTCGAGGCCCTCCAAAACGGGGGCGAATGCGAGGCCTGTCAATAAACTCCGATTCCATTCTCACCTTCGCGAAAAGGCGGTCCGAAAGGGCCGCCTTTTTGTCTCCCGCCCGACACCGTCGACCTCCTCGAGGAGGAGCGCGGAGAATCCATCGACGTCCCTCGCGGAGGCCGCATGGACTGGGATTCGCT
>NEUQ01000070.1 GCA_002288445.1 Verrucomicrobiia bacterium Tous-C2TDCM | reverse complement strand
GTCCGGACGGCAGGGAAGGGGAGCGTTTCATAGTCGGCGGCGAGTCGCGGGTGATCCTGGCAGGATGAAGGGGAACGCTGGATTTGTCGAGCGGGTGGATGGGAGCGGGTGGGGAAACTTCATCGCGGTGAATCGCCCGCATTGACACCCGATTGAGCTGGTTCCAGCATACGCGTAAACGAATGAGCGATTTTCAGACCCACGCGTCAATCCTCGAAGCCACCGGTCAGAAGCAGCTGTGCCAGCGCGAGCGCTTTGAGAAGGTGCGAACCCTCGTCCACTCCTCTTCCGAATCGGCCTGCAGGGGACTCGCGGCCGAGGTCGCGTCCCTGATCCGGGGCCGCGCCGCCGCCGGGGAGACCACCGTGCTCGGTCTGGCGACGGGATCAACGCCGGTTCCATTCTACCGCGAACTGATCCGGCTTCATCAGGAGGAAGGGCTGAGCTTCGAATCGGTGACGACGTTCAATCTAGACGAATACTACGGCCTGCCGCGCGATCACCCAGAGAGTTACTTCCGCTTCATGTGTGACCAACTCTTTGATCACGTCGATCTCGACCCCGCGCGCATTCACCTTCCCGATGGCACGGTAGCGATGGAGGCAGTCTACGACCACTGTCTCGATTACGAGCGGCGCATTGTCGAGGCGGGCGGGCTCGACCTGCAGATCCTCGGGATCGGGCGGACCGGTCATATCGGTTTCAACGAACCGGGTTCCGCGGCCGACTCGATCACTCGGATGATCACGCTCGACCGGGTGACGCGTCAGGATGCCGCGGCGGATTTCATGGGGGTGGCGAATGTGCCGCGCTCGGCCATCACCATGGGGGTCGGCACGATCCTCGAGGCGAAGCGACTCGTGCTGATGGCGTGGGGGGCGAACAAGGCTTCGATCGTGCGCGAGGCGGTCGAGGGCAGGGTGACCGATCAGATCTCCGCGAGCTTCCTCCAGCATCACGGCAATGCGACCTTCCTCGTGGATGAGGCGGCGGCTTCGAGCCTGACGCGGTTCCGCTTTCCCTGGCTCGTGGGGCCGGTCGAATGGGATGCCCCGATGAAAAAGCGGGCCGTGGTCTGGTTGGCGCGCAAGCTCGGCAAGCCGATCCTGAAGTTGGTGGACGAGGACTATAACGAAAACGGCGCCGGTGGTCTGCTCGCCTCGACCTCGGAGGCGGCCTACGAAGTGAACATCGACATTTTCAACCGGGTTCAGCATACCATCACCGGCTGGCCCGGGGGTAAACCGGGGACCGACGATTCGCGTCGACCCGAGCGCTCGGAGCCATTTCCGAAACGGATTCTCGTCCTCAGTCCCGAACCGGCCGACGCGCTCATCGGAATGGGCGGGACCCTCTCGCGCTTGTGTGAACAGGGGCACGAGGTGAAATTGGTATTCCAAACGTCGGGCAACCTCCGGGTCGCGGACGTCGCGGCACTGAACTTCGCCCGGGTCGTCATCGAAATGGCCGAGACAAGCCAATCGCCGGAATGGGAGAGCCAGACAGCTTACGCGAGGTCGATCGTCAAGGCCATCGACGCGAAGGGAGAGTTCGGAACCGACCCGGATTTTGTGCGGAAGCTGAAAGGACTCATCCTCCGCGGAGAAGCGCGTGACGCGACATCTGCCTGCCATCTCCGATACCATGATAATCATTTCCTTGATCTGCCTTTTTACGAAATCGGGAGATACCGCCGATTCCGTTTTGAAGAGGCCGATGCTGCGGCGGTGGGCGCGATTTTGGGGCAGTTTCAGCCCCACAGCATCTACGCGACCGGAGACGCCAGCGACCCAAGTTCGCCTCAGGCGATCGCCTTTCGGGCATTCACCGCCGCGTGGGCATCGCTCGCGGGCAGTGCGTTCCAGGCGGATAGCCGGGTCTGGCTCTATCGGGGCCGCGACCGTCCCTTCGAAGCCCACGAGATCGACATGGCTGTCCCGATGAGTCCCGACCAGCTTGAGGAGAAGACGGAGTCGATCCGTCGCTTCATGTCGATCAACGAGGAAGACCTCAACGCTCCGGCGCGGAATCGCGAGATCGCGGCGACCTACGACGCCCTCGGCATGGCGGAATACGAGGCAATCGAGGCTTTTCGGCGCTGGAGTCCGGTGTGATATACCTCTCGCGACGCGTTGGGCTTCGTTCTCAAGAGCGTGAAAAGCCGAAGGTCGTCCTGAAAGCAAACGGTGACAAAACCCCAGAACCCGTCCTCACAATCCCAGGAGTGGTGAGGGGACGAGGAAGGCGTGCTGTTCAATAAGGCCTAGCGTGCCGTGCCAACTCAGGTATTGGCTGATCCAGACGAAAAAGACGTAGGTGGCAACGACTGGCAGGGCGGCGAGATGGGCGACCCAGCGCGAGATCCGGCGTGGGGTGGACTCGCGACATTCGGAGCGCGAGAGAGCCCAGCCGAGGAGGAGTCGGGCTGGAAAGAGGCACAGCACAAAGAAAACGTTCGGGAGCCAGGCGACCTCGGACGGGGTGAGTTCCACCTTAAGCAAGTAAGGCGGCAGGGCGAACAGCAAGGTCGCGGTCAGAGCCAGGCACGAGGCGACGGGCGCTCTGCCAAAGGCAAGGCGAGCGGCCAGGGGATCTAAGAATTCACCGAACTTTCCGGTCAGAGCAAAGCGGGTCTGAAGAAAGGGAAGATAGAGCGCCGAGACAGCGAGGAAAAGGGAGCCGAGAAGAGAGAGTAGAAAAGAGATCCCTGGATTCGCGAAGCCGGAGGCCGTCATGAGAATCGAGACGGGGAAAACCAACCAAAGGGCGGCACCCGCAAAACCGAGAGTGCCGAGGCGCAGGAAATGGAGGAGCCGCAGTCCCTGCAACGTTGCGAAGAGCGATTGGAAAAACGCGTTCCACGAAAACTCCGACCCCAGCCAACGGAAAAAGCGCCACGGGGTCGGCCAGAGGAAATGCCGCCATTTTCCGCCGCGAATCACTGCACCAAAGAGGTAGAGTGCGGTCAGGAGGATGACCACGATTAAAACGACGCGAAGCACGGCACTGCTCGCGCTGTTCGGGCCGATGAGTTCAGCATCGCGCCAAAAACTGTGGATGAGCCTGGCCGGGAGTAGGGCGATCCAACCGGCGATAAAAATCTTCCCCAACTGGGTGAATCCGGCCAAGCCGACCCAACCATCCCTGAGGCGCCCCGATCTTGCGACCCGACCTGAGGCTTCGAGGAGATAGCCGAGGCTGAGGAGATTCAGAACCGGGACCGCCGAGATCACTGCGAGGACGGAAATCATCGTGGACACCCCGACGATTGAATCGACGGCGCGTCCGACGTTGGCGGCCAGGGCCGCGAAGGGCGGAGGCAGCGTGGATTTTTCCGGCTCGTTGACACCCACGGGAAAGGGCGGGGCGGGTGGGGAGGACATCCTCGGGCAAGACGGGGCTAGCGTCAGCACCGTTACACGGACTTTTGCCCTAACGCTTGATTTGCGTTGCCGAAATGATCCGAATACGTGAGGATGAGTCGCATCTCTCCTGCGCCGTCCGGCGTAATTCCAAGTGTTCCTAATCAATCGAATGAAAACCTCCATTCCCTCCTTGTTTCTCCTGAGCCTCATCTCGAGTCCCGTTGTCAAAGCAGAAACCGAAGTCAACCGGGCCATGCTCGGCATGTTCCAGCCCATCATGGAATCCGCCGAAAATCCGGCGAATCCCTTGTCCGACGAGAAGATTGACTTGGGTCGGATGCTTTACTACGACACCCGCCTCTCGAAGAACCGCACCGTTTCCTGCAACTCCTGTCACGACCTCGCCAGTTTCGGCGATGACGGCCTCGCCACCTCGAAGGGGATCGACGGCCAGCTCGGCGGTCGCTCCGCTCCGACGGTCTATAACGCCGCGATTCACATTGCGCAGTTTTGGGATGGTCGCGCCGCCGATGTCGAAGCTCAGGCAGTGGGCCCCATTCTCAACCCGATCGAGATGGGCATGCCGGACGAGAAGTATGTCATCAGCGTGTTGAAATCGATTCCGGGTTACGTTGAGGCGTTTGCCAAGGCATTCCCGGGAGAGTCGGAGCCCGTCACCTATGCCAACGTGGGCAAGGCGATCGGTGCGTTCGAGCGCAAGCTGATGACTCCCTCGCGTTTCGATGATTTCCTGAAGGGGGACAACGGCGCGCTCACGGACGGCGAGAAGCATGGCTTGAACCTTTTCGTGACAACGGGTTGCACCGTTTGCCACAATGGCATGGGTGTCGGCGGACACCTCTATCAGAAACTTGGTCTGGTAAAAGAGTGGCCGACGAAAGATCTCGGACGTTTCGAGGCTACCAAGAACGAGGCGGACAAGTATTTCTTCAAGGTTCCGAGCCTTCGCAACGTCACGGAGACGGCTCCTTACCTCCATGATGGCACTGTCGGAACGCTTGAGGAAATCGTCTCGAAAATGGCTGAGTTCCAACTCGGTCGCACGCTGTCGGCGGAGGACACGAAATCGATCGTCTCGTTTCTCGGCTCTCTGAAGGGGCGGATTGATGAGTCTTTCGTCAAGCAACCCGAACTCCCGGCAGATGGTCCGAACACTCCTAAGGGCGACTCCTGAGTGATCCGCCTCCGTTAACGGAGGTTTTTGAGCACCGGGGATTTCCCCGGTGCTTTTTTGTGCACGTCGGCCCCGTGTTCGGAGCGGGAAGTGGCATCGCGTCGGGAACATCGTTTTGGGACCTTCTATTTTGCATTACATATATTGGAGGAAGTTATGGATCAGGATCCTCGGAACCGCTTCGCTCGGCTTTTCCTAAGGTTTTCCGAGACCGGCGCGTCTTTGGGTGGTGCCGACAGCAGATGCTCCCGCCGAGCGTTCCACATGGAATGTTCCAGCAGCTCGGCAGTCAGCAGGTCCAAAACTTCAACTGAATCCCGTTTGCGAAGTCCCCGCGTCGCGCTCTGTGCGCCGCTTGCATTAACGATTGAAGGAAGGTCGCGATCGCTTAGGTTCTTTCTCCAAACGTCCCCGTTTTCACTCATGCAAATCCGTGTTCTCCGATGCCTCCTTGCCGGTCTTCTGGCATTCTCCCTGGGAGTCGAATCTTCTCACGCTTTCCTCGGCGGCCTTTTCAAGCGCAGTGAGGACAAGAAGGTGCTCAGCGCCGAACAGTTGGGTTCACAGCAATCGAAGGCAGCCGAGATGCTGGCCAAGGCCAAGGCTTACGAAGCGAGCGGCAAGAACCGTCAGGCGCGCGACACTTACAAGAACATCAGTCAGAGCTACGGGCGCACCGAGGCGGGAACGGAAGCCAAGTTTGGTTACGCACGCATGCTCGAGGCCGAGGGCGAAGAGCGAAAAGCCTTTGAGCAATATCAGGAGCTGATCAGCAACCACCGCAACACGCCGAATTTCAATGAGGCGGTCAGACACCAGTTTGGGATCGCCGAGGGCCTCCGCACGAGCGAGCGCAAGGGATTGCTCGGAGTCGGCGCAGCGATCCAGCCATCGAAGCTGATCGAAATGTTCGAACAGATCAGCACGAGCGCCCCGTTCACGGAATACGCCCCCAAATCGCTTCTCGCGATCGGTTACGTGCGTTCGGATGTCGGTGAGATGGATCCAGCGATCGCGGCTTTCCAAAAGGTCGTCGACAAGTATCCGGAGACCGAGACAGCCAAAGAGGCACAATATCAAATCTTCAAGCTCCGCGGAGTCACTGCCGAGAAGTCGAACAGCCCGGTCAAGGACCGCGCGCAGGTTGAGGCGGGTCTCGATTTTGTGAATCAGAATCCCGAAGACCAGCGCACCAGCGAGATCAAGTCGGACCTGCAGAGTATCGACGAGCGGTCGATGGAGAAGCTTTACAACACCGGGACGTTTTATGAAAAGAGCGGCAAGCCTGACTCGGCTCGAGTTTATTACCGTGAGGTCGTGAAAAACCCGAACACGAGCTGGGCACCCAAGGCCCAAGAGCGTCTCGCAGTTCTCGATGGCCAAGCCAACTCGGTTGAAAAGAAGGCGGGGATGTTCGGTCCCAACCCTTTGAAAAAGGATCGAGTGGAAATGCGAACCACGGAGGACGAAGTCGTTCCCCTGCCCGCTCCGGCGACGGCCTCGCCCGCACCTGCTTCCGCTCCGGCGCCAACCTCGTCCATCCCAGCGATCCCCTCGGCCCCGGCCCCGGCCCCGTGAGTCGCTCGTGGTGGCTCCGCCATCTCGGCTGGGAGTTTTGCCGGATTCCGGCCGGTTCTTCCGGCTTGTTTTTTCCCCATTCCCGCCTAACATCAAATCACCCTTGGAGGCGCCCTCTCATGAATTTTCGGACCTTTTCGCTTTTTCCTCTCGCTCTCGCCGGGCTTTTTCTCACCGGCTGTGCGGGCTACCAGCTGGGCGAGGTGAAACCGGGCACCTATGCCGGTATTGAGAAGATCCACGTGCCTCCCTTCAAAAACCTGACCCTCGAGCCGCGCCTATCGAGCCTCGTCACTAACGCCGTACTGACGGAACTCCAGTCGGACGGCACCTATCAAGTGGCGACTCGCGAGGGGTGCGACGCGGTGCTCGTCGGCACGATCCGCGAGATCCGGAAGCGACAGCTCCGTGCGGTCCGCACGGACACCCTGCGCTCGCGGGAACTGAGCCTCTACCTTTATGTCGAGTTCCACCTCGAGGATCCCGCCACTGGCCAGCGCCTCGGGAAACGGGGCGACGATGAGAACGGCGACGGCGGCGACGACGAAGTTGTCGCGGAAGGTCCCGTCGACGGCAAGGCTGCAGAAGAGATTGTCTACGGTGCGCGTCAGGGCCTCGTTATCGGCGAGACGATCCAGTTTGTCGATGACAGCTATCAGGTGGGCGAGCGCAGTGCGCTTTCAGTCGCTTCCGAAGATGTGGCCGACAAACTCGTTTCGCAGCTGGCGAATGGTTGGTGAGCCGGGCCCGTCCCTTTCCCGGAGTTTCCGCCGTGAATCCGCTCGATCCCTCCGGTCTCATCCAGCTCGTCGCGACCCCGATCGGCAACCTCGGAGACATCACCTTTCGCGCCGCCGAATCGATCCGGCAGGCCGACATCGTCGCCTGCGAGGATACCCGCCATTCCCGCAGGCTCCTCGAACACCTCGGTATTCGGGAAAAGGAACTCGTCGCCCTGCACGATCACAATGAGCGCTACCGGGCGACGGCGCTCGTGGATCGAGTCAAGGACGGAGCGCGGCTTGTCTATCTTTCGGATGCCGGCATGCCGGGCATTTCTGATCCTGGATACCGTCTCGTCAATGCTGCCCACGAAGCCGGCGTGCGGGTCGAGGTGCTGCCCGGCCCCTGCGCCGTGGTGACGGCTCTCGCGGGATCGGGAATGCCTAGCGACGCGTTTTTCTTCGGAGGCTTCCTTTCCGTGAAGTCGGGACGCCGAACCCGCGAGTTGAGCGAATCGCTGGAAAGGCGCGAGACCTCGATTTTTTATGAATCCCCCCACCGTCTCGGTGGCACGCTCGAGATTCTCCAGAGACTGGCTCCCGATCGTGAGGTCTGCGTCGCGAGAGAGTTGACCAAACGATTCGAGACCTACCATCGGGGTAGCGCGGCGGAGCTGAGCGTCTATTTTTCGGCCCATCCGCCTAAGGGGGAAATCACCCTGCTGATTCGTGGCGCGGGAAAGGACTGAGCCTGCCCGATACGAAAATGGGGTGGGGCCACTCGACCCCACCCCGGCTTTTCATCTCTTCACCAATGTCCCGGAGGACAAAAGTTTCCCGTCACCTGAGGGCCGCGCCCTCTTTCTGAGGCAGGGGCAACGGGTGGTTTTCACGATCAGGGAGTCGGGAATTCTTCTGACGCCTTTGCGGCGAGGTGGGACGTCCCGTTTCGCGGCGGCGGCATTTGTCGTAGCGTTGTTGAAGTCGGAAGCCGCTTCCCCCATCCCAGTCCCCTTCCCTTGGAGACTGATTTTCGGAGAAGCTTGGTTGGATCAGGTAGAGTTCCCGAACGTTGATTGCGCGTGTTCCCATCGGTTTGGCTGAGTCTGCTCTGCTAGGCCTCTCTCGCCCGGACTCCTTCGCGGCTTCCCCGCCGGTTCTCAGTCGGCGAGGGGGCGTTGGAAGTTTGGCAGTCAGGGAAAGGGCGGTCAGCGCAGCGGGTGTGTGTTAGTGTTGGAAGATTTTATTATAAATACCATAAATAAGCAATACTTTTATATTTATCAGGCTCTTTTTCCACCGTGGTCTACCCCAGTAGCGGAACTTCCGGCCTTTCTTAAAGGGAACGGTTTCCGTTTTCCGTTCCCCGGTTTATCCTGACCGGGTCGGCTCAGCCGGCACTGGTTCATGAAATCCCTTTCCCCTAGCTCTTTCGCCGACCGCCTCTCTCCGCCGATTTCGGCGATCACGGCCTATGATTATCCGACTGCCAGGCTCTGCGATGAGGCCGGGGTGCAATTAATCCTAGTGGGAGACTCTCTTGGCATGATGGTGGCAGGAGGCGAGGACACCACCTCGGTGACGCTCGAGCAGATGGTTTACCACACGACGATCGTGCGTCGCGGCGTGACACGGGCAGTGGTGGTCGCGGACCTTCCCATCCACTCCTATGATTCCCCCATTCAGGCCCTCGCCAGCGCCGGGCGTCTGGTCGAAGCGGGAGCCGACGCCGTGAAACTCGAAGGCGGATTCGAACAGATGGGGCAGGTCGAGGCCCTTGTCGGCAAAGGATTCCAAGTCTGCGGCCATCTCGGGATGTTACCCCAGCACGTTCGCGAAGAGGGCGGATACCGGAAGAAGGGGCGTAGCGAAGCTGAGGCGAAATCTCTCGTCGAGGCGGCAGTCGCGCTGGAATCAGCCGGGGTTTTTGCGATTGTCCTCGAAAGTGTCGTGGAAGAGGTCGCCGCTGAGGTGACGGCCCGTCTCCGCATTCCGACCATTGGGATCGGCTCGGGTCACCGCTGCGGCGGACAGGTGCGGGTCGTCCACGATGTCACCGGCGCCTTCCCTTGGTTCGTCCCCCCGTTTGCCAAGACGCACGGGAACGTCGCTGAGGTCACCCGGCAGGCGCTTTCCGCCTTTCTCGAGGAGGTTTTGGATTCCCATCGGACGGGCTTCCCGGATTAAAAAAAGACTTGCGCCGGTCGAGGGGAAGGGAGAGACTCCGGGGTCCCTGAGCGCGCTCAGATCAGGAGTTCGTGCCGCCCCTTCTACCCCTCCCGGGCGCGAGTCTGCTCTCCAACAGATTAAGGGACACCTCCCAGAAGACGCTCGATTCGTGTCGCGCACTTTTGAATTTCCGGTGTTTCTGGATTTCAGAACCTGTTGAACCTTTCCATGCCCGATTCCGTATTTCCCCCTTCGTATCCCAAGGGATCGAGATTTCCCCCTTTCCAATGAGCGAATCCGAGTCTTTCGCAGAAGCCAGTCGTCCAGACATCGGGAATGTCCCCCCGAAAGCCGCCGCCGATGAAGTGGCTTCGGTTCGTAAGCGCGCCCCGCGCAAAACGGCAGCAGTGAAGAAGACGACCACTCGAACTCGGCCAGCGAAGCCCCCTAAGTCGGCGGTTTCCGAGACGGCTCTGGTAGAAAAGGTGTCGCCTCCGCCCGCAAGCGGACCCGTGGGGCAAGCCCTTCCCGCCGCGGACGTTCCCTCCGTCGATCGCGATGCTCCGCCTGCTTCGGCTGACCGTGGCGACACTTCCAGCGCGGGAGAAGGCAGTATTCCTCGAGGGCCGGTACCGCAGGGAAATCCGGGGCAGCAGGCGCCCGGACAGGGCCAGTCGGGCGGAGGGCGAAAACGCAATCATCGCAAGCGCCGCCGGAATAAGGGCAATCGCGACTTTGCATCCGAGGGTAACGAACGCGCCCCCCAGCAGTCATCCCGTCAAGGGAATGACGAAGACGACTTCGATGAATCCGATGCCTCCGACGAGGAATACACCGACTCAGGTGAGGGGTCGGAAGGCACCAGCGAGGGCGGCGAGTCGCGGCCCTTCAAAACGCGCAAACAACGCTACCTCGAGAGGAAGGAGAAGGAACGCGCCCGCGAACTGGCTGCCCTCGAATCCTCTCCAGCGATCGAGTCCGAGGGCATCGTCGAGATTTCCCCGAAGGGGTTCGGGTTTCTTCGCGAGCGGATCCGTGGCTTCCAGCAATCGCCGAAGGATGTCTTTATCACCCCGGAGGTGGTCCGTATTTATGGTTTGCGCGATGGGCACATGGTCCGCTGCGTTTCGAAGATGGGCGTCCGTGGCCCGCAACTGATCGAGCTGCTTGCGATCAACGGCAATCCGCCGGAAGATTGCGCGCGCCTCCCCTACTTCGAAGAGTTGACGGCGATCAACCCGAACAAGAAACTCACTCTCGAGACAGAGCAAGGGCGCCTCACGACCCGCGTGATCGACTTGGTCGCGCCGATCGGACGTGGTCAGCGGGGGCTCATCGTCGCACCGCCCCGAACCGGCAAGACGACCTTCCTCCATCATATCGCCCAGGGTCTCTTGAAGAACTACGAGGACGAGATCCATCTGATGGTGCTGCTCGTCGACGAACGTCCCGAGGAGGTGACCGATTTTGAGCGTTCCTTTCCCGATGTTGAGGTGTTCTCGAGCTCCAACGATGCCGAAGGCAAAGACCACACGCGTATCGCGCTGCTCGCGACCGAGCGGGCCAAGCGCCTCGTTGAAGGCGGCCGCCACGTCGTGATGCTGATGGATTCGATCACCCGGCTCGCCCGCGCTTTCAACAGCCAGATGCGCGGCGGCGGGAAGCGCGGCACCGCCAGTGGCGGCCTCATCGTCGGGGCGCTCGAGGTGCCCCGACGCATTTTCGCGGCAGCGAGAAACACGCGCGAGGCTGGGTCTCTCACCATCATCGCGACCGCTCTGGTACAGACCAACAGCAAGGCCGACGAGGCGATTTTTCAAGAGTTCAAGGGAACGGGGAACATGGAGCTCGTCCTCGACCGCCAGCTCGCGCAGAGTTACATCTACCCCGCCGTCGATATCAACAAGTCCGGCACCCGTCGTGAGGAACTCCTTCTCCCGCCGCATATGCTGGAGAAAATTTACGTGATCCGACGCGGCCTGAGCGGCTACCGCCCGGCCGATGCGATGGAGTGGCTGAACCGCTGCATGCAGCGCTACCCGAGCAACGCGCAGATGCTGATGGATATCAAGGTCTCGGCTCTGACCTAACCTGGGCCTGACTCTCTCCGAAGGGGGTTTGTCGGGGATTGCGGTTGCGGTCCGCGCTCGATTCTGCTAGCCATTTCGGCATGAGCGAACACGTCGAAGTCACGAGACGGGGCCTGGGCAGCCGGGGTAAGGATTCCATCGGTGGCGCCTTATTCGGTCTCATTCTCGTCTTGGTCGGGACCTACCTTCTCTTTTGGAATGAAGGCCGTGCCGTGAAGCGCTACAAGGACTTGATAGAAGGGGCAGGAGCAGTCGTCTCCATTGCCTCTGACCGGGTCGATCCCGCGATGGAGGGGACGCTCGTCCATCTCAGCGGCGAAACCAAGACACAGGCGCCCCTCCTTGACGAGGCGTTTGGGGTCACCGCGCAGGCCGTGAAATTGATCCGCGAAGCGGAGATGTATCAATGGGTCGAGATCGTCCGAACCGAGACCAAGGAAAAGATCGGCGGCAGTAGCGAGGAAGTGAAAACCTACACCTACGAGAAGGAATGGCGCAGCAGTCCGGTGGACTCGAATCGTTTTAAGGTCCCGGCGAACCATCGTAATCCCACCGAGATGCGCTTCCAAGGCGCGACCTTGACGGCCCGGCCGGTCATTTTTGGTGCGTTTACCCTTCCCGACTTCCTCGTCGCCCGGATTGGTGGGGCGCGCCTTCTCTCGATCGACACTCTCGAAAACTCCGTCGAGGAGGTCCGCTCGGTCGCAAAACTGGACGGCGGTCTCGTCTACTTTGGGAATGATCCGAAATCTCCCGTCGTCGGAGACCTCCGAGTCCGTTTTCTCACTGTCCCCAACGGTCCCGCCAGCGTCGTTGCCCAGCAGGCTGGTTCGACCTTCGTTCCCTACACGACAAAGACCGGGGGAAGCGTCGAACTGCTCGAATCCGGGCTGGTTGGTCCCGCCGAAATGTTCCAGATGGCGCAGGATCGAAACAAGAGGCTCACATGGGCGATCCGCGTCGGGGGATTCTTCCTCCTTGCCATCGCGTTCTCAATGATTCTGAGGCCCATCGCGGTGCTGGCCAGCATCCTGCCTTTTCTCGGCCGCCTCGTTGGGACGGGTACGACGATCGTCGCCTTCCTTTTGGCCGGAATCGTCTGGGGGCTGACCGTTTCCATCGCTTGGACTCTCCATCGCCCCTTTCTAGGGGTCGTCATTCTCGTGGGGACGGCCTTCCTCCTCTTCCTGATCGTGAAGCGCGTTCGCCGCCCCGCTGGCCCGCCATCGCTGCAAGCGACCCCTCCGCCGCTGGTGTAATCCTCCCGAGAATCCTTCGCGCCCGGAATTGGCGGCAAAGGGTCTAGCGTTTGCTCAGCCTCGAGAAGAGGCGAAGACCGAGCCCGAGGAAAAGTAGATTCGGCAGCCAAACCAACAGGTGTGGGTAAAGGTGCGCGCTCTCCTTAATCATTCCGGCGATACTCAGGAGGGTGTAGTAGCTGACCGCAATCCCCATCGCGACGATGAATCCCGCGGTGCTCTCCCGCCGTTGGGCGGTGATCCCAAGCGGCACTCCAATGAGGGCAAAGGTGAGGCAGGAAAGTGAGAAGGCGAACCGGGTGCTCAGCTCGGTGCGGCATTCGGCGCGGACCTCGGAACCAAGGGTCGGATCCATCGAGCGTTCGAAGAGCTGGCCGAGCGGCAGGTTTACCGGCTTGTGGATCACACTGGTGCCGCGTTGCTTGAACTCCTCTACCGATACGCCGACGGGGGCTTCCCGCATGTAGATGGGCTGGGCCGTGTCGTGGAAGTCGCCGCCCTCCCCCTTGGTGAGGATGCTGACCTCCTTCATGTCGAGCAGCATCTCCGGGTTAGGGCTCTCAAAGTCGACCGTTACCCTCGCTTCTTTGGCATAGACGACCGCCTGAGGCTCAAAGTTTTCCATTTTAATGAGCTGGAGGCTCTTCAAGACGCCGTCTTCCTTGTTGGCGAAGACGAGATGGTCAGGCAACTCATCCATCACCTGCTGGTCCGGGAAGAGCAACATCGGTTCGCGCTTCATCAGATTGAAGAGCGAGGCTTTCATTCCCTCCATTTCCGTCTTCGCCCAAGGGGTGATCGACAAGTTCACCCAGGCACAGATGACCGTGAAGAAAACCGCGACCAGGCCCACCGGCAGGCAAATTCGCCACATGCTCAGGCCCGCCATGCGCATCGAGATGAACTCGCTATCGGCGGAGAGACGCCCGAAGGTTAGCAGGATCGCGGTCAGAAACGAGAAAGGGATCGCCAGACTCAGCGAGATCGGGATGACGAGGAGGATGAACTTCAAAACGAACCCGAGGCTGATATCGGGACGCTTTGCCAGCTCGCGCAGGATCTCCTTAAAGACATTCCCCAGC
>NEUQ01000007.1 GCA_002288445.1 Verrucomicrobiia bacterium Tous-C2TDCM | reverse complement strand
ACGTAGAGTAGCTTCTGGTAGGTCATCGGATCGTCGATCTTGAGCCGGTCGAGGATCTCGTTGACATAGGCTGGCTCGGTGACGGTGCAGTTGAAATCGGCGGTCAGCCAAGTGACGCCGGTCTCGCGCGAGATCGTGCCGATGTTCACCATGCGGTCGTAGTCCCAGGCGGCATCGTTGCCGCGCAGCTTGACCTTGAGGCAGTCGAGACCGTCTTCGCGGATCCAGTCGCGGAGCAGCACCGGGTAACCGTCGTCCGGTTCACTGCCGGTGAGGTCCGCCGCATCGATCGCGTCGAGACCGCCGACAAGGTGCCACACTGGGAGCGCTTTCGGAGCCTTCTTCACGAGAAAGTCGGAGGGGTAAAGCCCTCGGAAGGAAGGGCCTCCCTCAACTGGATCGAGGAAATCGGCGAGGTCCCGAGGCAGAAAATCGGGGCCGTAGGTCTCGTAGACGGGGCGATCGTGGAGCTTGCCGAAGGCATCGTGGACGGCGAGGTCAAACAGCGAAAAACAAACCAGTGCGGCGAGGTGTGGGAGATGGGCCTCGGGAGCCCGATTCGCGTTGAAGGTATCCTGCAGGCCTTGCAGCTCGTGCTCGATGAAGTCATGGCCCAGCTCGAAAGAATGACCCACCCCACCCCATCCCGGGAGGTATTTGGAGATGGCCACGGTGAACTCCATCAGGGCGGAGAGGCGCTCTTCGTAGGGCACCGGCGAAGGCCAGACCCAAGCCACCGCCAGAGGCGTTTCCCCCCACCCGACGGCAGTTTTGCCGTTCATTCCCTCGATCACTACCCGCACGCGTGCGCAGGTGACCGAGTCGAGCACCTGAGCTCCGAACTTCAAAGGCACGCGCATCGCGATGGGAAGAAAATGGAGCGAGGCTTCCTGGATGCGGGCGGCTTTAGGATGGTGGGACATGGGGGGAACAAAATCGGGTGAGGCGTGAGTTTCGGGCAGTTCGGGTGATCGATCAAGGTCGTCGAGGGGACTCAGGCATCCCGTTTCGCAATCCGGCCGCGCACCCGCAGGTTGTCGCCGATGGCGAAGAATTCGGGAGCTTCGATCCGAGCGAAGAGTCCGTCGTCTGAGAGGAGGCGTTTACCGCCGCCGCCGAGTAGCGGGGCGAGGTAGAGGATCATTTCATCGACCAGTCCCTCCGCTAGGGCGTGGGAGAGGAGGCGCCCACCTGATTCGAGCATCACCGAGCAGGCCCCGATTTCGCCGAGGCGGGCTAGGGACTCGGTCAGAGTCAGGCCTTGGTGGACGAGGGTGCGGTGGCGATGGGGGTCGTTGAACATCTGGTGCGTCCCGGGCAGACCCGCGTCCGAAGTCAGGATGACGCGCCAAGGCTGCGGCCTGCCTTCGGCCCAAGTTCCCCGCAAAGTCAGGGCGGGATTGTCGCGGCGGAAGGTCTCGCCACCGATGAGGATGGCGTCGCACTGGCGTCGCCAGGCTTGCACGTCCTCGCGCGCGGCGTCGTTCGAGATCCATGGACCCATTCCATCCGGCAGGGTGGTTTGCCCGTCGAGCGTCACCGCCGTCTTCGCGATGACCCACGGGCGCCCGGAGGTGATGTGACGGGCGAAAAAGCGAATGAGATCCCGGCCTTCGGGTTCGAGGACGCCGCGGGTGACTTCGACCCCGGCGGCCTCGAGCCACTCGAGGCCGGCTCCGGCGTGGGCAGGATTCGGATCGGTTGCCGAAACGACGACTCGGGTGATACCCGAGGCGAGGATGGCTTCCGTGCAGGGCGGCGTGCGCCCGTGGGACGAGCATGGCTCGAGGGTCACATAGAGCGTCGCCCCGCGTGCGGCGGTCGCCCCGTGGAGACGAACCACCTCGGCGAGAGCGTTCCTCTCCGCGTGGGCTTCACCGGCGCGCTCGTGCCAGCCGCGACCAATGACGTCTCCCCCGCGCACCACGATGGCTCCCACCGGGGGATTCGGACTCGTCTTGCCGAGCCCCTTTGACCCTTCGGCGAGAGCCTCGCGCATGAAGCGCTCGTCTTCGGAATGCGTGCCTTCCATGGAGCGCGAGCTTAACCCGGCCGGATCGATTTGGCGAGCGATCCCTCGTGGCAGGGACGCCTGGAACGGTGACGGGTCCGATTCTTAGGCGTGAGCGACATTTTTGAAACTTTTTTGCATGATTAGACGGGCACCTGCGTCTCCTTTACATCGGGCCAGCGGGCCTGTCCTCTCTCGACCCCTTTGCGAAACATGAAAGATCGTCCCACTTGGGTCGCCGCCGTGGCGGCGGCACTGCTTCTTTTCCCCTCCGGACCTCTCTCGATCGAGGCTCTGGGGCGTGGTGGACAGGAGCGACAGGAGCGGCAGGAGCGGCAGGAGCGGCAGAGTCCCAGTCGTGGTGGCGGTAACGCCAATCGAAGTCCGTCGGTATCCCGCGCCGTCGTGCCGCGTCCAACGGCCTCTCGGCCCAGCGCCCCCCGCTTCGCGGCGCCATCGCGTCCGACGGTCTCCCGCGGCGCAGAGCAACGACCGGTCGTGAAAAGCCCGAGCGCCAGCCAGCGGCCCTCCCCCGGGAGTCCAGTGAGTCGACCGGGTGGCTCTTCCCCTCAGGTTTCCCGGGGTAATTCCGGTGGAAACCAGCAGCGGAGTGTGCCGGCCCAGCGCCCCAATATCTCGAAGCCCGCCCCGCCCAAAACCTCTCCCACGGTGATTTCGCGGGGATACACGGTGGCTCCGAAGCCGGTCCCCAAGCCGGTCCCCAAGCTGTCCCTGAAGCCGGATCAAAAGCCGACTGCCAAGCCGCTTCCCTCAGTCGCGACCCGAGGATCCTCGATCGGTGCCCGCGGTTCGGTGCCGTCTCCGGTTTCGCGACCCTCGGTCAAACCGGCCCCGAAGCCGGCTCCCAAACCATCGCCACAGGTTGCCAGAAAGCCCCAGGGTGGCGGCGGCGGTGACCAACCCAAACACCCGGACCACCGCAACGTCCGCGCCTCTCGTCCGGTCGCGCCGCAGGGTGGCAGTGACCGCGCCGCGAACCCGGGTAAGTCCGAAGAAAAGGTCGTGGGTTCTCGTATCGCTAAGGAAGTTGGCGACGACAACCGGCCCGGGGAGGGCAAGGGCGGTGGTGGGAGAGGCGACCAAGGCGGCGGTGGAAACGCCGGAAATGGTGGCGATCAAAAGAGAGAGGCGTCCCGTCCCTCTCGCATCTCGACCTTGGCGAGCCGAGGCACCCCCAACCACCACCGACGCATTGGCATTTACAACGCGGACGAGGCCGAGCCGAGAT
The DNA here is from genome assembly GCA_002288445.1 of Verrucomicrobiia bacterium Tous-C2TDCM. GTDB lineage: Bacteria > Verrucomicrobiota > Verrucomicrobiia > Verrucomicrobiales > DEV007 > Arctic95D-9. Next base: position 28,217 of record NEUQ01000007.1, on the reverse strand, counting down.
CTGCGGGTGGCGGCGGAATGGGCGGCTACCGTGTCGGAGACTCTGCGGGTGGCGGGGGTTACGGCGTCTGGCGTTACGCTTCCTACGAGCCGCATCACTCCGATTGGGTGAGTCCCAACTTTTGCCATTCGGTGAACTACGCCTACCGCCCCTCGGTTTGGGGGCATCGTCCTTGGTGGGGAGCGCGTTACCATTACTCGTGGCACAACGGTTGTTGGGATTACGGTTGGGACCGCGGGTGGACGAGTCGCTACGCCTATTACCGTCGTCCCGCGCTCTATTATCCTCCCGGCTACGGCACCTACTATTCCACCCCAGCCACCTTCGTGCCCTGGGGCTTGGCCAGCTGGACCCTCGGCCGCCTCGCCTACGACACGGGCTACTATTCCTATCACAATCCCTACGTCGCGCCTCCGGTGCACACCTCGACGACCGTCATCCGCTACGTCGAGCCCATTACCGTGGTCGCTACCAAGACAGAGCCCGCGACCGCGGAGATCGCTGACACGGCCGCCGAGAAAGCCACCGCGGCGATGGACCGTGCTCGCGCAGCCTTCCGCGTGGGCGACTACGTCTCGGCTTCTGGTGCCGTTGATGAGGCGATCGCGCAGACGCCCGGCGACTCGGTGCTGCACGAGTTTCGTTCGCTGACGCTCTTCGCGTTGGGCCGCTTTGGCGACTCTGCTGGGGTGCTCCATTCCGTGCTCGCCTCGGGACCGGGCTGGGACTGGGAAACGATGATCGGTTTTTACGCCGAGGCAGACCGCTACACCGATCAGCTCCGCAAGCTTGAAGACTACGTCTTGGCGAATCCTGATGCGCCCGAGCCCCATTTCCTGCTCGGCTACCATTACTTGGTCGGGGAGAACCTCGAAGAGGCCTACGCGATGTTTGATCGTGTCTCGACCTTGCAGCCCCGCGACACGGTCGCGAGCCAGTTGAAGTCCCTCCTCGCGGACTCGGCTCCGGACACCGCACCCGAAAACACCTCCGAAAATGGAGAGGAAGCGATACTGATGGAGGCGGACAAGGCCTCCATCACGGCGGAGTCCCTGCACGGCATCTGGAAGGCCAAGTCGGCCGAAGACAAGGCCATCACCCTTTCACTCACAGCGATTGGCACCTTCACGTGGGACTTCGAGGGAGCCACCAGCGAGGTCTTGGGAGGGGAATGGTCGGTCGACGAAGACGGTCTCCTCGTTCTCGCGGCCGCGGACGTGCAGATGGTCGGCGACATCTCCCTGAACGAGGACGGATCGCTCCACTTTCTCCTCGCCGGCAGCCCCGAGGGTGATCCCGGGCTCACATTCCGCAGGGAATAAGTCGGCCCCGCGGGCGGATCAAAATCCCGAGTCCCCGGGCGAAAAATTTTTGAACGTTCGCACCATCGTGTGCGTCATTACGAAACATGCAGCGATTCTCACAAGAGTGGCGCGAATGGTTGGACCGGAACGGTGCTCGACTGATGCTTTTCGCCCGGCAGCAGACCCGGTGTGAGGCGGACGCCGAGGATGTCCTCCAAGCGGCCCTCGTGCGCACGTGGAAAATCCACCGAGGCGCTCCCGACCAACAGGTCGTCAGCCTGGCCTACACGAACATCCGGCGCTGTGCCATTGACCTGGGTCGCAGCAATGGGCGTCGTAAACGGCGCGAGGAGGAATCCGTCCTCGAGAGGGGCGAGTTGGTCGCCTGGTTCGAGCTGCCCGAGGATGACACGAGCCGCGCCTTGCAGGTGGCCCTCTCGAAAGTGCCGGAGAAATTCCGAGAAGTGATCACCTTGAAGATCTGGGGGGACCTTACGTTCGACCAGATCGGGAAGACCCTCGACATCTCCCCCAATACCGCCGCCTCCCGTTACCGCTACGGAATGGAGGCGCTTCGGAAGTCGCTCGAGGGAGAGAAGGTCGGAACGGGGAGCTAATCCCAAGGCGCCCCGATTTAGGCATGGGCGCGGCGGTCGGCCGTTGGGGGACGTCAGGGTCCACTTTCCCCAGCAACTAGCCGGAAAGGTTTACGTTCTGTAAGACTTTTACCTTCGCTGATTATTGCAAAAGTTTAAATTGCCATATTTTCCATAAAAAAGAATTGCATTCAAGTTTGCATGAATTATGGTGACTCGCTGTAAACCTCCTTTTTGGAATTCTTAGGTTTGCGCACAATCTTCAGAACCAGCCCACTTAGCAAAATAATCCGGCAACCTTCGCAATGACCCCGCTCATGAACCTCTTCCTCACCTCTTTCCCAAGCGGCCGGACCTCAGTGCTTCGGTTGGGACTGGCTGCTCTTGGGATGGTTTGTCTTTTTCCGGGAGGATCGTTCGCCAGCGCTGGCAGCGAGGATGAGAAACGCCCCAGCATCGCCGAACCCTACGGCGTGGAGCGATACAAAAAATTGTGGTCCACGCCGCTCTTCAACGTCCCGGTGAAGGTGGAAGCCCCGAAAGTTGCCCCTGCCCCGGCGGCGGCGCCCGCGGTCAGTGGATTCACCCTCAGAGGGATCGCCGAAGTCCAGGGAACTCAGTATGTCTACCTCGAGGACAGGACGGGAACTCTCCACGAGCTCCCGGTGAATCAGCCGGTAGGCGACCTCGAAGTCACCAAAATCACCCTGGGAGACCAGGCAGCGACCCATTCGGTGAGCCTCCGATCCGGGGCGAACACTTTTGTCCTGCAATTCGACCTGACCACGCAACCGTCCCCTCCCGCCCCGGTGAAAGCGGATCGCGATGAAGCGGTAGGGACTCCGAAACCGACCTCAGCCGCCCCAAATAAGGGAATGGAGGCGGCGCCTGCGTCCGCAGCGGATTCGGAGGAACCAGATAGCGACGTGCAATTGATTGAGGAGGGGGAGGCCGAAGAGTGGATCGACGAGGAAAGTGAGGAGTGGATCGAAAAACCTTCCAAGACCGCGCCTCGAAACCGCTGGTGGCGCGACCATCGGGGCCTTTCTTCCTGAAGAATGACGACCTTTTGAGCCTAGCTAACTCCGCAACGACGTCTCCTGAGGACTCAGGGCCTGATGCCCGGTCCGACCGTCCCCCTTTTCGAAAAGCCCGCCCTCCCCAGGGTTGGTCCGAAATCCAGAAACCAAAACGCAAGAGAACACAACAAACATGAAACCTGACACAAACGCAATCAATCAATACCGCCCCGGTCTTTCCTGGGGCCTCGGCGCCGCGCTGGCGGCGCTTTGCTCAATCGGCTCGGCGCAAACTGGCGTCTCCGTCAACCCGGTCGCCGCCGGTCCGAATGCCGTCATGCTCGACGGCCGCGTCCTCACCCCGAAGGTTCCGGAATCGCTCTTCGCGACGGAGGGTCCGATCTGGGATCTTGATTTGGCCAACCAAGGCATCGTGGTGACCGGCAAGAAGGTCACCATTCCCGCGACGGTGAACGGAGAGCCGCTCCTGATCAGCGGATCGTCCGTGCTTGGCCAGGATGGTGAAGCGCTGACCGGGATCGGTGCGGCAGACTTCGATCGTTTGGTCGACGCCAACGCCATCGTCCGCGACGTCGACCTCACGGCGGTCGGCGAAAACCTCGGTCCCCGTCGCCTCGGCCCCGTCCGTTCGATTTTCAGCTCGCTGGAAGGCCGCCGCAGCGCTGCGGATGCTCCTGGCTTGCTGCGCGATAACGTGGCCCAGGCAGCGATCGAGCAGAACTACTTCCAAATCGTCCAGCAGTGCTACGAAGCCAACGCCGATGCCCTCCCCGCGGACTTCCTCTCCCGCGCAGGACTCCGGGGCGAAGACTCGGCCAGCTGGGTTTATCCCGCCAGTTCCGGCGGCACCCTGAAGTCGGCCGGTCATATCTACGTGGATACCGAGGGCAACGAATATTACGTGCCCGACGTCGAAGTTGTTATCGAACTAGCCGAAAACGTCGCCTCCGGCGTCGTGACCTCGGTCGCGCGCGGTGAGGGTACCCGTCCCGATTCGTTCGTCATCGGCGATCTCCTCCTCGTCTTCAACCAGGATCCCCGCTTCGGGGCCGATGTCCTCGGGCTTACCGAGGCCGTGATCCCGCGCGAAGAGCTCTTCCGCCAGATCGTCGAGGGCGAATCCCATATCGATGTGATCGGGCACATGGTCAGCGAGCACGTGATGTTTGTGCAGGAAGTCCTGACCCTGTTCACCGACCCGAACGCCCCGATCCACATTACCGCGGATCGCTTCACCTTCCGCGACGCCAACGCGACGGAAGTCCGCTGGCGCGGCGCCGTGGACAAGCCGAACGGGATCCGTCTCGCCGCTGTCATGATCGAGACGCTCCCCTCGGGCGCCCAGACCCGCCGCACCATCAATATCCCGCTGGCGGTCGATCCAGCTACCAGCACGGGGACCTATTCCGCGAGAATCCGTGGCCGCGGCACCGCGGGCATGCCGAACCTCACCCACGTCGAGATGCAGGCGATCAGCACGTCCACCCGTGAGGTGCTAAGCACGGCGCTGTTCGATGTCCGTCCGTTCCGGTAAGCGATCTTGGACGGCGGTGGCCCCTTGCAAGGGGGGTGCCGCGTTTCCGCGCCGATTGTGAAATGGCGTGGGCCTCGGGGCCGGTCTTGAGACCGCGCCCCGAAGAGCCCACGCCATTCTGCGTTAGGTTGTCCGCCGTTTTTCTTCCCGGTTTTCGCGCGAGTGATTGGGTGAGCGGTGGTTTGGAGGGTGCAGGCGTGCCGAGTTGGTGATCGGAGGCCGGCCCTAATCCCATAAGCCTCGGGCACTTTTCCGTCCCGGGAGCCTCTTTCGGATCCGCGTCTTGGAGGATCAGAGAGCGGATGTCGAACCAGTCGTGCGGGGTTCTCTGTCTCCGTCACCGTCTCCGAACCGCAGTATCAGAGTTCCCGCCGAGGATCCCCACCAGTCCCCGACGGAGGCCTCATGAGGCGTCGAATCGAGAGGCGGGGGGATCTGCCGGCAACTGCCTTAGGTTCCGCGCGATTCATCGAGCATCGGTGGAGCAGACCCTCGCGCACTCGGAAAATCCGTCCTCTTTGGTGGCTTCTGGCCCCGATTCCGGGTCGATTACCACCTTGGCCGCAGACCCAGGAGCCGACTCGATAATGGGTGTCCCCCCTCAGCCCCGTTCGTTCCCGGAAGAGACGGCCTCGAGGTAAACGGATCGATAGGAGACCGCTTCCGGAAGGGTTACTTCTGGGAATTCATCCGGAAATTGAAGAATCGCTTTTGCGGTTCTGGTTTCACGGGTTCGGCACGCAAGGTTTCCGGGGTGGGTTCGGCGAAGGCGAGGGTTTTGTCCAGAATGTCGCTCCGCCCGCGTTCCAAGTCGGTGGGGCTACCGTGATTGTTGCCATCGATGATGTGAGGCTGGATGAAGATCAACATCTCCTCGCGGGAGGTCGATTTATCCGTCGAACCGAGGACCTTGCCGAGCAGTGGGATCCGTCGGATACCGGGCAAACCCGTCACCGACTCGTCTGCACGCTCGGTGATCAAGCCGCCCAATACCACCGTCTCGCCACCATCGATCGTCACCGTCGTGATCAGCTCCTGGGTGCTCAGGGTGGGGATCTCGTTTCCAGAGATGGACTGGCTTCCAATGACGTTGTCGTTCACCTGGGCGATCTTCAGCGTGACCTGGTTGTCCGAATTGATCAGCGGGATCACTTCGAGTTTCAGCACCACATCGCGGAACTCGATGTTCGAGGTGATGGCACCCCCGAGGCCGTTGTCAAACCCGACACCGCTGGTCAGGGTGGAAGTCGGGATCGCGATGCGCTGACCTGAGGAAATCGTCGCCTTCACATTATTCTGGGCGTAGATGCTCGGCCTCGAAAGGATCTTGAAGTTGGACTCGCGGGCAAAGACCCTGAGCATTCCGTTGACTCCGGCGCCGTCCGCACCCCAATCAAACTTGCCATAGAGGGAGAGCCCCCCAAAGCCATTCGAAAACCCTCTCCGGTCGTCGAGGTCTGAGACATCCGGGATCGAATCTCTCCCGTTGAAGAAGGAGGCCGCTCCGGAGAGCAGGTTGCCGCTCGGTGTCTGGAGGGTCGCCAGGGTCTGCAGGGCATTCAGGGAGTAGTCGAGGTCGTCGCCGATGGTCAGTTGGCCGATCACCGTCGACAGGTAGACCTGTCTTGGTTGGACGTCGATTTGGTCGATGAGCCGCTCGATCACCGTGATGTTTTCCGGGGATCCCGAGACGACAAGGCTGTTCGCCTGGGGATCGCCGATCAAGAGGGTATTGCCGATCGTGTAGGAGACAGGGGTGCCTACGTCGTCGGGATTACCGAGCAGATCGCGCGCCACCGCGCCTCCGCCAAATCCCGAACTCGAGGAGCTGGAAGAGCGGTCGAACGAGGCGAACTCAGCGCCGCTATCTCCGCCCCCTCCTCCGCCCGCGGGAGCCGGTCCACCCCCCTGAAGGCCGCCCTCTTCCTGGGCGATATCCGTGCCTCTCGCCAGAGCATTGTAAAAGGATGACATGTAATCCAGCACCGACACATACTGCAGCCTCCGGGTGAAGAAGTTCTCGTTTTCGCCCGGCCGGTCGAATGATTGGATCAATTCTTCAACGAAGGCGAAATCCGCCGTGGGAGCCACCACGAGGATGCTGTTCGTCCGGCGATAAGGCACTACGGTGATGCCGACCGACTCTGCCGCCACATCGCCCCCTGACGCGGCGGGTGCCGCCTCGGCGGCAGCTCCTCCCCCGGCTTCCCCGGAAACTTGCGCGACATTGCCAGGCAGCGCCTCTCCCCCGGAGGCCCGCTGTTCGATGACGGTGTTGATGATCTCCGCCACGCGTTCGGCATCGGCACGCTCCAACTTCACGAAATCGTGGACCATCTTATTCGGCGGCACGTCGATGAATTTCTTGAAATTCAGCAACATCCTCACGATCGCAGTGCTCTCCGTAATGACGATGGCGTTGCTCCTGTCCAGAGCGGTCATGGCTCCGTAGGGGTTGAGAGCCACGATGTTTGAAAAGGTCGCGATGGCATCTTCGGGGGCCACATGATCCAGCTGCATTACATAGTTGACGACCTGCCCGTTGTCCTTGAGCGCCGCTTCGTCGGTGACGACCGGCAACTCTTGGGCGCGGAGGCTTTTGCCGCCCTCGAAGTGGATGATCTTCAGGGTCTTTTCGTCCACCGGGAGAATCGCATAACCGTTGAGAAGGAGGGCGCTGTCGATGAACTGCAGCGCTTCCGTTTTCGTGAGCCGCGAATCGGTGATGATGGAGACATTGGTCGCCCCGAGGTTCCCGTCGCGGATGATTTTCTTCCCAGACAGCTTCTCGTAGTAGGGAAGGATGGCGGATACCGGGGCGTTCGGAAAATTCACCATCAGTGAGTCTTCTCCGAGCGGCGCATCCTGTGCCAGAAGGGCAGAGAAAGAAAGGACCAAGCCCAAACCCAGCCCCACTGCCTGATTTTTATTAAATCTCCTCGTGAACATGGTAAGAATTTGGGAAAAGTATCAAAGTTTTCATAAAAGTCAAGAAGACTTAGGCTTTTCTCGCCTCGACGATTGCTGACAAAATCCCGAGGGTTTCCGGAAATTTTAGAATGGTGAAGGATTTGACGTTTCTATAAATAATGTTAAATTTAAAATTATGAGACATTTTTTCCTTCTTGTGGCGATCCTGTCTTCCCTTACCTCCGTGGGCCGAAGCGGTCCTGTGCCCTATTCGGAGGAGCGCTACAGCGTGATTTGGCACGAGGCTTTTGTCTTTGAGAAGTCCTCCCGCAGTTCATCCGCGCCCGTCTCGAGTGAGGAGTGGACGGTGGCGGGGATCTTCACCTTGGGGGAGGCAGACGGAGCGGTCGTGATCAACCGCCTCAACGGTTCGATCGAATACCTCAGCACCCTTTCGCCGAGCCCCTCTGGGATGAGGTTGACGGCCATTCTCGGTGATGTCGGCGATGCCTCCCTCCGCATCGCGGTGACTCTGAAGGGCAAGGCGATGGTCCTGACGGGCTCGACGGCGGATACTTCGGTGCCGGAAACGGTTTCCTTGAAGTATGTGCCAACGGTGATCCCCTCTCCGGCGGCTTCCATCGCGTTGGTCGAATAAGGCGGTTAAGGCCAGTGCCCACGGTGGCAGCTACGCGAATGACTGGGGCGATGGGCCCAGGAAAAATTCTTTTTCTGTTCGGGTCACCGGCTTTTTGCGTTGCGGCGTAACGGATCTGGCGACGTCTTGGGTTCGTCACCCGACGCCCGATCGAGTCCGATCGACGAGGCGCCCCCCCAGAAAAATGACCGTGAAAGCGTTTTTTCTAAGGCAAATTATAAAAATTGTGGTAATTTCATTAAATTTATGATTTCGCACATCAAAGAGTCTGCCAAGGAGGCGGGTTGTTCCAATCCTGAGCTGATCGACCGCGCCCTCGAGCACCTCCAACCGGAGAGCGGGTCGGCGATCCGCGCCGTGCTTGACGCGAAGATCGTCGACGAGGACGCCTTTCTCCGTCAAATCGGGCGGCGTTTTGGTCTGACGGTCTGGGAGGGCTTCGGAAGCTTGAGTGCCGAGCGGATTCGCGATCTGCGGAAATGTTTTCCAGCCGACGCGGCACGGAAAAGAGGCATCGTGCCGGTTCATTTTGAGGAGGGTCAACCGGGGGCTGAAGCCACCCTGGTTTTGGCCTCCACCGATCCTTTCGATCTGCAGGCGCATTCCTTCGCCTCCCGCGAGAGCGATTACCCGATCCAGTGGTTGCTGGCGCGGCCACAGACGATTCGAGACGGTCTCCACGCGCTTTACGGAGTCGGCGACGATTCCCTCGACGACCTGATCGAATCCCGTCTCAATGCGAGTGATACCGACCAATGGGAGCAGACCATGGTGCTCGACGCCGAGGCTGGTTCCGCTTCCCTCACCTCGCTGGTCAACGACATCCTCCGTGGCGCGCTCGAACAACAGTCGACCGACATCCACCTCGATCCGCTCGGTTCCGATCTGAGGATCCGCTACCGTATCGACGGGAAACTCAAGGACGTCCCTACTCCTGAAAACATGGGCAGCCTCAAGAGTGCCGTGATTTCGCGCATCAAAATCATGGCAAAACTCGATATCGCGGAACGGCGGCTGCCTCAGGATGGAAGAATCCATCTCGAGCTCGACGGGAAGCCGATCGATGTCCGGGTCGCCACCATTCCGTCCGTGGAGGGTGAAACGGTCTCCTTGCGTCTTCTGGGGCAGGAAGTGTTTCACCTCGAGAAGCTGGGGATGGACGCCCGGATGGTGGCCACGGTGAAGAACCTGTTGACCATGCCGAACGGGATCATCCTGGTGACAGGCCCCACGGGATCGGGAAAATCGACTTCTCTCTACGCCTTTCTCTCCGAAATCAACGATCCCGACACCCGAATCGTCACCATCGAGGATCCGGTCGAGAATCGACTGGAAGGCGTGGTGCAGATCGCGGTGAAAAATGACATCGGACTGACCTTCGCGACGGGTTTGCGCTCCATTCTGAGAGGCGACCCCAACGTCATCATGATCGGGGAAATGCGCGATCTCGAGACCACGGAAATTGCGATCCGGGCTGCCTTGACCGGTCACCTCGTCTTTAGCACGCTGCACACGAACGATGCCATTTCGGGTGTCACGCGATTGATCGACATGGGGATCGAACCCTTTCTGGTCGCCACCTCCGTCCGCGCGTTCATCGCCCAGAGGTTGGTCCGGAGGCTCTGCAAGAGCTGCAAGGAGCCCTATCGCGTCAATCCCGCCGTTCTCTCGGGACACGACTGGAGTTATCCGCTCGACGGTCACGAAGCCCCGATCTTTTACCGGGCTCCAGGGTGCCAGTATTGCAGGGGCACCGGCTACCGTGGGCGTCTCGCCCTCTACGAGCTGGTCGTCATCACCGGGGCCATGGAGGAACTGATCTCGAGCCGTGCGAGTTCGAGAGAATTGCTGCAACAGGCGCTGCGCGACGGCTATGTTCCGATGAGAGATTATGGGTTCAAGAAAGCCCTCGAAGGAGAAACCAGCCTCGATGAGATCCTTTCGGTGACGACCTCGCCATCGCGAGCGGTGGAAAGCGCTCTAGTGGGGGCGTTTGCGTGAGATGAAAACCTTCCTCTACAAGGCGGCCTCGCGTGATGGGGCGATCTCGAACGGCAGAATCGCGGCGGCCGACCGGACCTCCGCGCTCGATCAGATCGAGGTCCTCGGATTGCAACCGCTTTCCCTGACCGAAGAGGCGGCGGGAAGGAAGCCGAAAGAAGCCGCGCAGGGTCATCACCAGGAACCGGTTCGGTTGAAACCCGCCGAGGTGCTCGAGTTCACCGAGGAACTCGCCGAATTGCTTCGCGGTGGGATTCACTTGGAGCGGTCCCTCGCCATCATCGAACGGCGCAAGGGGAAAAGCCGGCTCCCCCTCATCGCTCTCGAGCTGCGGAGCCGGATCCGCGATGGCAAGACCCTTTCCGACGCCCTGCGTCACAGTTCCCCGGACTTTGGAGAACTATACTGCCGCCTCGTCGCGGCCGGAGAAGAGAGCGGTGCGTTGAATCGGATCCTCGCCCGCCAAGCCGAGCACCTGAAAGCGCTCCAGGCGCTGAAGTCCGGGGTCGTCTTCGCGATGATCTATCCCGCCTTCCTTTGTCTCTCGGCGGTGGGCGTCATCGTGATGTTCGTCACCTTCCTCATCCCCAAACTGATGGATCTGCTCGAATCCACCGGAGGATCCCTTCCGGGCGGGGCTCGTTTCATCATCGGCCTTTCGGAGTCTTTCCAAAGCACTTGGGGTTTCTGGCTCGGATTGACCGTCGCCGTGATCCTCTTCGGTTCCTGGTTTGCGCGCCACCGGAGCATGGAATGGGACCGACTCCTGCTGGGTTCTCCTCTCCTCGGAAAAGTCATGCACCTCCGGCAGCAGGTCCTCTTTCTCGAGACGATGTCGAGTCTTCTTGAAAACGGTCTTCCGATCGTCAACGCCCTCTCCCTCACCCGCAACGCGATGCCCAGTCCGTTCTATCGAAAGGAGATCGATCTGATCCGGACGAGGGTGCAGGATGGTGAGGGCCTTTCCGATTCACTCGTTCACTCCGCCTGTTTTCCGACCATTCTGACCGACCTCATTTCCGTGGGCGAGGAAACCGGAGACCTCTCCGGCGCTCTCGAGCGGGCGTCGGTCCGTTTCGAGGCGGAGCTGAAACGAAACGTCGAGAGAATCAGCGCCATCATCCAACCCACCGTCGTGATCCTGATGGCGGTGATGGTCGGGTTCATGGCCTACCTGATGATCAGCGCCATTTTCCAAACGGTCTCGGGACTGGGAGCTTGAGACCAACCAACCCATAAACCAACCAACCCACAGATAAATCGATGAAACACACCAAACGGGCGTCAACCCCCAAACACACCAAGGCATTTTCGATGATGGAAATGATCCTTGTCCTCGGCATCATCACGCTCCTCGTCGGCTCGGGAGTGGCAGGCATGATGAACGTGCTGGACCTCGGCAAGCAGACCAAAGCGAAGGCCGACATCAACACCATCAGCAGTGCCCTGAGGGCCTACGAGGCCCAGCAACTGCAGTTGCCGACCACCCGACAGGGGCTCCAGGCTCTCGTCTCAAAGCCGACGACAAAGCCGGAGACCAAGAACTGGAAACCCTTCCTCAAGGAAAAGGTCCTCACGGATCCGTGGGGAAACCCCTACGAGTATGCCCGTCCCGGGAAAAGAAATGGGGATGGGTTTGATCTCTTTTCGTCGGGTGAGGATGGCGAGGCTGGGAATGCCGACGACATCGGAAACTGGGATCTCTGAGACATGATCGGCCGGTTCGCAAGATCCTACCAACGGGGCTTCACGATGCTGGAGCTCCTGATGGCGATCTCGATCTCGCTGCTCGTCCTCGCGATGGGCACCGGCCTTGTCCTCCAGGGGCTCCCCGTGGAAAAGAGGCTCGCCTCGGAGGTGGCCAAGCTGGAACTTGCCGCGAGGAAGGCGGCGATGCAATCCAGCTTCCAGCAGCGCGACGTCTTCTTGACGGTCCGTAACCACTCGTTTGTGGGACCGGATGGAGAAGTCGTTTTCGATGAGGGTGAGGTCTCCATTTCCCGTCCGGGAAAATCCGCCCCCTTCAAGGCCCCTCCGACCAATGGCTATCTCTGGAAGTTCGGTGCGAACGGCCTCTGCGAGCCCCTTCGCATCAAATTCACCCTTCCCGAAGGCGAGATGGAATTGGATTTCGACCCCCTGACCGGAGAGACCCGAACCCGTCAGCTGCTGCTCTTCGAATCGTGATGAGGGTGGTTCGATCAGGCAAGGGAGTATCCGGCGGATTCCTCCTGATGGAGATCATCGTGTCGATCGCGTTGTTCGCCCTCGTCGGGACGGCGATGGTCGCCGCCCTCCAGCATATGGCGAAGAACTCGAGAGCCTCCCGCAGCGAGATTGCCATTTACCGCCGGATCGACTCCGTTCTCGCGGAAGCGGTGTTCGGGGCCGGCGACCGTCTCCCACTCGGGAAGACGGCTTTTCCGGCGGACGGGAGCGGCGTCTCGGTCGTCGTGGAGATCGCCCCCGAAAATTTGTTGGATGCCGGAGGGGCCACCCTGGATTCGCTCTATCGGGTGCGGGCCGACGGCATGCTCGAAAGCGACCCGGCGATGACGATCCAGACCGAGCGCCTCGTCTACTTCCGGCAACAGGGCAGGGGCGGGAGGTGAGTCCCAGACCTAGAGCGGACTTTTCGAATTGGAGCCAAATGACCTTAAAACCCATCCAAGACCGGGCCTTTACGTTGGTCGAGGTGATCGTTGCCTTGGCCATCTCGGCCATCGTTATCGGTGGGGTCTTCGGGCTTGCGGGTTCGGCACTGGATCTGGCCTCGGAGTCAAACCGATCGAGACTCGAGGCCATGAGGATCCACCAGCTCTCCCGCTTCCTGCGGGGCAGTTTTGCCGAACTGCCTCCCAAGTGCCGGGTCGCGCTGAACGATGGGCGGGTCCTCACCTTTCTTGACGCCAAGACCAGTTTTCAATGGCCCGGTGGGGGGCCCACGTCCAATCGGACCGACTTGCGGTTTGCCAACGAGGCGCTCGAGATCGCTCATTACCTCGGCGAGGAGGAACTTTCATCACTCGTGCTCCTCGAGGATTTGACCTCGTGCCAGATCGAAATCCAGGACGCGACCACGAGACTCTGGACGAGTTCGGTTCCCTCCGGGGCGCCCGTCCGCCCTTCTCTTGTGAAGATCCGCTACCAGACCGCGATGGATCCCATGGAGCGCGTCGAGGTATTCCGGGTTCACCGGTTCGCGCAGGTCAATTTCACCAATCAGCAGAATTCCCAGCAAGATGAGCCCCCGGCACCCTGACAGGCATCAACAGTCCGGTGCGTCTCTCGTGGCGGTTCTCTGGTTGATCGGTTTCCTCGGATTGGCGATTCTGGGAACCGCGAAATTCGTCACCCTTGACACCTCTTGGGCGACCTCGGTGAAGAAGCGGGCGGAGGCGAAAAACCTCGCCGAGACTGGATTGGCGCTCGGCACGCACCCACGGGTGAAAAGTGGCGATCCCCTCCTCCGCTCCTTTGATCCGGAAACGGAAACGGGCTATGAGGTCCGCATCACTTCGGAGGAGGGGCTCATTCCCTTGAACCAAGTCCTCCTGTCGGGGCGAAAGGATTGCCTGAAACGGCTCTTCGAACTCTGGGGCCAACATCCCGACGAGGCGACTTCTCTGGTGGATGCCCTGACCGACTGGATCGATGCCGACGACCTCTCCTCGCTCAACGGGGCCGAATCCTCCGCCTACGATGCCGCCGGGAAATCCGGTTTCCCCTTTAACCGGCCCTTCGCCTCCCTTGGCGAGGTGGATCTGGTGATCGGGATGGAAAAACTTGCCAGCCTGAACCCGGCTTGGAAGGATTCCTTCACCCTTTGGTCGATGGGCCAAATTGACCTCAACGAAGCGAACGCGGAGATCGTCTATGCCGCGATCGGAACCGGCGATCCCACCCGGGCCGAGGAGTTTGTCTTGCTGAGAGACGGGGCCGACGGTGCTCCGGGAACACCCGACGACCAGAAATTTGCCAGCGTTCAGTCGATTCTGGAGTTTTTCGGGGCGCAGGCCGATCCAGGCAACAAGCTTCTTTCCGCCCGCAGCGCCACACGAAGGGTTTACAGCCAGGGCCTCTTCCGCGGCGAGGCGGTGGCGATCTCCGAAACCCGGCGTTCCAACCTGCTCCTCTGGAGAAGAGAGCATTAGCCCACCGCCATCGCCCTGGGGAGAGCGGCCAAAAACTCCGATCGATCGGCGTTGACTTGGTATTGGGGAAGGCTAGCATTTCAGGATGCTGGAACATTCCACTGAAGCTTACCAAATCTTGTTTCCCGGGCCGGCTGGCTGGGAGCTTTGGTTCGTCAAAGGGGGTGAGGCGGAGCTTCTCTCCTCCGGGTCCGGCGAGGAGTTTCTGGATTTCGATCCCTCGCTGCGGGTGACCCGTGTGCTGGCGCAGCCGACCGCGCAGCAGGTGGCTCTCCTTTTCTCGTCGCACGCCACGGACGCTCAATCCTTCGCGGAATCCGCTCAATTGCATGCCGAAAAGGAAGGTCAGGCGATCGACCACGAGGGCATCATGGTGGAAGCCGTCCTCGGGGCGCCCCCGAAAACCATCGCCCGGATCGATGCCCCGCTGACGAAGTTCAATCAATCCGACCGCACGGGCCCCTTACCCGATCTGATCGTCCCCGCCGCGACGGCCTTGCCGCTGGCAAGGAATTCGGTGGCCATCTGGTGTGAGCTGGGGACCCTCCTCATCGCCTTCGAGAGGCATGGCAGGGTGATCTATTACGACAAGCTCTCCGGGCCCGGGCCCGGTATCGTCGATGAAGTCCATCGCCTGGCCTTGCAGTTGGAGGGTTCACACCTGATCGAAAAACCCGAGTCCTTGCTGATTTGGGCGGAACTGCCGTCCGGCCCCTTCCACGAGGGTCACTCCGAGGGCCTGCCTCTTCAGACTCTTGGGCCGCTTGCGGAACTCTTCCGCCACCGCTTTCAGGAAAAACTTCAGGTGAGGGTCGAAGTCGCGCCGCGCCCCGCGCCGTTGCGGGTCGCGGGCGGTCACACCCTCAGGCCCCTTTGGTTCAGGGAGAGACAAGACGAGAGGAATGCCGGGATCCGCAAGAGACGCCGCGTCGTTGTCGCTTCCATTGTTCTCGGGATTGTCGGATTCGCCGCCTCCGTCGTCTTCCTGACCCATTATTTCCAGGTCAGGGAGTTGCAGAGCCAAATCAGCGCGATCCGCCCCCGGGTCGATCGGATCGAGGCCATCCGGGCGAGGTGGACGGAAGTGGCCACCGGAGTCGACCCGGACGCGTCCCTCCTCGAAACGTGGATGAACCTCTTCAACTTGCCCGGCATCGCGTCGATCAAGATCGAAAAGTTGAGTATCAGCCGGATGGAGATCGCGATCACCGGAAATGCCGCCGGAACTTCCCAAGTGCTCGGATTCATCGAGGAATTGACCAGCGGAGAGCCGTTTCTTCGCTACACCTGGGAGTATCCCCCGCCGCAGGTCGGCGTCGGCGGTGTCGCGACCTTTGAGATCAAGGGCATCACCCAACCATGAGTTCCAAAGAAAAGCGACTTGGGATCGTGTTTGGTTCCTTGGTGACGGTCATCGGACTGACGGTGCTCTTTCAATCCCTTGGCTCCGGCTCCGGAAGCCTCTCCAACGATCCGGCCGAGCTCTTGGCCCAGCTCCGTTCCATGGAATCGACCCTCGAGGAATCTGATTTGTGGAAAGAGCGTGATCTGTGGCTCGATGAGAAGACCCCGGTCTACCCTTCGGAAGTGATCGCGTCTTCTTCTTTGCTCGATAAAATCCTCCCGATCATCCAATCCAACCGCCTTAAGGAGCTCAGTCAAGAGCTCAGCCCCGCCGCCGAAGAGTCGGAGGAAGGTGGCGCGTCCACTGGCAGTTTCGAGTCCGTCAGCGTCCGCGTCGTCGTGGAGGGCGCGATGCGGGACATTGTCCAGTGCATCCACCAGATCCAGTCACCGAGCCACTTCATCGGCATCGACGAACTGAGTCTCGAAGTGGGCGCATCCGGCACCTATCAGGCCACGCTGCTCATCACCCACTGGTTTGCCGTCGAGTAGATGGCTTGCCGAAAAGAGTGGTCAACCGACCGAGCCGAAATCCTCTGAGGGCCGGTTTTTCCTTCCGGGATCGCCCGTCTGCCGTGACAACAAAAAAAGGGGGGAGGATGTGACTCCTCCCCCCCCGATTATTTTGGACGCTCAGTCCCGGAATCCGTTCACTCCAGGAAGTTGGGGAGCGGGTTGCCGCCTTCGGCTCCGGTCATCGGCAGCTTCAGCATCATGTCGCGCGCTCTTCCTGCGGCACCTTGCGTCACCTGCGTCGCGTTCCCCTTATGGCCGATGGGGATGAGCAGACTCGGGTGGTCGAAGGGAGCCCGGCGGTGGCGGACCCGTTCATCAGTGAGAGACTTCATGAAGGCCACGAGAGCCAGTTTCTCCTGATCAGTGAGTCCGAGACTCTCGATTTCTGGATCGAGGTCGGCGATGTTCGTCTCGTGGAAGTCCCCGCCGCGGTTGTAGAACTCGACGACTTCCAGGAGGGTGCGTTGACCACCGTTGTGGAAGTAGGGGGCCGTGAGTTCGACGTTGCGGAGGCCGGGGGTCTTGAAGGCCCCGTTCGCCGCGATCCGTTCTCCCGGAACGACCGAGAATTCGGGATCCTGTCCGACGAGTTCCTTGAAGATCTCAGACCCGAACTGTTCCGCCAAACCGGACTCGGAGAGCGGGTAGCCGAACGGATCCTTCGAACCAATTCCGAGATCCTCGAGCGAGGGGCGGACACCGATGTTGTAGAAACCGTTGTCGTAGACCGCGTTTTGGCCGTCGGCCATCGCCATCCGTTCGATCCGCTCCGAGGACACGTGGTGCACCGAGGCTTTGGTGAACTCCGGTCCGTCGTGGCAGTTGGCGCACTTCGCCTTGCCGAAGAAGAGAGCCATGCCCCTCTGCTGTTCGGCAGTCAGCGCTTTCATGTCACCTTCCATGTATTTGTCGAAGGGCGTCTCATCCGACACCAGGGTCGCTTCATACAGCTGGATCGCCAGGCCGAAGAAGAGACTGAAGTTCGCCTCCATGTGGGAGAAGCCGTTCAAGGGCTGCCCGCGCTTCGGCGTGGAGAGGGCCTCGCTCAGGACGACGTTGCCCGTCGTGTCGGCAGTGCCGTTCGAAGGGTCACCCAGGTCGACGTTGATTCTGCCCGTTCCCTGCCACCATTCCGGACGGAAGGCCATCTCGATCAGGGTGGAGTACTTCTCGACGGTCAAGCCTGCTTCGGCAGGAGTCAATTTGGACAATCCCTTGCCTGGGGTGCGCGAATACTGGCCGAGCACGCTGTCGTCCGGATGCACGAACTGGAGATCCAGAGGGCGTCGGCCCAGCAGTTTCCGACCCAGTTCGGGGAAGGTTCTGCCAGAGGCGGACATCTCGAGATTGCTCAGGGCAGGAGCCACCGCTTGGGACGCCAGGCTGGCGTTGTCGAGGTGGATCTTGACTTGGCTCACTTTCCTGTTCGCGTCGGCCTTCCAGACCATGGCATCGGTATCACGCGACCCGAATGAGTTCACTCCATTGAAGCTATCCTGGGCACGTCCGTCCCAGAAGTTGCGCTTGTTGAAGATGGCGTTGATGACCGAGGGGGCGTTTCTCGGTTCGACGCGTCGGGTGTTGAGGCCTCCGACGTGGAAGAGGTCATCGGGAGCGTGGACGGGTTTCTCCGCCTCGCGATAGACCTTCAAGCCTCCCGCGGTGCTCAGGAAGACCCCTTGTGAACTGACCACGTCGTTGACACTGGACAGTACTTCGGAGTGGCGATCGTTCACGTCTGCCAACTTGTGGAAGGGGAAGTCGGCCTTCGTGAGCGTGTGGTTCGGGCCTCCGATGTCGAAGTTCCTGTCAGGCGTGCCTTCGCCGCTGGCATCGGTCTGGAGCAGACCGGGGTTCAGCTGGTTCCTGTAGCGGCTGTCGGCTCCGGCTTGGTAGTGGCAGGTGGCACAGGAAGTCCGGTTGTCGCTGCCGACACGCATGTCCCAGAAGAGGGCCTTACCGAGGACGATGGCGGCCTCCTTGTTTTGGATGAACTCCGCCAGGTTGGTCGGCTCGGGAACCGCGCGGTTCGAGAGCGATTCCGGCACGGGGGCGGGCTCGCCATCGGGATCCACTTCCACTTCGCCTTCCCCGATCTTCCCGACGAGGAGGGCGTTCGAGGCTTGGTTCCCCTGTCCGAGACTATTGGTGGCGCTACCCGTGGGGAGCGTCACCCGGACTCCACCGGCAGAGGCGGGCGTCACGGTCAGGAAGTATTCCGACTGGCTGATACCAGAGAGCCCCGATGCGGTGCCGTTGGTGATGGCGAAATCGTCCGCCGTGAGACCGGTCACATCCTGCGAGAAGTCGGCTCTGACCGAGAAAGGCTGCGCCGCGTTCACCGCGTTCGTGGTCAACTGCACCTTGGGACCGAGGAGTCCTTCGGGGACGGAGGTCTTCTGGGGGGTCATTGCCAGGTTGAGTTCATCGATCAGGAGCGCACCGTAGCGGCTTCCGATGACGTAGACGGTGGCCCGCACCGCGCGCGGCGGAACCACTCCGGAAACCGCGAACGGAAGATAGCTCCGGGTAACGTTGAACTTGTAGGGCGAGGCAGCGATCTCTGTGCCGGCCGCGTCGAAGAAGGAGATCCCGACTTCAGAATCGAGGCGCTTCGAGGTCGAGCGGTAGTTGCCGGACAGGGCGAAGGAGTCTCCGGGGGAGACAGCCACACCTTGGTAGATCATCCCACCGGTGAGTCGGCAGGCGAACTCGCCCTTGAACGAGGCCGGGGAGGGTGCGATCACCGACTTGCGACCGGCCAGCGGGCGCGTATCCCAAGAGGAGAGGCGAGATGCAAAGTCTCCGTTGACCAGAGTCTTGTTGCCTCCCGCCGCCGGCTCCTTGGCGAGGCGATCCACTTCGCGGAATTCAAACCCGTCGACGCTGGCGGTGCTTCCAACAGCGCTCCAGAAGTAGACCTTCGCGGTGGTCGCGTCCTCGGGGGCCATCAGAGCGAGCTCCACGGCTTCGAAGTCGGTGTTTGCTCCCGCGGTGACCTCCTTGATCCGGATTGAGTGCCCGGCTTGGTCGAAGAACTCGACTCCAGCGAGGATGCCACCTGCCGAGCTCGAGAAATATTGCACGGCGAGCTTGTAATTGTGGCCTCCCTCAACCGCGACGCTCTGGTGGACGATGGCGCCCGACAGTTCGGCCGCGGCGGCTCCGTTGGCGGAAGCGCTGGTGATCTTGGCGCTGCCGCCGACCGCCTCATAGGTCTCCCAGCCATTGAAACCGTCCTCGAACTCGTCGTTCGTCAACAGGTTGTCTCCCTTGACGAGAGGACCCGCCTTCAACAGAGAGATCGAGACGCGGCCAACCGGCTGGCTCGAGAAGGGCGCGACTCCGCGGAGCGAGGTCACCGGCGTCCGGGGCACGGTCGCCAAGTTCGCCGCTTCGTAGCCCGAACCGCTGTCAACTCCCGCGTCGAGCGGGAAGAGATCCAACTCGATCGAGGTTTTCCAGTTGCCTTCGGCATCGGCCAGCTCGATCCCGTTCAGACCAGTGAACCAGTCGGGGCTTGGCGAGAGTTGCCCGATGAGGGAAAGCAACGGATAGCTGGGGGACGCAGTCAGATCCATGATGACCTCACCGGACCCTGCGACGGTCGCAGAGGAGACCGTGTAGTGTCCGAAACCCTTGCCGATCTCACCATCGATGAATTGGGCCAGGGCGTCCGGGATGCCGTTTTCAGACAACTCGGCGACCGGAGGGAGCGCGAGAGACCCCTCAGACCACACCTTCTCGCCACGGGCGTGGGCCGCGGCCAGGAGCGGAGCGAACTGGGCGTTGGCAGGGAACGTGGTCTGAGGATGTTGGGTCGAATTGAACAAACCGGTGAACTTGATCCGGTAGGTGACTTCCTGATCCGGGGCCGCGAAAACTTCCTCGGCGAAGAGGGTGTTGTCGAGGTGGGTCGTGCCAGGCTGTTCCGACTGGAAATAGACCACCGCGCTGACCGCTCCGACCGGAGCGAGCGCGCGGACGGACTCCGGACGATAGGTCTCGCTGACGGGCGGTTCGCTCGTGGCCTCGTCGAGGGTCGTGCCCGCGGCATCGCGGAACTCGATCCCCATCTTCAGGCCCGGCTGTCCGGTGTTCCGGTAATGGGCGGTGAACACGTAGCGTTTCTCGGCCAAGACCGGGATCGTGCGGTGGATCCGGCTGCCATCGAGCACGGAGGCGTGGGATTGAGTTCCAGGGTCGATCGCTGCGGTGGTGGAACCGGCGTCGGTGTTCAGGAAGGTCCAATCGTTCAGGCCCGCCTCGAAATCATGATTCGTGAGGAGGTTGATACCGGGAGCGGCGCCATTCCGGATCTCACCATCGCTGACTGTTCCGTTCGGAGAGACGGTGATCGTGGCCGTGGAAGTCCCCTTCGACGTCTTCGTAGTAAGGCGATAGATCGTCGACTGGGAAGGCTTCACTTCCATCGAGGTCCGACCAAGAACGGAGCCGATGTTCGGAGTCAACTCCACGGAGCTGAGGTTGTCTCCTGAGAGCTGGTTGATCTTCCACGACAGGGTGGTCTTCCCGCCGACGGAGGTGCCGGTGAAGGTGTCGATCACGGGTGTCAGGAAGGGATTGGATTCCGGCAGCTCTGGGCCATTGACTCCGGAGCGGAAGGTCGGCAGGGCGACCGAGTCCACGAATTCCACCCCGTCCCATGATGGGATCGGCGTGGGCAACAGTTTCACCTGGCCGGGATACTCGGAGTCCCAGCGCGTAAGCATGGCGTGGTCTTCGTGGGTGGTCGTGTGGCAATGCTCCACGAAGGTCCCCGCAAATTCCCGGATCCGGAGGGCGACCTCCACTTCCCGAGAGCTATCCGCCGAGGGCCCGATGCGATAGAGGTCCTTACGGGCCCACCATTCCCACACCGGTGGGGGGTTTCCATCGCGCGAGAGGATGACACCTTCTTCAAAGTGGACGTGGACGGGGTGATCCCATCCGCCTCCGGTGCTCAAGGTCCAAATCTCACGGGTGCCGACATCATCGTAGCCCTGTTCGTTGGTCCCGTCAAAGCCGGCGCCGGTCGGTCCCGTGCCCATCTGGGCGGCGGTGGAGATGCGGCGCGGATCCGCGTTCAGCGCGGGTCCGCCGTCGGTTTTCACCGTCCAGGGGGCGCTGTCCGTCCCGGAGGAACGGCCGAAGTGGAAGGTGCGTCTCGTGGCACCGGCGAAGTCGTTCCGATCGATCGGAAGCGGGACCATCTTGGCCGCGCCGGGGATGAAATCGGCGGGGTTCATGCTGAGGTCTTCCCCCGTGTATTCCGCGACGCGGAATTCGAGGAATTTGCCGACCGCGGGATCGTTGGCGACCCAGACCCCATTGGCCTGCTGGGCGGCATACTCTCCCGAGAGGATGTCCGCGAGGGGCACAACGCCTTTGGGTCCGCGCCCGTCAGCGTGCTCGGTGACGTTCACGAAATACAGTTTGTCTCCGGGGACGATTCCCTGGCTCGCGAAATCCACGATGATGTCGTAGCGCTCCCCGACTCCCATGTTGGGGAGGAGGCCCTTGTGCTCGGTGGCGTTGCCGTTGGCATCGAGATCGAGGCTCCCGTCGAAGGGGATGGCGTGCTCGAGAATGTTGCCGTCGTTGGCGATCATGTGAAAGCCGATCCGGTCGTAGGATTCACCGGATCCGGGAGGGCCGGGATATTCCCCGCCGTCGCCGACGACCTTTTTGACGAGCGCGAACTTGAAAAACCGTGCCACTGCTCCGTTGAGGAAACGGAGCCGATAGGAGCGGTGCCTCACGTTGAAGTAGGGTTTCCAAACCCAGTTCGTGAGGATCTGGTCGCCGAGGAATCCGTCGCGGTCGAAGGGGTTGAAAAATAGTTGCCCATCGGCATCCCAGGCCTTGTCGGCGATCATCAGGTTGATGTCGTAATCACGGTTGCCCCAGTTCAGGGCCGAGCCGCTCGGGAAACGCAGGTTCACCCCATCGTCGATGGCTTCGTTGCCCCGGTCGATGGAGCTATACATATTGAAACAGGCCGCGTTGCCTTTGTAGACGTTCTCGGCGGTGTGGTCGATCATGTGATCGTGAAACCAGTGAGACGACCCCGTCTCGCGCCAATCACCGCGCAGGTTGATCCGTCCATCCTGCTCCTGGCGGACGCCAGGGTTGAGATCGTTCACGTAGAGGGACTCGCCGGGCTCGGCGGGGAACGCCGCCCGCGGGTCGGAGGCCGTGGTGTTCACCGTGTCGTATCCCGGATGAATCATGGGCCAGCGGTAGTCCCAATATTGTCCGGGGAAATAGAAGGCGCCGGTGAAGCCGTCGCTCTCGGCCGGGTTATGGCCGTTGTGCTCGTGGGTCGTGATGGTGTTCAGACCGAACCCGTTGTTGGCCGAGGTGTCGATCGGCAAGGCGTTGTAGTGTCGCATCAGCATGGGTTCGCCGTAGCGGCCTTCGAGGAGTTTCCCCGGGAAGGTGCCGTCGAAGGTCCATACCGACTTGGGGTCTTGGACGGGAAAGTTGGGGTGGAATTGCACTTTGATCCCGTTCGTCGTGCCGCTGAGGAGCACGCCTTGGGCATCCGTGGCATAGACGGTGTGATACAGGCCTCCGGGCGCGAATTCTCCTTTTTGGTAAAGGTGGCGCTGCCTCTGATCCCGGAAGCCACTATTCAGTCTCGCTCCGGTCTGCGCGGTGGTGAAGTAGACCTCGGGGAGGAATTCTTCCCAACGCTGGTGAGACCACGACTCCCCGGGCGGGCGGCCCTCCGCAGGGGGCGCCTTCAGGGTGCGCTCCAGGAAGGCTTCCACAGCGGGTTTCCACGGGTTCAGGTTCCCGGTGTTGGAGACCTTCGTCGGGAGATGGGTGAAGCCGTCCAGATTAAGGAAGGCGTCGAGCGCCGCCCCATCGGGAAAGCTGGTCGGACTGGCAGGCAAAGGCAGAGTCTGCTGGTGCTCGGTGGCACCCTCCATCTTCTTCGTGCCGAACTCTTCGAGGAGGAGGAGTTGTTGTTCGAACTCTTTCGCCCCGAAAAGGGGGCTCGCGATGCCTCCGGTGGGAATCTTGCCCCCGTCACCCGGCAGGGGTTTGGCGTGGACCTCGCCGCCCTCATAGGCCCCGGCGAACGATTTCGGGAGCGACTGGATGAAGGCCTCGGCCCCGGTCTTGTCGATCCACGGTCCGGACGGACCTGAGCGGTCAGATGGGCCGGAGTTACTGACCGCCGCGGGCGGCCCTGCCGGTGTCTGGGCTTGCGCCAAGACACAATAGCCCAATGCCGAAGCGATGAGCCATGAACGTAGGGTTCGTCTGTTTATCTTCATAGGATGGAGGTGTCTGAAAAATGCTTCTGATGCGGAGGGTTTTGATGGAAAGTTCACTTCGGAGTTTGGATTGGCGGCACGCCGCCGCGCGTCGGTTTCCAGGTTTTTGGCTCGGGCGTTTCGGTCAGGGCGAGAGATCCCTGTTTTTTGACACACCCGGGGCAGGCGGGTTTCTCCGCGGCGGCCGTCGTGCCGGTGGCAGACGACTTGGGAGCCGTCGAAAATTCACCTTTGGCTCCGCCCAGACGGATGTCGGTCTGCCGTTGGATGAACTCCAAGACGTTTTCGACATCGGCTTCGGTCAGACGGAAATTTGGCATGACGACCCCTTTGTATTGCGCCACCATGGCGAGCGCGATCGGGTCTTTCTCCGCGATCATCACGTCGGGTTCGCGGACCCATCGGGCCAGCCAGGCAGGATCGCGACGACTCCCCACACCCAGCAGATCGGGCCCCGCGTGGGCCGTGTGTTCACCGATCAGGTCGCCGCCTCCGATCGTGTGGCAGGAGGCGCAGCGGGTCCGGAAAATGTATTCTCCACTGTCGAGGCTCCTCAGCTCGGGCGCGCTCTCATAGCCGTTCCACGTCGTCTTCTCCTTCCGGTAGCCATCCAGCCAGGTGCCGAGGTGTTCCGCCAAGACCGTCGCACTCTCAAACGGGGTGCGGTGGATCCAGCGCCCGGTCTTCTGGTTGCCCATGATCATGTTCACCTGATGGTCGTCGAGGTTCACTTCGTCGCGGGCCGAGAGAAGACCGAATTTTTTCCGCAGATGGATCACTTCGCTCTCCTTGCCCCTCAAAAACGTCCACCCGGGTCCCGCCTCCCATCGCTCGGCATACTCCTTCAGCACCGGAACTGTGTCCGTGTCCGGATCGATCGAGATGGAGTAGAAGAAGATGTCTTTGCCCATCCGATCCTCGAGGAGCTGGTAGAGTTGGCGCAGCTTGCTCGTCTCGAGCGGGCAGGCGTCAGGGCACGAGGTGTAGATGAAATTGATCAGCACGATCTTTTCCTCGATCAGATCGGTGAAAAACCGGACCTCTTCTCCGTGGTGGTTCGTCAGGAGATAGTCGGGGAAGTAGTCTGCACCCCATCGGCTCGAGGACTTTTGCTCGGCGGCCTCAATGATCGCCGTAGAAGAGAGGCACAGGACGATGAGGGAGAGGGCCTTGATCAGGATCGGGTTCATGGAGGAGTGATCTCGGGTTTCAGGAGAGGTGGCCAAGGAAGGCCAGTAAGAACCTGTTGGCAGAATGCGGGGGGGTCACTCTCCCTCCGCGCCACCGGCGGATCCGATCGCCGGGTCTTCGACCTCGGAGAGTTCGTCGGCGAGGAAGTCATCCTCCGAAACTTCGTCTCCCAGATCATCTTCGCCGGTGGAGGGCTGGACCCGTGCGAGGATCACGTCGACGTCGCGCTGGTTCCCCTCGAAGCGCTGGATCAGTCCGGCTTCAAACGCGGAGGGTGCCGGGGCCTTTGGCACGTTCTCGCTCACGGCCTCTGCCGCGGGAGCCGGATTCAATGCTTCGGTGGTAGAGCTTTCCGGCGTTTTGCCGCATCCGATGGATAGCAGCGAAAAGACAGGGAACGCGCAGCAGGCGAAAATCGAGGAGAGCGAGTGTTTCATATTTACAAATTATTTAGATAAAAGAAATAAGGAGTCGAAATACTATAAAAGCTAATATAATACGAATGAAAGAGCAAGTTGGATTCGTGAAAAAAAGGTTTTTTTTTTAAATTATTTTTCCCCCTCCCCCTCAGGAAGTCTTCGAAGATGGGTCTTGAGATCGAATTTTTCCGGATGGTCTACGTGGCAAGTGCAGGGAGGAGACCCAGATCCGGAAGATCTCCCTGATCACGCCCCAGCTACGGTGGGGCGTGCCCGAGCGCGCTGCGGTGAAGCGGGCTCTGGGAAAACAAAAAGGGCGCCTCAGCTGAGGCGCCCTTTTCAAACAGGGGTAAGTGGGGCGTCAGGGCCTCAAATGTGAATGGCGTGTCCGAAGGCGTCGCTCGTGGCTTCGTGGATCGCCTCGGAGAGGGTCGGATGAGCGTGGATCGTGTTCTCGAGCTCTTCGTAGGTCGCTTCGAGGGTGATCGCGAGCCCCATCTCGGCGATCAACTCGGTGGCTTCCGCTCCGATGATGTGAGCTCCGAGGAGCTCGCCGTATTTCTCTCCGTAGATGATCTTCACGAATCCGTCCGGCTCGCCGACAGCAAGGGCACGCCCACTCGCCTGGAAGGGGAATTTCCCGATTTTGACGGCGATCCCCTTTTCCTTGCAGGCGCGTTCGGTGAGGCCGACGCTGGCGACTTCGGGATGGCAATAAGTGCATCCCGGGAAGACGTCGACCTTCTTGCTCTTGTGCTTGGGGTCGAACATCGATTCGACCGCGTGGATCGCCTCGAAGCTGGCGACGTGAGCGAGCCACGGGGGGCCGATGAGATCGCCGGCCGCGGAGACCCCGGGGAGGTTGGTCTGGTAGCGGTCGTTCGTTTTCACGTAGCCGCGGTCGGTGAGCTCGAGCTTCTCAGCCCCTCCGGGGAGGATCGCTCCGACGCCGACGGCAACGAGGCAGACATCGCCCTTGAGGACGACGGACTCGCCTCCCTTGGCAGGCTCGACAGTGAGCTCGACGCCGCCATCGGTGACAGAGGCGGCGGTGGTCTTGGTGGCGAGGTGGAAGTGAATCCCCTGTTTCTTGAAGGATTTTTCGAGGGCGATGCTGACGTCGGTGTCTTCCACCGGCAGGAGATGGTCCATCATCTCGACGAGAGTCACCTTGGTGCCGAAGGCATTGTAGAAGTAGGCGAACTCGACGCCGATGGCGCCGGCTCCGATGATGAGCATTTCCTTCGGTTGTTCGGGCAAAGTCATGGCATCCCGGGCGTTGAGGACCCGGTGGCCGTCGAACTTGAGGAAAGGCAGATCGCGGGCCTTGCAGCCGGTCGCGAGGAGGACGTGCTTGGCGTCGTGGGCCTCGGTCTTGCCCTCGGCGTCGGTCACGGTCACCTTGTTCCCACCCGATGGGCTGGTGCCGGCGAGGGAGCCGTTTCCACGGAGGTAGTCGACCTTGTTTTTCTTGAAGAGGAATTCGATCCCACCGGCGAGTTTGTCGGAGACCCCGCGCGAACGTCCGATCACCTTCGACCAGTCGTAGCTGAGGTTGTCGTAGCTGAGGCCGAACTCGGCGGCCTTGTCGCGCATGGTCAGATACAGATCGGCGTTCTTGATGAGCGCCTTGGTGGGGATGCAACCCCAGTTGAGACAGGTGCCGCCGGCGCGGTCGTTTTCGATGCAGGCGACTTTCTTGCCGAGTTGGGCGGCACGGATGGCGCCGACGTAGCCGGCGGGTCCGCCGCCAATGACGATGAGATCGTAGGAGGCCATGATGTTTTTAGTAAAGTGTTAGGGAGGATGGATGAGACCGCGGATGGTCACCGATTGAAATGGATGGTGGTTCGGGCTGCCTTCATGAATCCGTGTTTGTCCGTGGTCAAAGATCACGCGTTCGAGAGAATCGTTGTTTACGAGATCAAAAGAACGGGAGTCTCAAGGAAGCGCTTCAGCTCGGAGAGGAATTTCGCACCGACGGCTCCGTCAATGACGCGGTGGTCGCAGCTCATCCCGATCCACATGCGCTGACCGGGGACGATCTGGTTTTGCGCGTTGACGACGGGCTGCTTGGTGATCGTGCCGATCGCGAGAATCGCGGCCTGAGGTGGGTTGATGATGGCGTCGAAATGGCCGATGCCGAAGGCGCCGAGATTCGAAAGGGTGATCGTGCCTCCGGTCATTTCATTCGGCGTCAGCTTCTTGTCGCGTGCCCGGACGGCGAGCTCCTTGAGTTCGATGGCGAGCTCCTTGATCGACTTCGACTGGGCCGAGCGGATCACGGGGGTGACAAGCCCGTCCTCGATCGCGACGGCGACGGAGAGATGGGTCTCACCGTGGTAGAGGATCGAGTCTCCCTGGAAGGAGCCGTTCACCTCGGGCACGGAACCGGTCGCGAGGACGGTGGCGCGCATGATGAAATCGTTCACCGTGTATTTCGCTCCACCGTTCGCAGTGCTCGCGGCGTTCACCTGCTCGCGCAGGCTCATCAGCGGCTCGGTGTCGATCTCGATGTTGAGATAGAAATGGGGAATGGTCGTCTTGCTCTCGAGAAGGCGTGCCGCGATGACGCGACGCATGCCGCTCAAAGGCACGCTTCGGTCGGGCTTGGCCACGGTCGCGGGTAGCAATCCGAGCGAGCCGCCGCCGCCACCGACAGGGGCATTTTCGACATCCTTCTTCACGATGCGTCCGCCGGGTCCGCTGCCGACGACGCGGGCGAGATCCACGCCTTTTTCCTTCGCGATCTTGCGGGCAAGGGGCGAAGCCTTGAGACGGGCGGAGGCGGGTGAGGCGACCGTTGCGGAGGGTGGAGCGGCAGGTGCCGCCGCCGCTGCCGCAACAGCGGGGGTGGCGGCGGTCGGTGCTTCGGTCTTGGCGGCGGAGGGCTCGGGGCTGCCTGCCGTCGTTTCACCACCGGGAGCCTTGTCGGCGTCGGCGGGCGGCTCTTCGCCATCGGAAAGGATCAGGGCGAGGGCGGCTCCGAGGGCGACGGTCTCGCCTTCTTTCACGTAGATCGCGTGGAGGATGCCTTCCTCGAAGGAGGGCATCGTCATGGTCGCCTTGTCGGTTTCGACTTCGGCGATGTCCTCGTCGACCGCGACGGAGTCGCCCGGTTTCTTGAGCCACTTCACGAGGGTGCCCTCGCTCATCGTGTCGCTCAGCTTGGGCATTTTCAAATAGGAAGCCATGGGGAGG
>NEUQ01000069.1 GCA_002288445.1 Verrucomicrobiia bacterium Tous-C2TDCM | reverse complement strand
CATTTCCACGAACTCCGCTTTGATCTTGCGACCATCAGAGGCGCGGGTCCATTCGCGAACCTCGGCGCGGAGAAGTCCCAACGGGAAGAGGATGACGCCCGCGATCACCGCCATCGATGGAGAAAGTTTCATACGGCGAAAATACCGAAGCGACCGAGTTCAGGTCAATCTCCAAATGGCGTTTTTTCTCCTCTCCCCTGGCGCGGCGGGCTTCTAAATCCACTCGCGTGGCCAAGCTGCCAATTGACAGCGAATTGGAAGCAATCGACTCTCGTCCAGATGAAACCCCTTTTCCATCTCCTGATCTCTGCGGCGGCGTTCACACTTGCCCCACTGCGCGCTGAAACCCCGCCCCAACCCCTCGAGCTGGCCAATCTGGCGGCGTGGGCCGAGACCGGCGCGTGGGGATTGGCTGATGAGATTCAAGGCAGCACCCAAGAAAAGAAATGGAAGTCGGTGAAGCCTGGCAAGGCGGTTCTCTACAACGGCGCCGAGGGCAAAACCATCAACCTCACGAGCAAGGCGAACCACAGTGACGCCGAGGTCGAGGTGGAGTTCATGATCCCGAAGGGATCGAACTCGGGGATCTATCTGATGAGCCGCTACGAGTTGCAAATCCTCGACAGCTACGGCAAGGCCGACAATGCCATCACGGTTCACGACGGTGGGGCGATCTACGAGCAATGGGACGAGTCCAAGCCCGAGGGCGCGAAGGGCTTTGGTGGCACGCCCCCTTCGACCAACGCTTCCAGCGCTCCCGGCACCTGGCAGACTTACAAGATTCTTTTCCGAGCTCCCCGCTTCGACGGGGACGGCAAGAAGGTGGCGAACGCCCGCTTCATCCGAGTGGAACACAACGGCGTGGTCATCCACGAAGACGTCGAGGTGCCGGGACCAACCCGAGGTGGGGTCGATGGTGCCGAGCTCTCCAGTGCCCCGCTCATCGTCCAGGGGGATCACGGCCCGGTCGCGTTTCGGAAATTGTCGGTGAGACCGGTCAAGGTGGATTGAGCGGACTGATACGTCGGTTCACGCTCCGCCCTAGTCGGGCAGCTCACTTTCGGAACATCGCGTCCCGTTCGTCTCCTCCCGAGAGCAGGTAGGCCAGCAGATCCAAGACATCTTCTTCGCGAAACGCATCGAGCAGCCCTTCAGGCATCGCGCTGTTGCCGGAGACTTTCTCCGTCAGGATCTCCGCGAGTGGGACCCTTTCTGTCTGACTCGGTTTGGTGGGGTTCGTCACGACCAGCCGGCTCGCTTCCGCAGCCGCCACGACGATACCCTCGACGGCCCGGCCATTCTTCAACTCGAAGCGCCGGACTTGGTGCGACCCTCGAATGGTTTCGCTGGGATGAAGAATTGCCGATAGCAAATCCCGCGGAGGGAACGTTTGACCGACCCGCGAGAGGTCTGGAGCGACCGCTCCGATCGGCCCCCGGTCACCGAGTCTGTGACAGCTTGCGCAGGTCGCATCGGAGAAGCGATTTCGGCCGTTCTCGAAATCCCGGTAGCCCTCGAGGCCGACAAAAATCACCGCATCGAAATCCTCTACCACCCAGCGTTTCACGAGCGGGCGTGTTTCGCCACCGGAGGCGGCGGGTTTGCCGAGGAAAAATATCAAAAGCCAGAAAGGGTAAAGGTGGCGCATCGGAGGCAAGAGACCTGCAATGAACCGGCGCTTCACCCGTTGGGAAAGAAAAATCGCAACCATCCGCTGATTGGATCGGCCGACCAGGGTCACTTGTAGTGGGCACCACCGCGCTTTTACCGACCACGCGGGGCTGATCTCTCTTGGAAAATCCTCGGGACCGTGCCAAACTGGCGGTCTCCCCTGTCGCCCCATGAAACGCGCCATCTTTCTTGCTCTCTTCGCAGTCGCCACCCTCCTGATGCCCGAGGCGACCTCGGAAGACGCTGGTGGTAAAACCCTCGCGGGTGCGACCGAAACTCTCAGCCGCGAAGCCTATGATACCGAGGCAAAGGCCCGTATTCAGAACTTCAAGCTGCCAGAGGGCGTCTCGGCTGCCCTCTTTGCGGATTCGAGTCAGACCCAGAATCCCAGCGCGATCTGTTTTGATGGTTCGGGAGCTCTCTACGTTGCCGAGATCCACCGATGGCGTGCCGGCGTTCAAGACATCCGGAACGAGCAGCAAATTCTTCTGGACGACATCGACAATCAAAGCAGCGCCGATCGACTGGCGATGTATGAACGCGACGTTGTCACCCGTCCCCTCTCCTTTTACACCGAGTTCACCGACCGAATCGTCCGGATCGAGGATGCCGACAGCAACGGCCGGGCCGACCGGAGCAGCGTTTTCGCGACCGGGTTCAACGGCGTGATTGACGGGCCCGGTATCGGTCTTCTTTCCGGTGACGATGGTTCGGTCTACTACACGAACATCCCCCACCTCTGGAAATTGAAGGATAGCGACGGTGACGGCGCCGCCGACGAGAGGGTTTCTCTCCAAGATGGATTCGGAGTGCGTATGAGCATCTCGGGTCACGACATGCACGGGCTCGTCTGGGGCCCGGACGGGAAGCTTTACTGGTCGATCGGCGACCGGGGCTATTCCTTCACGACCAAGGAAGGTCGCCAGTATCACCGTCCGTTTAGCGGGGGGGTCTTCCGCTGCGATCCCGATGGTTCGAACCTCGAGGAGATCTACACCGGGCTTCGCAATCCGCAGGAACTCGCCTTTGATGCCTACGGAAACCTTTTCACCTGCGACAACAACGCCGACGCATGGGACTCGGGGCGCCTTGTCTACCTGATCGAGGGGGGCGACTCGGGTTGGCACCACGGACACCAGGTGCTAATGAACTTCCGTAACCAGCTGAAACTGCGCACGCCGAACTACACCCATCCAGGCCACAAGGAGATTCCCCTGAACGCTTGGACCGCCGAGGCCCTCTGGGAGCCTCAGCACGACGGCCGGCCTGCCCATGCCCTGCCGCCGGTAGACAAACTCTCATGGGGTCCGAGCGGCCTCGTCTACAACTACGGAGTCACCACCATGCCCGAGCGCTACGACGGCCACTTTTGGGTCTGCAACTTTGGGGGCGCCAATGGAGATCTCGAAGCCTTTTCCCTGAAGGAGGCGGGAGCCGGATTCGCCGTGGCACGGAAAGAGGTTTTCATGGTCGGTCTCGGCAACACCGATGTCGAGTTCGGTCCCGACGGAAAAATGTATCTCAGTTGCTTCAATAACAGCGGGTGGTACAAACAAGATCTGGGGAATGTCTACACCTTGAGTTCGACCGACGTGGAAAAGGCCAAGGGGGAATTGCTCCAAGCGACCATAAAAGTCCTCACCACGCCTTTTTCTAAACTCGGGATCCCAATGCTCGATGAGTTGCTGGGCCATGTTGATCTCCGGGTGCGGCAGCGGGCCCAGTTTGAGCTCGCCCGTCGCGGTGTGGACGAGGTCTTCGCCGCCGCCCTCACTCAACCCGGAAACCGCTTTAAACGCCTCCATGGTCTCTGGGGCCTCGGTCAACTCGCGCGGAAGGACGAGGCGCTGCTACAGACGATCATCCCAAGTCTGACGGACGACGATGCCGAGGTCCGCGCCCAGACGGCAAAGGTATTGGCAGACTCTCGCCAGACGGTTGCGGGTGAGGCGCTCGTCGCCGCCCTCGCCGACTCTTCCGACCGAGTGAAGTCGTTCGCTGCGATCGGTGTCGGAAAGTGCGGCATCGTCACGGCCCTGCCGAAACTCCTCGATTTGCTCGAAGCGAACGACAATCGCGACCCCTTTCTTCGTCACGCCTGCGTCGAGGGGCTCTGGTATTTGAACGAACGGGAAAAGATTCTCAAGGAAGTGAAAAACGAGTCTGCCGCCGTGCGGCTGGGAGTGCTTCTCACGTTGCGCAAGCTGGAGGATCCCCGGGTGAAGTATTTCCTTCCGGATGCGGACCCGCTTCTCCGTGCCGAAGCGATCCGCGCAATTCACGATCTCGACTTGCTCACCGCGATGCCCGACCTCGCCAGGGAAATCCGGCGGTATTCGGACGCCGCGCCAGACGTCCGACTCCCCGACGGTCACCGCGATTGGATGCTCCACACCCGTCTCATCAACGCCAACTTCCGCGTCGGAGCAATGGAAAACGCGGCCAGTCTTCTCCATTACGCTGCCAATCGCGCGTTGCCTCCGATCTTGCGCGAACAAGCGCTCCTCGCCCTGCTCGAGTGGCGCGAACCCAAGCCGGTCGATCCGGTGACAGGACGTTTCCGCCCGATGGTCGCTGCCGGTCGCGCCGATATCGCCGAGGCGGTCAAAGACGGGCTCCCAGCGGTCTTTGCCGAGGCAGGAGGCAGTCTCATCGGACTCGCGACTCGCCTCGCCCTCGACTATGAGGTCCCTGCCCCAGCAGCCTTGTTGCGCGATCAGGTCTTCGATGATTCCGCTGCCGCGGACTGGCGCATCAGTTCGCTGGAAGGCCTATTCCGCCAAGACCCTAGTTCCCTTATACCGATTTGGGATTCTCTCCTGAAAATCGAGAGCGCTCCGGTCCGGGAGGCCGCCGTCGACCTGCTGGCACGGCAGGATCCAGCCAAGGGCACCGCCGCGGCCATCGAACTGGCGAACTCCGAAAATCTGCGTCTGCGTCAAGCGGGCTATCGCGTCCTCGGCAAGTCGAACGAATCCACCGCGACCGAGTTTCTTCGGGCGCGACTTGGCGCCCTCGCGCAAGAGCCCTCGGGGGTGCAACTCGACCTCATCGAAAATGCCGCGCTCAAGGAGGATCCCAAGATTCAGGAGATCCTCGCCGCACGGGAGAAATCCTTGGATCCCGCGGATCCTCTTGCTCCCTTTGAGGTCGCTCGAGAAGGAGGCGATCCCGCGAGAGGTCGGGAGATCTTTCTCACCCATGCGGCGGGCCAGTGCTCAAAATGCCACAAAGTCGATGGTGATGGTGGAATCGCGGGCCCGGAATTGACAGGGATCGGTTCCAAAAGGGACTCGCGTTACCTTCTTGAGGCATTAGTGGCACCCAGCGCCATCGTCGCTCCAGGATACGGCATCACGCTGGTCTCCCTCAAAAACGGAGAAAGCCTTGGGGGAATTCTTGTCGAGGAAACCGATCGCCAGCTGGTGCTGAAATTTCCAGATCCCTCGGACCCGTCGAAGCAGATCGAACGTCGTCTTTCGAGGCAGGACGTCTTGAATCGGCAACCTCCGGTTTCCGCGATGCCCCCGATGGGATCCCTTTTGAAGAAGTCGGAGATCCGGGATCTGGTGGCCTATCTCGAGGCCTTGCAATCAGAGGGTGCAAAAAAAGGCCATTGATGAGCAGTCTCGTCCGTTCCAAGATATGGTGCGGGCGTGATCCCTTGAGGGGTCGCCGCTATTTTTTTAAACCGATGAGAACGTTTCTCCTCAGCTTCATCGCCCTCCTTGCGTTTCCGGCAGAAGCGGCAGACCCACCTTCCAAGCGCCGCGGCGGTTTCTTTGGATTTGGCTCGCCTCCCGCCGAACAGATCTCGGCCGGACTGTTTCCCGAGACGGGTTCCGACGAGAACGCCTCGTCCGGAATGTCTTCCACGTCCTCTCGTCAGCGCTCGACTGCTCCCCCTCGCGAGGGGATTTTTCGATCGGGCGAGCCGCAACAGGTCTCCGCGACGTCCTACGTGATTGAAAACGGGCGCAAGGTCGAACGTCCTGTTGCCCCCTCACCCGCTCCGGTCACCAATCCGGTCACCAATCCAGTCGAGAAACCGACCGAGGCCCTCCTCTCCGTCTCGACGCCGCCGCCGGCACCGATTTTGGCAGCGACCGTTCAAGGTGAGGAGAAAAAAGGCGGATTTTTTGGATTCGGGAAAAAGCATCAGGAGGTTGCCTCCTCACCGCTGGCCTCGGGGTCGGTCCCGGAAGCAATGCCAATCCTGGCGGCAACCCCGGTCGCGGCTCCCGGCAAAGTGAAACCGGCCCCCGTCGTCGCGACCAAGATGGATGCAAGCGTCGGCACCCCTGCTGCGACCGACGTCGAGGTCGATACCCCGAACTTTGCCGGGGTGAAGACCGAGAAACCGAAACTGGGTTGGATCCCCTTCCGCGGCCGGAAGAAGAACGACGAATTGGCGACGGCACCAAACACCCCTGAAACGCTGGTGGCGACTTCGGCCGCTCCGGCGAGAACCGCAAGCCCGATCGAAGAGACCCGCGCCACGGCTTCGGGCCCTGCAAAGCCCTCGCCGGAGAAACCCGCCCCCACTGAGGTGGCAGCCTTTGAGATCCGGCGCGAAGACTCCCTGCCAGTCGAAACGGAAAAGAAGGAGAAGGCGGATCGGGAGGGTGGATTCCTCGCGCCCATCTCGAAAATCATGCCGCCGAAGAAGGAACTCGACCTCACCGGCGCGGAGACCATTATCGCGAACGGCGAGATTGTGAAGGATGTCTCATCACTTTCTTCGACGGTCTCTGCCAGCCAAGGGCCTGCCCCTGCCTCGCCAAGGCAGGCGCCGCAGGTCGTGAACGGAGTGAAGACCTACGCCTCGTGGGACGACGTCGGTGCCCTCACCAATTCGGCCGCCGACCGCCTCATTGGTGGAATCCGCTGATCGCCCACGAAGCGAAGAATTTCCCCGGAAAGCGTTCGCAATCCGGTCAATCTGATCCAGCCTTTCCCGCTTCCAGAGAGCGTTGGACCCATGGAGACCGAGGCGAGCGATCAAAATTACTTTCGGCGCACCGTTCTGCTGGTTGGCGCCGTTCTTTTGTTTCGCCTTGTTTATGCGGCGCTCTTTGCCACAAATCCCGCGGGTGATGAGGCCTATTATTGGGACTGGGGCCGACAACTCGACTACGGCTATTATTCGAAGCCGCCCTTCATCGCTTGGCTATACGCCTTCGTCGACTGGATCGGTGGTGGCAGTCTTTTCGCGATCCGGGCTGCCGCGGCGACACTTGGCACGCTGTCCCTGCTGATTCTTTACCGGCTCGCCGCGGCGCTCTTCGACGCTCGCACCGCTTGGTATGCGGTGCTCCTCGGACTAGCCGCCCCCGCTAACGCCGTTCTCTCCTTTTTCCTCACCATCGATGCACCGCTCGTGATCTGCTGGACTGCCGCCCTGTGGATGTTCTGGCGGATCGTCGATGAAAAGGAGACCCCGGCGACTTACCTTTTCCTCTTTCTCGCCCTCGCGACCGGTCATCTCTGCAAGCAGATGATGATGGTGTTCCCCCTGATCGCCGTCATCTTCCTCGGATGCGCGGCAAAGGCCAGACCGCTCCTGAAGCGCCCCCCTCTGTGGCTCGTGCTTTTTGGATCTTATCTCTCCCTGCTCCCTCCATTGGTCTGGAACGCGCGGCACGACTGGATCACCTTCAAGCATACCAGCCACCACTTCGAGGTGAAGAATCAGGGTGGCCCCGTCCTGATCGAGCGTCTCGGGGATTTTCTATCGTTCCTCGGGACGCAGTTGGGAGTGCTCTCGCCCGGCACGGCTTTTGTCCTCTTTGCCCTTGCCTTGGGAGGGCTCCCTCTTCTGCGTTCGGCTTCTTGTCCACACCGCTACCTGTTGACCTTCGGAGCGCTGCCTCTCGCGGTGATGCTGCTGCTCGCCCTGCGTCAGGAGCTGCAGCCGAACTGGGCCGCGGTTTTCTATCTCTCGGGAATCATTCTCGTGGCCGCGTGGTATCGGGGCAGCGTGACGGCCGGGTTTCCACCGAATTCCTGGCGACGCCTCTTTCCCCTAACTCTCGCGGTCGGGTTTCTCCTTGTCGGCTACTTTTATGCCGCTTCCCCTCTTTCCGCCGCGCTGGGGAAGGCCGGCCATGCCGCCGACCCGAGCCGGCGTCTGCTCGGCTATGAAGATCTCGCCACCGCGGTTCAAGAGGTCAGGGCGAAATGGTCCGAAGACGACGAGCCCTTCCTGCTCGTGATCGGCCATCGCGACCTCACCAGCCAACTGGCCTTTGGCCTTCCCGGCCAACCCCGGGTCTACAACTTCGACGCCCGTCCCGGGATCGACTCGCAGTATGAGATGTGGAATCGCTCTGAAGCCCGGGCACTGATCGGGCGAAACGCCCTCATCCTCTACCCCGAAAGCGAGCGGCTGCCAAAGCGCTTCGCCCAGTGTTTTACCTCGGTGGAACAGGTCGCAACGATCACGGTCCGGCTCCAGGCACAGAATAAGCGCTACGGTCTGCACCTCGGTCGTGGTCTGCAGGAGTGGTTCCGTGACGATCAGGGTTGAACGATCGCAAGATCCCCGACCTCGAGTTTTCCGAAGAGGTAGCGGGCTCCCTCGTAGCTGAGACGGATGCAGCCGTGCGAGGCCGGATAACCCGGAAGGTGCCCTTGGTGCAGGCCGAAGGCAGCAAAGCTGAAACGCTGGAAGAAGGGCATGCTCGAGTGATAGATGTTTGAGGTATGATGCCGGTTCTGGTCACTGATCACGTATTCACCGGCCGGCGTGCGGTATCCGGATCGCCCGGTGGAGCATGCCGTGGAGTAGGTGGCGACGCCGTTCTCATACAGAGTCACCCGCTGGCTCGAGAGGTCGACCACGACTTTGCGAGGCTGCGGATCGGGCACACTTCCGAGAAGGCAGATCTGCTGCATGCGGGTGTCCTTGAACCAAGACCCAATGATGGCACCGGAGAGGTATTTGCGCGAGTAGGCGTTACCCTTGGCTCCGGCATCCATTAGGGCCTGGGCCACCTCGTGATTCCGCTGGGCCGAAGCCATCATAATCGGACGGATGCGGCTATCCACCTGCAAGTGGTAACGGAAAGTGGTGCTTTCAAATTTTTGTGCGAATGCTGCAGCCGCCGGGGTCTTCTCTTCGGCATCGACCTCAATGCCGGCCTTGAGGAGGGCCAGGGCGACGTCCGTCATTCGATTGGCGAGGGTCCATCCGATTAGTGAGTGGCCATCGCTCGCCGTCACCCCCCTCAGAGCCGCCCCCTTTTCGATCAGGACGAGAGCCACGTCGGAGTCGCCTCCACGGATCGATTTTGAGAGCCAGGTCTCACCGTCTTTGCAGAGAGCGTTCGGATCAGCCCCGCCATCAAGCAGAGCCCGCGCCGCCGCGTAACGTTCGTTGGTGAGGCAGTAGTCGAGAGGATCCTGCCCATCGGGACCCGTTTGGCGCGGGTTCGCGCCCGATGCGAGAATGAGACGGATCAGGTCATCCTGGCCGGTGAGGAGGGCAGGCCATAGATTATCGCCGATTTTCGCTCCGGCGGCAAGGAGGGTACGCACCGCCCCCGTGGCCCCACCGCGCACGGCGGCATCGAAAACGCGCTCTTTGGACCCTGGGAGGGTCGCTTCGGGATCCGCGCCGGAATCGAGCAGCAGGCTCATGAGGGGATCGTTGCGCTGTTGGAAGGCAGCGGCCAGAAGGGCTTGTTTGTCGAACTTCGCCCCGGCGCCGAGGAGTTGGCCGGCGATCGCCAGATTTCCCAAGTCGACCGCGACCGACAACGGCGATCGACCTTCCTCCGCGGTAAAGCAGGCGTCGGCCTCGGCGACGAGGAGGAGGTCGACAAGATCGAGATCTTCCTGCTCAATTGCGGCGATCAAGGGAGACTTCTTTTCGGCCGAGAGTACCTCGCAGTCTGCGCCGTGGGAGAGGAGCCGTTTGGTCAGCGCGTGATCTCCGGCAAAGACGGCTTCGTAGAGCAAGGGATCCCCCCCTAGGCCCGTGGCATCGGGTGAGGCGCCCGCTTGCAGCAGAGCCTCCTGCATTGCTGCATCGCCATGACCGACTGCGAGACCCAGAGGCGTGATCTCTCGTCCGTTCCCTTCACGAACGCCGTCGTTGGGATCTGCCCCACTCTCGAGAAGCAACGAGAACTCCTCCAGCTCCCTCTCTTTCACCGCTTCGATCAGCAGCGACTTCCCGGAGACGCCTCGGGTGTTGGGGCTGGCGCCGGCCGCAATCAGCCGTCGCATCAGGGGTAAGTCGTCCTTTTCGGCTGCCAAGGCGAGGGCTGTCGTCGGTTGAGCGCCGCGGTAGTCGACGTCCACCCCTTTGCCAAGGAGGTAGCTGATCAATTCGCCCTGACCCGACTGAACCGCGAAGAGGAGAAAGGGCATCCCCGGCTCGAAGTCGATTTCGAGCGAAGCCCCTTTCGCCAAGAGCTTGTCCGCCAGTTCGAAATTCTTCCCACGCAGCGCGACGGCAAGAGGGGTTTCACGCTCCGGTTCGGAGACGCGGTTGATCGATTCACTCACTTCACCGCGTGTCATGAGAAACTCGATCGACGGATGATTCTCCGCCTTGACCGCCGCAAGGAGGGGAGTCCAGCCGCGGTCATCTGGGCTACCAAGGTTGATTCCGGCGATTTCGAGCTGCTCCAGCAGCCTCAGTTCGCCCTCGCGGGCCGCCTTGATGGAACTCGAAGCGGAGAGATCCACGCCGCGCTGGGCCAGAAATCGCCTCGCCTTGCGCGTCACTTCATGCCGGACGTAGTAGTCCGTCATGATCGCGCCCGCGAGCAGCGAGAGCGTGAACAACGCCAGGAGAAGGGTTCTGAAGAAGAGGGCCGCGGCGTTCATCCGGGGTGGCAAAGGCTCCTTTGAAGAATCGAATTCCTGAAACGGAGGACAAAAACAATAGCACGAAACCCGCCAGACAAAACGCCTTTCGCATGGCATTTTTGCCCCATCGCGGGCCGCCCCTGTCTTGGTGGGCAGGGCCTCAAACAACGACGCGCAGCGCGAGGGGAAGCACCCGGACCAGCTGGGGGGTGGTGGCGATGACGTCCCCATCCACCTGCACGTCCAAACGCGGGTTCGTTCGGATCTCAACCGTTTCCACCGCCCAGTGCGTCACCATCTGGGAAGCATCGAGGGCGGGAAACTCGTCCTTGATGAGTCGATCGAGGCCGGTCATTTTTCCTGCAAGTTGTACAATCCCCTCGATATTGGCCCGCTTCAGGAGGAAAACGTCGAGTTTTCCATCACTGACCTCGACCGAGGGAGCGAGCGTCAGCCGGCCCACCCCGACCGTTCCGGCGTTTGCCACGACGCAGGCGACCCCGCTCGCTTGGACGACCTCCTTGCCGTCGATGAGCAATTCATAGTCGGCCTCGGGGATCTCCTGCAGCATCTTGATCGCCGCCCAGACGTAGGCCCATTTCCCGAACTGGTCCTTGAGTTCGCGCGTCGCCTCCTGAACCACTCCCACCTCGATGCCGCAGCCGATTCTCAGCAGGAAGGGCTGCTCGCCGATCATCCCCGCATCGATCCGACGGGTGGAAAACTCTTCGCCGCAGATGAGATCGCAGGCCTTTTCGAGGTGTGTTGGAAGGCGCAGCTCTGAGGCGACGAGATTTCCAGTCCCTCCGCCCAAAATCAGCATCGGCACGTTGCTTTCGAGCAAACCGGAAGCCACCTCCATCACGGTCCCGTCGCCCCCGTAGACCGCGACCACATCAGCCCCCGCTTCGACCGCCTTTCGGGCGAGCGTGGCGCCGTCTCCGACACCATGCGTGATCGAGATGTCCCAGTGAATCCCGGCATCGCGAAAGGCCTGATTGAGAATCGCGAGCAAAGGGATTCGGCGCGACGGTGCTGGGTTCACGATGACGTGAACCGACTCCGGCTTCGGGTGGCGCT
Organism: Verrucomicrobiia bacterium Tous-C2TDCM; assembly: GCA_002288445.1. Lineage (GTDB taxonomy): Bacteria > Verrucomicrobiota > Verrucomicrobiia > Verrucomicrobiales > DEV007 > Arctic95D-9. The sequence goes on along the minus strand of NEUQ01000069.1, from coordinate 1,946 downwards.
CCGTCTCCCGTGAGTTGCTGGCCATGACGACCAATTATAGTGTCTGATTGCGAAAACGTCACATGGATTGTCATCCCAAATCGCGCTTCCTTGACGACCCTTGCCCTACCTGTTGTGACGGGAATGTCACGGGCTCAACCTTTCTATTCAGGGAAGTCACTTGACACTGAAACTTGATTTGAAACCAATCTCGTTCCCATGCCAACCATTCTGATCGTCGATGATGAGGAAGACATCCGTGAACTGATCGCGGTCAACCTCATGCGTGAGGAGGACTACAAGCTGCTTGAAGCCGTCACCGGCCTGGAGGCCCTTCAGGCCGCCCGCAGTTCCAAGCCCGATCTCATCATCCTCGACCTCATGCTCCCCGAGATGGACGGGCTTACCGTTTACCGTCATCTTCGCGAGGATCCACGGACCAAATCGATTCCCGTGATCATGCTCACGGCTAGGGGGCGCCTCGAAGAGAAGATTACCGGGCTGGAACTGGGAGCCGACGATTACCTTTCGAAACCGTTCAGCCCGAAGGAACTGATGCTGCGCGTGCGCAACCTGCTCCGGCGCACCAATCCCCTACAAGGCAGCAGCGTTGTCGAGATCGGGCCCTTCAGCCTCGACAAGAGCGCTCTGAAACTTCACCTCGACGGCCAGTCGATCGAACTCACCGCCACCGAGTTCAAACTCCTTTTGCTCATGATCGAATCACCCGGCATCACCCAAGAACGGGGTGAGCTCCTCAAGCGTGTCTGGGGTTACAATGATCTCATCCAGACTCGCACCCTCGATACCCACATCAAGCGGCTCAGAGAAAAATTGGGCAATCACGGGAATTCCATCGAAACCGTGCGCGGAGTGGGTTATCGTTTTCAGGAGGCCTGAGTGAAACCGCCTCTCCCACCTGTTTCCGAGAGGAGCCTCGAATGGACTCTCCGATTTTCATTCTCCTTCCCACTGGCGTGGCTCTCTGGTTCGCCTTCCGTTATTTTCGGCTGAAGCGCGGCATGGGCGAGTTGGCGGAAGCCTTGCGCTCAGCGCCGCCTGAAGGCCCCATCGAGTTACCTCGGTTTACTGAGATTCCCTCGCTTTACGAGTTCCGTCGCGTTCTCGCGGATTCCCTTTCCGAGGCCAGTCTCCTTCGCGATTCCGAGCGGAAGCAGCGAGAGTTTCAAGACGCCCTTCTCAACGAGATCAAAGATGCCATCTTCATTCTCGACCGGAATCGCGAGATTCGTTTCCTGAACGAGGCTGCTCGCCAACTATTTCCTTCCCAGCAACCCTACCAATCGCGGGACTTCCTCGAAGTCTGCCGCGACCATCGAGTGGAGGACACCCTCGATCTGGCCGAAGAACTTGGATCAAAGGTCTCCGACCACATCTCCCTGCGCGTCAGTGATGGTCGCAGTGATCGCCTCCGCGACATCACACTTCTCGTGGAAGCCGAACCACTCACCTTCGGGCAGAGCGGTGGGGCCGCCGGCTCCTGGATTCTGATGAAGGATATTACCGCCGAGCTCGAGACGGAGCAGATCCGGAAAGATTTCGTCGCCAACGCCTCGCACGAGCTTCGCACCCCCCTTTCCATCATCAACGGCTACCTCGAAACAATGGACGAGCCTGACACGGATCTCGGGCAGGCGATCTACCGACGGGCCATACGCACGATGCGCAAGCATGGTGAGCGCATCGCCCGCATCATCGAGGACATGCTGATGATCTCGAAACTCGAGAGTGCCGCCGACCTCCTGACCTTCGAGCCCTTTGATCTGCGCGACTCTGTGGAAGAGATGATCCGGCAGCTCGCCCCTATTATCGAGGTGAAACACGCTCGAGTCGCTGTCCAGGCGGATCCCGCGCATGATTGGTCGCTCGTCGGCGATCGATTCTACTGGGATCAAATTTTTTTCAACCTCATTGAGAACGCCCTTAAGCAGAACGGTGAGCCGGGG
>NEUQ01000068.1 GCA_002288445.1 Verrucomicrobiia bacterium Tous-C2TDCM | reverse complement strand
GCCGACCGTCACCGATGCGGAAAGCCTGCCCCGGAGCCCGAGAAACTCGGATGCCGTCGAAATTGGCAAAGCAAATCGGATGGAAGTCCGAAGATCCTTGAAGCCCGGTTCCTGGGCCTCCCAAACCTGATTCCCTCTTGAAATCTCTCTTCCTCATTGCCGGTGAAATCAGCGGAGACACGCACGGCGCGGCTCTGATGGATTCGCTCGCGGACTCGGGTGAATGGACCTTCTCCGGTCTCGGGGGGCCGGAGATGACGCGTCGCGCCCCCGGCTTCGAAGATTGGCTGGGCGATGCCGCGGTGTTGGGACTTTGGGAGGTGTTAAAAAAATACCGCTACTTCCGTCGCAAGATGGAAGAGACCTTGGCGCGCCTCCTGCACGAGTCCCCCGACGCAGTGATTTTCATCGACTATCCGGGCTTCAATCTTCGGCTCGCGAAGCGGCTCCGCGAGGGCGGCTACTCCGGCAAGTTGATCTACTACATCAGTCCACAAGTCTGGGCGTGGAAAAAGGGACGCATCAAGACGATGGCGGCGCTCCTCGATCTGATGATCTGCATTTTCCCCTTCGAAAAGGAGCTCTACGAATCGTCGGGCTTGCCTACGGTCTTCGCTGGTCACCCTCTCGTCGACTCCCTCGGGCCAGTAATCGCCCGGGGAATGGTCCGCGAAGACCATCTCGTCGCCCTGCTTCCGGGCTCGCGCGAACGCGAGATCGCGGCGCTGTATCCGGCGATGCTGGAAGCGGCGGCGATTTTGCTGGAGAAGCACCCGGATCTTCGTTTCGCCACCACCGGCGCGACTCCGCCTTTGACCGAAAGATTGCGTGAGATGACCCGCGCGGCTGGCCTCGACGAGGTCATCGAGGTCGGTCGGCAAACGAGCCACGAGATCATGTGTCGTGCCGGCACCGGCGTCGTCGCTTCCGGTACTGCCACCCTGGAAGCCGCCTGTCTCGGCCTGCCCTATGGCCTCACCTACAAGGTTGCTTGGCTCACCGCGCAGGTGGCACGGCGGGTGATGTCGGTGAAGTATCTCGGGATCGTCAACGTGTTGGCTGACCGAGAGGTGGTGAGGGAGCTGCTTCAGGAACGGGCCGACGGTCCCTCGATCGCGGCGGAGTTGGAGCGGCTCCTCAGCGATCCGGAGGCCCGCTGTCGATTGCGGCGAGATCTCGCTGCCGTTGTCGCCAAGCTCGGTTCCGGAGGATCGCATCGGCGCGCGGCGGAAGCGGTCTCTTCGGCTTGGGATTCTGGGACGTAATCCAATGTGATGAAAGAAGGTGTCCTGATTCGTTTTTTACTCGTCGCTCTTCCTGCGGGGCTGCTCATCCTCGGGGTCGGGGCGGTCTTTTACAGCCAAATTCAGGCCCAGAAGGAGCCGGCCGATCCGAACGAAAAAATCCGCCTCGAGGCGGCAGGTCTGCAGCAGCGTCCTGTCGGCGAGGCGGATCTCTCGCGGTCCCTTGAGATCCTCTCAAATCGACTTGGTGACCGCGATTCTGGCAAAGCCGAGGATCTTGAGAAGGCCGCCTTCTGGCTCGAGTCGACTCTCGGAGGCGGGAACATCGGTTACCTTGTCGAACGGCAGGGATTTGAGTTGCCGGGGCGCGAGCTGCGCAATCTCGTCGCCGAACTGCCAGGCCGCGGGCGGCGCGACGAGATCATCGTGGTTGGAGCCCCCTACGACGCGGCGGACGGCGACGCGGCACTCGCTTCCTTCCTCGCCCTCGCCCGGGCTTTCGCGGGTGAATCGCAGGATCGCACGGTGCGGTTTGTCGCATTCGTCGAAGGAGTTCCGGAACTGGAACCAGAGTCGCGGGGCGGCTATCACTATGCGATGCGCTGCCGTTCCCGCGGTGAGAAGGTCGTGGCGATGATGTCGATGGAAAGGATCGAGGTGGCGGGGGGCAGAGGGCAGGTGGAGTTTTCGGGCGACGAGAGCGCGCGTTACTTGATCGATTCGGCGAAAGGGGCATTCACACGGGTGGCCTCGCGACCGGTTTTCGGTGGGGTGGTTGCCGATGATGCGTTCGCCGCGGCACAGGGAACCGCCGCTGGAATTTCCCTCGCGGGAATCCCGGTGGTGCGGGTGGCGGAGACTTCGTCTGCGATCGGGCCAGTCTACGCGACCGATCTCCAGTCGCTGGTCGACGTGACCCGAGGGCTTGAACAAATCGTGAGGGCCTGGGCGAATCCTTGAGGCGCCTTTCCCACGATTCGCCCTACCGCGACCGACGTGGGCGCCTTTCAGCCGAACGCGGCGAGGCCCATTAACGGGGACCGGGCGCTCACTCCACCACCATGCCGGCGCGCTCGTCGAGGTAGGCGGCGATTCGGTTCTCCGGGTCGCAGAGGACGATCCTGGGCTCTACCGGGTGTTCGGTGATCTCGAACCCCATGATGATGACGCGCTCTCCCGCATGGATGAGGTGGGCGGCGGGGCCGTTGATCCCGATGACGCCGGATCCGCCCTCACCTTCGATCACGTAGGTCTCGAGTCGGGCTCCGGTCGTGGAGCTGACGACGAGCACCTTTTCACCGATCCAGAGTCCGACGGCGTCGATCAGATCGCGATCGATCGTGATGCTGCCGACATAGTCGACATTCGCCTCGGTGACGGTGGCGTGGTGGATTTTTGAGCGGAGGAGACTGCGCATGAGGGCAGGGGAAAGGTTTCGCACAATGGCGGAAAAGCAAGGATGGGGTGGAAAAGCGCCTCCTACCGCCGTGGACGATGCGGCGGACGGCGGCGGGATCGGCTCGTCGTTTGTGAGGGGGCGGTCGAGACTTGTTGCGGCACGACGAGGGAACGTTCCGATTCCGTGAGGGGCCGCCATTCTCCGGGGTTCAGATTGGTGGCCGTGAGGGTCAGGCTTCCGATGGCCGTCCGGATGAGCCGGAGCGTCGGGAAACCCACCGCAGCGGTCATGCGGCGCACCTGCCGGTTTTTTCCTTCGGTAAGGGTCAATTCGATCCAACTCGTCGGGATCGCGGCGCGGTAGCGTATCGGTGGATTTCGGTCAGGATGCGAGGGAACGATGCGGCCAGCTCCACACGGGAGGGTGCGATGTCCCTGAATGACAAGACCACCACCAGAGAGCCTCGCAAGGGCTTCGACGGAGACTTCCCCCTCGACCTGCGCATGGTAGGTGCGCGGATGGGCATTCTGCGGGTCGAGAATTCTCGTGTTCAATCCGGCTTCATCGGAAAGCAGCAACATGCCCTCGCTGTCGAGATCGAGGCGGCCGATCGGGTAGACGGCGGGCGGAAAGCCGATCTCGGCGAGTGTGATCTGTCCCTCGTGGTCCTGTGTGAACTGCGAGAGCATACCATAGGGTTTGTTGAACACGATTAGCATCCGGAACCCTCACTTTCCTTCGGGATCTCGTTCTCGGCAAAATGGAAATCGCCACTCCTCGGTTTTACCCCCATTGACCGACCCACCCTTTTCACCTACCTCTTTGGCCCGATTCATCCTCCGTCCGCATCATGACCATTCAAAACCGTTCCGTGGTTCTCCTCCTTGCCGCCGTTTGCGTTCTCACCGGACGCCCGCAGCCCCTTCCGGCGCAGGGGGGGAAAGGTGGCAGTTCGACCAACCTGGTCATCACCTTCACCAATGCGACCGATCGCAAGGTGATCATGAACTCGTCGGCGCCGGGGCAGCCACTGCAGGCCTTTGGGGAGCTCCAACCGGGGCAGTCGGCGGCGATGAAAGCCTATCCCGGTCAACGCTGGGTCTTCGTGAACACGAACGGAAAGGTGTTTGCCGAGTATGCCACCCGTGGCGAACCCCGCCAGCAAACCTTCACCATCGGGCCCGCCACCGGTGGCGCAGGCAACCCCGCGAAGCCTGTCCCGGCTCCCAATCAATCCGCTCCCGGCGTTGCCGCGAACGCCCTTGTCGTGGGGCCGACCGGCTCTCGTTTGACGCAACCGCAGGCCCAGCAGGTCGTCAACTATCACAACCAGAAACGCGCTGAAGTTGGAAATGGGAACCTCTCTTGGTCGGCGCAGATCGCGCAATATGCCCAGCAGCGTGCCGATCACATCGCGCGCACGAGGCAGCTCGCCCATCTGCCGCAGGGGCAGAATCCCTACGGCGAAAACCTCGCCCAAGGGGGCAGCACGGCTGGTGCCATGGGCTTTACGGTGATCAGCGCCTGCGATGGATGGTATGCTGAAAAGGCGAAGATGCCCCGCAACACCCGCACCATGACCGTCGATCTTTTCAACAAGGGAGTGGGCCACTACACCCAGATGGTTTGGAAGGGGACCACCCAGATCGGAGCCGGCATCTCCCAGTATCAGCAGGGTGGATTAACGATGACGGTGGTGGTCTGCTGCTACAATCCTCCGGGCAACGTGATCAGTCAGGCGATCTACTGACCTCGACCTGTCTCAAAGGAGCGTCTCGACAAACTCAGAGGGGACGAAGGCCTTGAAGTCCCCGGCCTTCTCGCCGGTGCCGATGAAGCGGGTCGGGACGCCGAGTTCGTGACGAATCGCGACAACGCTGCCACCTTTGCCAGAACCATCGAGTTTCGTCACGATCACGCCGTTGAGATCGAGGGAACTCTGGAACTCGCGCGCCTGCGAGACCGCGTTGGAGCCGGTTGTGGCATCGACGACGATCCATCTTTCGTGGGGGGCCGATTCATCCTGCTTCGCCAGGGTGCGGCGGATTTTCTTGAGCTCCTCCATCAAATTGTGGCGCGTGTGGAGCCGGCCCGCCGTGTCGCAGATCAGGTAGGCCGCACCCGTTGCGATGGCTTTCTGGTGGGCGTCGAAACACACCGCCGAGGGATCGCCTTGGTATTGGGTGGTCACCACCGGCACATCGATCCGCTCGCCCCAGATCTTGAGCTGTTCGATGGCGGCGGCGCGGAAAGTGTCGGCCGCGGCGAGCACGACCCCATGTCCCTCGTTTTTCAGGAACGCGGCAAGTTTCGCCACCGAGGTCGTCTTGCCGACTCCGTTGACACCGGCGACGAGAATCACCGTGGGTCTCCCGGGCGGTCCCGGCGCTGGCATTGCTACCGCGCTGCCGCCGAGGATGGTGGTGATTTCGTCGCGGCAGGCAACCACCACGGAATCAGCGTCGAGTTTGCCTTTGCGCTTCTGGAGGCGGCCGACGATTTCGGTGGAAAGACGGATTCCGAGATCGCCGCCGATGAGGGTCTCCTCGAGGTCATCCCAGTCGATGTCGTTTCCCCGAAAGCGGTTGAGGATCGATTGAAAAAGGCCCATGCAGCTAGGGAATCAGCGTTTCAGGATGCGGTCGAGGATGCCATTGACGAAGCCCGGTGAATCTTCCGTGCCAAACCGTTTCGCGACCTCGATCGCCTCGTTGATCGCTGCCTGCGGTGGGATGTGCTTGGAAAAGATCACCTCGTAGACTCCGAGTCGGAGGATGCCCCGGTCGACCGCGGTGAGACGCTGCAGCGAGTAATTCTCGAGGTGCGTGCGAATGGCGGAGTCGATCTCTTCGAGGTGTTCGGCGACTCCTCGGATGAGTTCTCCGGCGAACTCGCGCACCACCGGTTTGGCATCGCGAATTTCCCAAAAGGCGGCGAGGCGCTCGGTGGTCACTTCAATGGAACCCTGCGCTTCGCTCCCGTAGAGGAACTGCACGGCGGCTTCGCGTCCGTCACGGCGGGGCGACGGCGCTTTCTTTTTGGGCTTGAGATCCCGGGGGGAGGGGGAATCCATCGGAACGGAGGAAGGCTTCGTGACCATCGCGAAGGACGACGATCTGACACTCGATCCCTCGGTGATTTCGGATGAATTGCAAGCCCTCCTTTGGTCCGAGAAGGGCCACGGCGGTGGCATGGCTATCCGAGGTGGTGGCATCGGAGGCGATCACACTCGCGCCGATGCGTTCCGTGAGCCCGAGTCCGGTTTTGGTCGAGACGATGTGGGAATAGCGCACCCCTTCGTATTCGAAATAGCGGCGGGTGTCACCCGAAGTGGAGATGGCCTGATTCACCAAGGTGACGGTCTGGAGATCCTTCAGATCGTGACCGAGTTCGAGCGTTTCGATCCCGATCCTCCATCCTGCTTCACCCGGCGGAGGTTCGCCCACAACGATGTCGCCGCTCGCGGCAACGAGGCTTTGGGGAAAGCCGCCTTTCTTCAAAATTCGGAGGGCCGCGTCGGCCGCGTAGCCCTTCGCGATTCCCCCGACGTCGAAGAGCATACCCTCGATCCGTTTCGTGATGGTATGTTCGTCAGGATCGAGGACGAGATTGGAAAAGCCGGTGCGCGCCTTCGCCGGGGCGAGCTGTTCCGGCGTGGGGAGTGCGTTGTTCTTCCGGCTCATGCGCCAGAGCCGGATGAGGGGGCCGGCCGTGATGTCGAAGGCACCGTCGGTGGCGGTCGTGAGACGGCCCGCGGTTTCAAAAACAGCGTAGAGGTCGTCGCTCACGGCGACGGGTTCACCAGCCGGGGCTTTGGCCAGGGCATTGATCTCCGAATCGGGTCGGTAGTCCGAGAGCGCCACCTCCAAGTCCCTGACCCGCTCGAAGGCCTGTTTTACGACCGGAGGCAGGTCCGCCTCCCGACCTGCCTCGGCCCAGACTCGGATCGTGAACTCCGTGCCCATGTGGGGTTCGGTGAAGGTGAGGAGACTCCATCCCGCGACCTTAGTCGGAGGATTGGATCTCGCGATGGGAGCGATCGTGACGAGAGGGGTTGCAAGGGCCACAAGAAAAAGGCGAACCCAAGGGTCCGCCTTTCCGTGTCGCGAGGGTGCTGTGAGGCTCCCGGGCATGTCGGAATCAGCCACCGATGCGGCCGAGGTTCCAGAGTTCGTGCATCTTCTCCGTCTCGGGGGTCTCGAGAGGGCGGACGATGCGGAAACCGAGCCAATGGGCATCGGTGTGATACCAGATCGACTTGGGCAACTGGGGATCCTGCACCTTCCAGTTTTCGTTGGAGGGGATGCGGCGGGCGGAACGAAGCTCTTCGGCCGGGTCATACCAAGATCCGCCGCGGGCGATGCGGGGGTAGAGGGTCGTGGGGATGGCGACGGGGTTTTCGGTGACGCCCTCGCGTCCGGCATAGCCCTTGTCGAGGTATTGATCGAGACACCATTCCATCACGTTGCCGTGCATGTCGTAGAGACCCCATGGGTTGGGCTTTTTGGTGCCGACTTTTTCGTAGCCAACCCGGACCTGGGTCGGGTCGAGCACGGCGAACTCCTCGAGCTGGTCTTCGGGGCAGCTGAAAGGCCCGGTGGTACCGGCTCGGCAGGCGTATTCCCACTCAGCCTCGGTGGGGAGCCGGTAGTAGTGACCGGTCTGGGCGCTGAGCCATTGGCAGAATTTGCTCGCGGCGTGCTCGGTCATGCAGATGGCGGGGAAGCCGTCGGTTCCCATGCCGAAGCTCATTTCGGTGTAGGGGGTCGTCGGGCTGGAAACGATATCGACGGGTTTCGCATCGGCGGGGATGTTCTCGGGCGAGCCGTCCTTGTTGCGGGCGACTCCGGTGATCATGAAAGGCTCATACATGTTCCAGGTGACCTCGAACTTGCCCATCCAGAAAGGCGCGACCTTCACTCGGTGCTGTGGACCTTCGTCTTCGAGACGACCCTTCTCGTCGGCCGGGCTGCCCATCATGAACTCGCCACCCTTGATCGCGACCATGTCGAACTTCACCCCCGTTTTGGGGATCTCGGAGGTGTAATCCTTCATCTCAGCCTCGGATTTTTCCTTGGAGGTGGCGAGGATGTTTTCGCGGATGACCTTCACGAGCTCAATGTTGTCGGCTGGACCAGCGTCAGCCTGACTTTCACCCCCAAGCTTGACCTCTTTCGGCCAGACGGCACCCTGCTCGACCCAGAGGCGCAGCATCGTTTGCTCTTCCGCCTTGAAGGGCCCTCCCTTGGAGAGGAGCGGGAGGATGTTATTTTTGAAATCCATGCGAGGCTTCTCCTCGAGGGTCACGCCATCGGGCCAGTTGGCACCCTCGGCGATCCAAGTTTTGAGGATCTCCTGCTGCTCGACGGAGAGGGGCTTCTTCGGCGGCATCAGATCGGCGCTATCGACCGGTTCGGTCGTCATCCAGTAGACCGGGCTGGCTTCGGGATCCTTGGGAATGATGGTCTCCTTGGCGTAGTTTTCGCCCCCGGCGAAGGCGAGTTCCTTCGTGTCCATGCGGTATTCACCCTCGGCCTTCTCGGCGTGGTGGCAGTGGATGCAGGTCGCCTCAAGAAGGGGCTTCACCTGGGTCATGAAATCGACGGTTTCGGCGTGGCCAAAAAACGGCACGAGGGATCCCGTGAGGAGCAGGGGGAGGGTTCTTTTACGCATGGTGGGCAATTCAGCTCCAAACAAAGCAAAGATCGGGGTCGAATCAAGGAGCGTCTTCATGGCCTTTTTGAACAGGAATTGTCCGACAAACCGAAGATGTAGGGGGCGCGGGAGTTGACCGCGCGGTGGGTCGCGTCTTTCGTCTCACTCGTGTTTCAAGGTCTTCGCCCTCTTCTTTTCTCCGGACTGTTCTTCGCTACCCCGCTCGTCGCTCAGGAGGCGCCCGAGGCGGTGCGTGGTTTTGTGAGCGTCGAGCCGTTTGAGTTCCGCCTCGAGGCGCTTGTCAAAGTCTCGGCCTACCGCGATTCATGGCGGCTGCAAGGCGACGCGATCGGTCCGGAGGAAAAGCAGTCGGTGCTTGATCGCCTCGTGGCGCTGCTTGAGTCGGGGGTGAAGGTGACGATCCCGGGAAAGGATCTCGCCTTCACTGATCGGACCGTGGGTTTCATCGTGCCCGATGCGGAGAAAGGATTCGTCCCGGACGAGCGCGAGTTCATTCCCATCGACGAGGCGCTGGTCGGGCTCACCCGGGCCTCTTCGGCTCGCGGCGTATCGGCTTTTGACCTCGAATGGCTTTGGTTCGCGCCGGGACAGGAGCGCCTCGTCCTTGAGATTGCGAGCCGGGGGAAGCCCTCGGCCCGCCTCCTCTCCCCGTCAGAAAATAAGGCGAACTGGAAACTCGCCGGCGAGGAAATCGTTCCCGCCCTGCGGCCGGTGCCTGATCCGGAGACAGAGAGCCGCCGCCCTCTTCGTCTCCTCGTTCTTCCAGGAGGGTTACTGCTCGTGTTCGCGGCCCTTGTCGTGTTGAGGCGCGGAACGTCGACGCCCGCCTGGGTCGGGTGGATTGTCGTCGGTGGTCTCGGCCTCGGGATCTCCGGTCTCCGTTACGAGAAAAGCCAGTTGACCGTGCCCGCCGACGCTGCGCTCGAGGATCTTGTCCACGCGCTCCTGCGGAACATTTACCATGCCTTCGACTTTCGCGAGGAGTCGGCGATTTACGATATCCTCGAGAAAAGCGTGAGCGGACCCCTTCTCGAGGAGGTCTATCTCGAGATGCGATCTTCACTCGAACTTGAGAGCAGCGGGGGCCCCCGTGTGCGGGTTTACGAAATTGCTTTGCGCGAATGTCAGGAAGTGCCGGGCGCGGAGCCGGCTTCGGGCAGCTTCCGCACCCGGGCCGAGTGGGTCACGATCGGTCAGGTGACGCACTGGGGGCACACTCATGAACGAACGAACCGCTACGAGGCCGAGATAACTCTCGTGGCCCTCGACAGGCGGTGGAGAATCAGCGAACTCGATTTGCTCGACGAGGAACGCCTTCAAAAAGTCTCTCGGCAAATGGCCCCGCCCGGGGAGGCTCCGACTTCGGAACTCCTGTCGGTTCCCGCAGTCGCTCCTCTTCCCGCTCCGAAACCTGAGCCATGATCCGCTGCAAACAGTTGCGTTTTGCCTATCCCGGCGATGCCTTTGAATTGTGCATCGAAGAATTTTCGGTCGCAGTGGGCGAGGCGGTTGCTCTGGTGGGTCCGAGCGGATGCGGCAAGACGACATTGATGAACCTGATCTCGGCCCTTCTCGTGCCTCAGTCCGGATCGATTCTGGTCGGCGGTGCCGAGGTCTGTCGTTACCCGCTTCCGGCCCGGCAGCATTTTCGTCTGGGCAAGATCGGGCTGGTGCCGCAAAACTTCGAGCTTCTCGATTACCTTACGGTCCGGGAGAACATCCTGCTGCCCTTCCGGCTCGGGGCCGGTTCGGGAGTGGATGGTCGTGCCCGCGAGCGCTGCGATGAGCTAGCCGGGAAGTCCGGCATTTCCGAGCATCTCGGCAAGTATCCCGACCAGCTCTCTCAGGGAGAGCGACAGCGGGCTGCCCTCTGTCGCGGCCTCGTCACTGCCGCACCCCTCATTCTCGCCGACGAACCCACCGGCAATCTCGATCCCGGAAATCAGGATCGTATCGTCTCGCTGCTGCTCGAGGAGGCGCGGCGGATCGGGTCGACCGTGCTGATGATCACGCACGACCCCGTCCTCCTCCCGCGTTTCGACCGGGTCGTCGATGCGCTCGCTCTGCGGAAAGGAGGCGTCTCATGAACCTTGGGGGAGTGGTTTTTCTCGGGCGGCGTTACCTCGGGCGGAACCGGGTGAAGACGGCCTTGCTCGTCGCCGCCTTCACTCTCGTCTGGCTGCTCCCCGCGGGCATCGCCCTCGTCGTCGCCAAGGTTGAGTCGCATTTGCGGGTTAGGGCTGAAGGAACTCCTTTGTTGCTCGGTCAGGCCGGGAGCCCGCTCGAGCTGGTCTTCAACGGACTCTATTTCACGAAGCCTGCGATTGCCACGCTGCGTCACGGCGAGACCGAAGCGATCTCCGAGAGCGGTCTGGGCACGGTGGTCCCGCTCTACGCCCGCTACGCTGCTGCGAACCACCGCATCGTCGGCACCACGCTCGATTATTTCGACTTCCGTGGACTCAGGATCGGCGAGGGACGCGGACTCATCAATCTCGGTGAGTGTGTCGTTGGGGCGGCGGTCGGGGAAGCGAATGGGATCGCGCCAGGCGACTCCATCATCTCCACGCCTGAGACTCTCTTTGATCTCTCCGGGGTCTACCCTCTGAAGATGCGGGTCGTCGGCGTGCTCGAAGCGAGTGGGACGCCGGATGATGCCGCGATCTTCGTGGATTTGAAAACAGCCTGGATCATCGAGGGGCTCGGACACGGGCATGAGGAGGCGGCGAAACTCGGCGACGAGGCAAAGCTGGAGGATTTGTCAGGAGCCGGTGACGGCACGGTGAGGCTGAACGCCTCGGTCGTCGAATACAACGAGGTTACCGAGGAAACTGTCGACGCTTTCCACTTCCATGGCGATACCTCCGATTACCCTGTCACCGCCGCCATCGTGATTCCCACCAGCGCCAAGGGCCAGGCGATCCTGAAGGGGCGCTACGAGGAGGCCGGTGGTCTCCAGCTCGTTTCGCCTGGAGCCGAGATGGGCGAGCTTTTCGCCACCGTCTTCAGTATCCAGGATCTCGTGCTGCGGCTGCTGGGGGTCATCGGTATGGCGACGCTGGCAATCGGATCGCTCGTCTTTCTGCTATCGAACCGCCTTCGCCGCGGGGAATTCCGCCACCTGCGCCACCTCGGGGCCGATCCCGGGACACTGCGGACGCTGATCGCTTTTGAGGCGGGTTTTGTCCTTGCCGCCAGTCTCCTACTCGCGGGCGCGGGATTGTGCGTGCTGCAGGTGGTGGCCCCGATCTTGATGAGGCAATGGCTCGTTTGACGGAACGGCCCCGAGCACTTCGCGACGGCTCAGCGAAGCGACACCGGCACGTCGAGGATTTCCTTCAAAACCAGTGCCTGACGCAGGGAACTGCGCCGTCCCAGCACTCGTGACAAACCGGGGGTGGGGTGGGGTGCTGTCGGCTCCGAGGCGATGGCGGATTTCGAGGCGGGGGCTGGCTCCCGACCGGTTTCCGGGGGCACGACCGGCATCGAAGAAATGAGTGCCGTTTGAACGGGGGCAGGTGGGTTGGCCCCTGGGTTCGCAAGGGTCTCGATCGTTTCGAAAAGCTCCCGAAAACTCCGTGGAATCGGAAGGGGAGGGGGTGCCGGAGGCGAAACATCCTGAGAAGGTGGGGCGGGAGGTGGACCCAACGGGGGACGTGACTCTTGGAAGAGCGGCCGCTCTTTCCTCGCCGCCTCAGCGGCCGCCTTTCGACCGGCGCTGCGGAGGCGACGCGCGGCCACGATTTCCTGAATGCGCCGATAAAGCCAGCTCACGAAGACGATGAAAATCATCGCCACGTAATGCCAAGGGAAGTCGTCCATGAGGTTGAGGAGACCGGGAGAACAGCGGATCACTCCGCATTCTTCACTTCCTTGGCGATGTTCGTGCGCATGTCGGTGTCGGCGAGGAGGTTGCTGTATTTGGCGTAGTCCATCACCCCGAGATTACCGTTGCGGAAAGCATCGGCGATGGCCATGGGGATCTGGGCCTCGGCCTCGACGAGCTTGGCTCGCATCTCCTGGGTGCGGGCCAACATTTCCTGCTCGGTTGCGACTGCGGCGGCGCGCCGCACTTCGGCGCGGGCCTGGGCGACCTGTTTGTCGGCTTCGGCCTGGCTCGCTTGGAGCGTGGCTCCGATGTTTTCACCGACATCGACGTCCGCGATGTCGATCGAGAGTATCTCGAACTGCGTGTTCGCATCGAGGCCGCGCTCGAGCACCCGCTTTGAGATGTGGTCGGGATTTTCCAGCACGTCCTTGTGCGAGGCAGAGGAGCCGATCGAGGTGACGATCCCCTCGTTGACCCGTGCGATGATGGTTTCCTCGGTCGCGCCGCCAACAAAGCGGTCGAGATTGGTTCTCACCGTGACCCGCGCGCGGGCGCGAAGCTGGATGCCATCGCGGGCCACTGCGTCGATCTTTCCGCCGCCGCCCGGACAATCGATCACAGCCGGATTGATTGAGGTCCGCACTGCCGAGAGCACCGTTTTCGACGTGCCCTTGACGGCGAGATCGATGGCGCAAGCCCGGTCGAAGCTCAGGGGAATGCCCGCCTTGTCGGCCGCGATCATCGCGAGGACGACGTCAGCGACATGTCCGCCCGCGAGGTAGTGAGCCTCGATCTGGTCGGTCGTGAAGTTGAGCCCCGCTTTGGCCGCGGTGATCCGGCTGTCGACGATAAGGGAGGCGGGCACTTTGCGGATCCACATTGCCACGAGATTGAGCATGTTGATCGGAGCGTTCGAAACCCGCGCGCGGATCCAGAGGCCGAAAAATTTGGCGAAAATCAGTGAGATGACGACGACGACGAGGATGATCAGTCCGAGGGCGATGAGTTCAATCATGGTAGGGGAGGGAGTGGAGAGGAGATGGGCAAAAAGGGGGCGAGGGTCCGGTGAGGTGGCGAGATGGGATTCTCTTGTAGGAACGCCCTCTGGGAGATTTGTTCAAATCATAACCGTCGAGCGAAACGTTCACTTAAATTCGAGGGCTCTTTTTAGGACAGGCTCAAGGGCGTCCGCCTGCCGCACGAAGCCGAGATCGTTCGGGTGCGAACCGTCGGTGGTGCCTTCCGAATCGTCGCCGAGAAGGGGCTCTCCCTCGACGTAGTGGAGGTGCTTCACACCCGAGGAGACCAGAGCATCAAAGGCCCGGATCAGGGCGGCGCGACTGCCAGCGTGGCGCTCGCGTTTCGACTTCATGATCCAGGAGTTCGCATAGGTGCGATCCTCGACGAGAAGAATGGGCGTGTCAGGGCGCGCCTCGCGCAGTTGCCGCACGAGGGCCTCGGCCCGCTCAGCCACCTCGGTCTCGACCATGTTCGGCAGGCAGTCGATGACGTAGACGGCGGCGTCGATCTCGGTGAGGAGGGCTCCCACCTCGGGTTCCATTTTGCCGTTTCCGGAAAAACCGAGATT
>NEUQ01000067.1 GCA_002288445.1 Verrucomicrobiia bacterium Tous-C2TDCM | reverse complement strand
AGCGCGACTTCGTGCTCGTCACTCCTAGCGACCAGCCGATCTCCTCCTGCGATCCATTCCATCGGCTCAAAAGGGTGTTGACCGAGGCGTCGGCATAGACCCCGTCGAGCACCGCGACCGTCT
The DNA here is from genome assembly GCA_002288445.1 of Verrucomicrobiia bacterium Tous-C2TDCM. GTDB lineage: Bacteria > Verrucomicrobiota > Verrucomicrobiia > Verrucomicrobiales > DEV007 > Arctic95D-9. Next base: position 13,719 of record NEUQ01000067.1, on the reverse strand, counting down.
CGATCGTGAAATCATCCGTGGGGAGCTTCAACGCTCCGAGGTCGAGCTTTTCAAAGCGGCTTCCCGGCTGGAGCCAGAGGGCTTTTTCCCCCAGCGTCACACCGGCTGTCTTCGAGAAGAATTGCGAGGAGGGGCGGAGTCCCGACTCGTTGGGGTATTTGTCAGGGTTGGCGGTGTTCGGTGCGCCCACCGTCCCGGATTGCGACGTCACAAAGGCGAGCGCTCCCTCGACTTCGGTGGTGAGCGCTTCGCGACCGAAGGCGATGCGGTAGGCCTCTCGCACCTCCTCCGCACCGAAGTCTGAACCGCCCTTGAGTAACCGCCTCGCAAAGGCCCCGGCGCGCCCCATCGACCAAGGACCGTTCACGAGCAGGAGGGACTGGTTCGGCGTCGTCGTGGAAATGCGGTTCGGTGTCGAACTGAAACCGGCCGGCGCATCGAACTCCCCGATCATGGTATCGGGCGTGTTGCGTCGCTTTTTCACGAAAACGCTGCGGTTCGCCGCGGTGGCGTCGATGGATGGACCTCCCTCACGATGTTGCAGTTCGCCCGATGCCGCGAGGGTGGCGTCGCGGATCTGTTCGGCGTCGAGGCGCATCGGCGGATAACGCCAGAGGAGACGGTTGCCGGGATCGGCGATCTCCTCGTCGGAGGTGGGTTCGCGCCGCGCCGTCTGGCGGTAGGTCGCGCTGGTGACGATGGTCCGGTGGAGGTTCTTCAGCTTCCAGCCGTCTTCAAGGAAACGTTTCGTGAGCCAGTCGAGCAGCTCGGGATGGCTCGGGGCCTCTCCGAGCATGCCGAAGTCGTTCGGTGTCGGCACGAGTCCCTCGGCGAAATGGCGCTGCCAGACCCGATTGACCATGACCCGGGCCGTAAAGGGGTTCTCTTCATCGGCGATCCAGTCGGCAAGGGCGCTACGGCGGCCCGTCGTCGTCGTGGTCGGCTTGATCTCCGGCTTCTTTTCACCCAATAAGGTGAGGAAAGCAGGCTCGACGACCTCGTCTTTGCCGCGGCGTTTCAGGATCGTGTCGGCCGGTTTCGTGCCGGTGTCGGTGGTGATGAAGGCCATTGGCAGCGCAGCCGGTTTTAGGGAATCGAATTGCTTGAGCGCTTCGGTCAGTTCGGCATGGCGGGCGAGTTTCTTCTCGTCCTTCGCGAAGGTCTTCTTCCAATCGACCCGGCGGAAATCGAAGTCGACTTGTCTCTGGACGAGCTGGGCGAGTTGCTCTTCGTGCGCGGAGCGTTCTTCGGGCTTTTTCCAATAGATCGCCTGGACGTCTTCAGGGAACTGGATCACTGCCCCCTTGCGTTTTGACTCCAGAACCGGCGCGGTCATCGCCTCGAGTTCGGCGCGGAGGTCCTTCGTCGCCTCCTCCCACTTTGCGAGCCTGGCATCGTGCTCGGAGCGTTGTTCCGGCGAGGCGAGGGTCTGGTTCTCGGGCCACCAAGTCGTGTTGAAGAAGGATTGCAGCGCAAAGTAATCCTTCTGCAGAATTGGATCGAACTTGTGATCGTGGCATTGGGCGCAGCCCATCCCGAGACCAAGGAAGGCCTCGCTGGTGACGTTCGTCATCTCGGTGAGAATGAGGTCCCATTGCATGCGGGCGTTGCGCTGGTTCCACTCGTAGATCCCGAGGCGCATGAAAGCGGTGGCGATGAGCGTCTCCGGATCGTCGGCGGCAAATTCGTCGGCGGCGAGTTGTTCGCGGATGAACTGGTGGTAGGGTTTGTCCTGGTTCAACGAGCGGATCACGTAGTCGCGATACATCCAAGTCTCGGGGCGGTAGTCGTCGGCGCGGTAGCCGTCGCTCTCCGCGTAGCGGACCACGTCGAGCCAGTGCTGGCCCCAGCGCTCGCCGTAGCGGGGGCTGGCGAGGAGCTGGTCGGCAAGATCGGTGGTGGCTTTGTCAGGATCGGCGGCGAAGGCCTTTTCAAAGGCGAGGATCGTCTCTGGCGAGGGCGGGAGGCCGTGGAGGTCGAAATGGAGGCGGCGCACCAACTCCCCGGCGTCGGCGGGGCCTGCGGGCTTCAGGTCTTTTTCCGCGAGCTTCGCGGAGATGAAGGCGTCAATAGGGTTTTTCGCCCAGCCTTCCCCGGCTTTCGGCGGCGCAGGATCGGCGACGGGCTGGATCGCCCACCAGTTGCGGTCCTTTTCGGTGAAGCCGTTCTCGTCGGTCGTGCCCTCCTTCGCGACCTCTTCCGGCCAGGGGGCGCCAATCGCGACCCACTTTTCCAGGACCGCGACTTGTGCTTCGGTCAGGGATTTCTTGGGTGGCATCGCAAAGTCGTGATCGCTTCGCCGCACCGCCTTGATGAGGGGGGATTCATCCGGTTTTCCGGCAACGAGGGCCGGTCCGTTTTCGCCGCCCTTGAGGATGAAACTGAGGTGATCGAGGCGCAGTCCGCCCTTCTCTTCCTCGGTGCTATGGCACTTGTAGCACTCTTTCGCGAGCAAGGGACGAACCTCCATCTCGAAGAAGCGGAGATTCTCCTTCTCGTCGGCATGGGCGCTCAAGCCAAAGAGGGTCAGGCCAAAGAGCAAAGAGGGGTTGATAGCAGACATGGAAAACGGGGCGGGTGTCGGTGGTAGGGCGCTGAAAACTGAAAACTTCCTACTTCTCATGATTCGTTTGCAGCCAGAGAGTCGGGGCGGTCGCAGACGGATGTTCCTTGGAGGCGAAGGCGTGAACGAGACCTTGTTGATCGCTCTCGCCGGTCTCCCGCACGATGACGAGGGAGATGATCTCACTGGAATGACTCCGAAGAAAGTCCACAAACACGTCCGAGCTTACCTCGATAAGGCCGTTTGGCGAGCCTTTGCGGACTTCGAATTCGGCGAGGCGAGTCGCGGTGGATTCCTGAATCGGCTTCTCCACGAGAGCTCCGGCGTTTTTCCAAGTAAGATCATCCTCGCTCCAGGCTGCCGCCTCCGGATCGACAAGGCCGTAGACGGCGAAGCGGGAATCGGGCACGAGCGAAGAAAAGCCGAGTCCACTGGGCTCGAGTTTGAGGGCGAGCTTCGCCGAGCGCAGCGAGGCCCGGTCGATCCCGGCGAGGTCGAAGGAGAGCAGGACTCGCCGTTCGTTGTGCGGGGCAAGATCGGTGTGTTTGATCATCAGGAGCGGATGGGAGCCGGTCGGGCCATGCCGATCGCCGCGCCGGACGAAGGTATCCCGACCCCGGCCCACCGAGGTGCTGAGAGCGGTCCAGTCGGGTCCGGGGGAGCTGGCGGGGGGGTCGACTCGGCGCACTTCCTGATCCGTCCGCTCGGGGATCGCTCCGATCCTGCTGACGAGCGAATCCCCGGCGAAGACGTGTTTCGGTTCGGGCAGGTCGTCGCGGTTCACCTTCACTTCGCCTTCGAAGACAAACACGTTCGAATCGCCGAGCGAAGTCGTCGTGACCCCGAAACGGGTGCCCAGATCGATCACTTCCATCTGCGCGGTGTCGATGGTGAATCCGTGGGCCGATTCGGGAACATTGGCAACGACAGAACCTTCGACGAGACGGCATTTCATCGCCGACTCGACCACGAGCACGCTCGGAGCCTCGAGGGTGACAGTGGCGCCACTCTTGAATTGGATCGTCGCCATGCCTTCGATGAGCGCGAGGGTGCCGGAGCCGAGCCCGGCGCCTTCCAAGGTCGGCAGATCCGATCCGGCCCAGCGGCAATTCTCCGCCTCAATCAGGGTCGCGATGACCGGCTCGGGACGGCTTTGGAGAAAGAGGACGAGGCTCAACCCGAACAGCACCACCGCGGCGGCCGCGGCGAGCCAGGTGGCGGAACGTTTTGGCGGAGCGGTCTGGGTCCACGGCGATTCTTCGAGGAGGCCTCGCAGGGATTCGCTCTCCGCCGCGAGGGTCGCATGGAGCCAGCGTTTCTCCACATATTCCTGCCGCAGTTCCGGATCGGCGACGATGGCCTGCTGGAGCGCGTCCCATTCTTCCTGGGAAAGTTGGTCGTCGAAAGAGCGGTCGATGTGGTCGCTGAAATTCATGCGGCGGAGGAGTCGAGGCGCGCCTTGACGCAGTCGTTGAGGGCGGTGCGGAGGCGGCTGAAGAGTTTGTAGACGGCGGCCTCGGTGCGGTCGGTTTCTTTCGCGATCGCGGCGATGTCGTGGTCTTCGTAATAGCGCAGCAGGACGAGGCGGCGCTGGTTCTCCGGGAGACGCTTGAGGCATTCGTGAAGGGCCTCGGAGCGGTCCGAGAGGGTATCGGAGACGCGGTCGATCTCGGTGGCGATCGCCTCGAGGAAGGCGGGTTCGGCCGAATAGAGCGGCTTGCGTTTGGTGCTGCGACGGTGGTTGAGGATCTGATGGAAAGCGATCTTGCGGGCCCAGGCGAGGAAGTGCGACCCGGGCGCGAAGTTCCCGAATTGCTTCCACATCGTCAGCTTGCAGCTCTGGAGGATGTCCTCAGCGTCGAGTCGGTCGGGGACGAGGGCATGGACGTAGGCGGCAAGGGCACGCTCGTGCTCACTGAGGAGCACGAGATAATGCTCGGCCCGATCGTCCGGCGTCGTCGAGGGGATGGGCGTGGAATCCTCCATGTCGTTGGCTCAAGGTCCGGGTTTTGAAGTTTTTGGACAAGAAAATTTGGAAGGTGGGGAAAATCGCGCTTCCCTAGGTCATGGCCATCGAGATCGAACGCAAATTCCTCGTCCTGAACGACGCTTGGCGCGAGGGGGCAGCTCCATCGCGGATCGTGCAGGGATTTCTCTCGCGCGATCCCGAACGCATCGTGCGGGTCCGCCTCTGGGAGGACGAGGCATTTTTGACGGTGAAAGGCAAGGGGAGCGGACTTTCTCGGGTCGAGGTGGAGGTGGCGATTCCGGTCGAGGAGGCTCGACAACTCTTGCCACTTTGTCCGCCTCCCCTGATCGAAAAGACCCGTCACCTGTTGACTTGGTCAGGGCATCTCTGGGAGATCGACGAGTTTCATGGAGAGAACGAAGGATTGATCATCGCCGAGGTCGAGCTGGCCGCGGAAGACGAGTGCTTCGAGCGACCGCCGTGGCTGGGTCGCGAGGTCAGCGATGATTTCCGCTATTCGAATGCAGCCCTTTCGGAGCGGTCATGGCGCGATTGGTGAACGGCGAACGATCGGAGTTGCTGGGCGAGGGGAGCATGAGCTAGTTTGCCACATGCCGAACCTTCTTTCCGCCAACTGCCTCGTGATCGCGTTCTTCGGTGGGCTGTCACTCGTCGCGAAGGCGGACGCGCCGGTCTTGTGGGGTGTAGCCGGCGGGCGCGGGGTGGAATCGAGGCTCTATGCGATCGATCCGGACACCGGCAAGTCCACCGAAGTCGGATCAACTGGCCTCGAGAGCGTGTCCGGGCTCGCGGTGCATCCGACGACCAAGGTTCTTTATGCCACCCAGAGAGAACCGGCCGCGGGCAAGGCGCTGGCGACTCTGGACAAAATTCGCGGATCGGCCGCGACGATCGGCGATCTCGGCGAAGCGATCTCGGATTCGGCGTTTTCCCCGGAGGGCGTGTTGTATGTCTTCGGCGACTCTTCTCGCGATCTCCTTACCGTGAACCGCGTCACCGCCTCAACAACGCTTATCAAGGCGGATGCCGCATTGACCGGTGGCTGCGGCCTCGCCTTCGACGAGTCTGGCGACCTTTTTATCACCCGTGGGAACAGCATCGCCAAACTCAATCCGGCGACGGGCAACGTCGTTTCCTCCGCGCTGATCTCCGGAGAAGCAACCGATGTCGACAATCTTCTCGCGACCCGTGGCGACGGGGTAATCTTTGCAGGAAGGCGGACGGGTAACGCCGCGCCGACCCGGTTGATGAGGATGGATCCGGCGACGGGAGTCACGGCTTTGGTCTGCTCCGTTCCCCTCGCACTCGAAGGAATGGCGTTTGATGTCGCGCCGACGCCGGGCTTCAAGGTCTCGGGTTTAAAAATCAAACGAACGAAGCGGGATTCTCTCGTGTTGAGAGGAGTCTATACCTCCACCGTTCCCGCGACAATCACCGCCAACCTGGCGTCAACGACCGCGAAAAGCGGGCCTTGGAAACTGAGGGTGACCGGGCTGAAGCGTGGGACGAATCGAATCAGGTTGTGGTGTGAGGACGCCGTCGGGCAAAAGGGGAGCGTCACCGTTCGCGTCGTGGTGGAGGGGTGACACGGAATCGCGGCGCGAAATCCGGTCAGCGTGCCGTCGCGACCGATGATCGCGCCATCCGAATTTTCTCGGCATTTCCGCGAGGAGAGCGCAGATTGTTTCTCATGTTAATCCGAACGACTGTCGCCCTCATCGGAATGGCATTTTTTTCCGGTCAGTCGGATGGGCTGGGTGGCGAAGCCGTCTTCCGCGCCGACATCGTGATCTACGGAGGCACCAGCGCCGGTGTCGCGGCAGCCGTTCAGGTCGCCCGGATGGGAAAGTCGGTGATCGTGATCGAATCCTCCGATCACCTTGGTGGGCTGACGACGAACGGCCTCGGCGCGACCGATTCGGGCCGCAAGCAAGCGATCGGCGGGATCAGCCGCGAATTCTACCGGCGCATTCAGGATCATTATCGCGATCCCGCTGCGTGGCCGCTGCAGGATCCAGGTGAGCCAAAGGGCAGAGGTGGCGGACCCCTCTTCAATGCCGAGGCGGATGCGATGTGGATCTTCGAGCCGAAGGTGGCGCAGTCGATCATGGATGCGATGGCAGGCGAAAGCGGGGCCAGACTCTTTTTCAACGAGCGGCTCGATCGTTCAAAGGGGGTCTCGATGCAGGGAGAGGGTCTCACCGCGATCACGATGGAGTCGGGCAATCGTTTTGAAGCGGCGATGTTCCTCGACGCGACCTACGAGGGCGATCTTCTCGCCACCGCCGGGGTTTCCCATCAGGTCGGACGCGAGTCGAATTCCCTCTACGGCGAGACGCTCAACGGCGTTCAGAAGACGCAGATGAAGAGCCATCTTTTCACCAAAGCTGTCGATCCTTACATCGTTCCGGGCGATCCCGCCACTGGACTCGTCGCACGCGTCTCGGCGGATCCGCCCGGTGGGGATGGTGCGGGAGACCTGCGCATCCAAGCTTTCAATTTTCGGATGTGCCTGAGCAATGACGCGCGCAACCGGGTGCCCTTCCCGAAGCCTGAAGGCTACGACGAGACGCAATACGAGCTGCTTTTCCGCAATTTCGAGGCCGGGGACCTGCGGCTGCCGTGGAGTCCGGAGATGATGCCGAATCACAAGACCGACACGAACAACTACGGCGCTTTTTCGACGGACAACATCGGGATGAACTACGCCTACGCCGAAGCCTCGCACGAGGAGCGGGCCCGGATCGTGAAAGAGCATGTCGTCTACCAGCAGGGCCTCATGTGGACCCTCGCGAATCACCCCCGTGTGCCTGAAGTGATCCGTGAGGCCATGAAGCCCTGGGGTCTGGCCGCTGACGAATTTGTTGGAAACGGACATTGGCCCCGCCAGATCTACGTGCGCGAGGCGCGCCGGATGGTATCGGACTATGTGATGACCGAGTTGGATTGTCGGCGTGTCAGGGTGGCGGAGGACTCCGTTGGGCTGGGAAGTTACAACATGGATTCGCACAATGTGCAGCGCTATGTGACCGCCGACGGCAAGGTGCAGAACGAGGGTGACGTGCAGGTATCGCCGGGAGGACCCTACGTCGTCTCCTATCGGTCGATCGTGCCGCAGCGAGGTGAGGCGGAGAACCTTCTAGTGCCGGTCTGTGTCTCGAGTTCGCACATCGCCTTTGGTTCGATCCGGATGGAGCCTGTCTTCATGATCTTGGGTCAATCCGCCGCGACGGCGGCGGTGATGGCGATGGAGCAGGGGATCGCGGTGCAGGATCTGTCCTACGCGGCCCTGCGCGAGCGGCTCGTGGCCGATGGTCAGGTGCTCGATCTTCCTAATGATGCCGCTCCTCGCGAGCACCTCACGGCGGCTTCCTTGTCCGGCATCGTCGTCGATGACAATGCCGCCCGTGCCGGGGGTGAATGGGTTTCCTCGACCTCGGCGGATCGATTCATCGAGACGGGTTACCGCCACGATGCCCATGGCGCGAGTCTCGTGCCTGAGGAAAAGTGGCTCGTCTTTCCGGCGGTGTTGCCGGAAGCGGGCGACTACGAGGTGAGGTTCGCCTTCCCCGCCCATCCCAACCGCTCCAGCAAGACCACCATTGCCATGGCGACGGCCGAGGGTGGAAAGACCGTGATCCTCGACCAGCGCAAAAAGGCGCGCGATGAAAATGGATTTGTTTCCCTGGGCGTTCATCGCTTTGCCGCCGGAACCTGCGAGGTGATCGTGAGCAATGGGGGCGCCGACGGGTTCGTCGTCGCTGATGCGTTCCAATTCCTGCTTCAAAGTCCATGAAACGCGTCCAGCACTGTCCCCAATCCGTCGCAGAACTCGACGAGTTCGCGAGTGAGCCCGACCGCGCCATCGTCGAGACGCTCTCGCGCATCGATGGGGATCTCGTCGTCGCCGGCGCGGGGGGGAAGATGGGTTTCCACCTCGCCCTGATGCTGCGTCGCGCTATCAATGAACTGGGCACGGGACAAAAGGTGATCGCGATCTCGCGCTTCGGTGAGCCGCGCGCGCGTGAGCCTTTCGAAGCCGCGGGGATCGAGACCATCGCAGCCGATCTCTGTGATGCATCGATCTACGCAGGTCTGCCTGACGCGGCGGCGGTCTTTTTTCTGGCGGGAAAAAAGTTCGGCACCAGTGGATCCCCGGAGGAGCTGCGGCGCGTCAATGAAGAGATGCCGTCCCTCGTCGCCGGACGCTACGCCGCCTCGAGGATCGTCGCGATGTCGACGGGATGTGTTTATCCGTTCGTGGCTCCGGGGACCGGTGGATCGATCGAGTCGGATAGGCCCGCCCCGTTGGGAGACTATGCGCTCTCCTGTCTCGGACGCGAGCGAGCCTTCCTTGAGGCGAGTGACGTTCACAAGACGCCGATCGCGCTGATCCGGCTCAATTACTCTGTCGACCTCCGCTATGGCGTGCTCGTCGATCTCGCCGCGAAAATCGTTGCGGGTGAGCCGATCGATCTGACGATGGGCTACTTCAATTGCCTCTGGCAGGGCGATGCCGTTGCTTGGACGATCCGGGCGATCAACCACGCCTGCGCCGCTCCCGAGGCGCTGGTGCTGAACGTCACGGGCTCTCGAATTCTCTCGGTTCGTGAGGTGGCCGAGTCGCTGGGAGCGCAACTCAACTACGTTGTCAACTTCACCGGCGAAGAGACCGAGACCGCCTGGATTAGCAATGCGGCTCGGGCCCAGCGCCTTTTTGGGACGCCCCGGGTCTGCGAGAACACCCTCATCGGCTGGGTCGCGGAATGGGTCGGTCTGGGTCGCCCTTTACTTGGCAAGCCAACTCATTTCGAAGTTCGGGACGGGCGGTATTGATGGGGTATCCCGGCTCCGCCTCCCCCAAAGTAAGTAGGTGGCCTACTCGGCCGCAAAGGCCTTGTAGAGGTCCTCGACCTCTGCCACTACCGGGTCCCCTTCGTGGAAAGCGAAACGCCAGCGGAAAGTCACGGTCTCGCCCGCGGGGATGATGAGCTGTCCCGCCTTCGGATCCGGGAGTGATTCAAAGTGGCGCCTTCCGAAAACGTTCGCGGCAACGAGGCCGTAGGTGCGCGAGTGCCAGTGACTCGGGTGGCGCGGATTGTTCGGGTGATCCATGATCGCGACCCCGACCGGCTTCCCGCCGATGGAGCCGTAGGCGTCGAGCCAGCGGGCGCGTTTGCCCCACGTTTCCTTGTCCCGGATTCCCTCGCTGTTGAGCAAGTGGCCGGCACCCGCTTGCATCTTGTCCTTCTCGCCGGTGCGCTTTTCCACTTGAAGATCCGAGGCGACGCGGATCGCCATGCCGGCGTCTTTTTGGTCGCCGAAGGTGACCGCGCCGTTTGAGGCGTGGAAGGCGATCGTGATGTCGAGGATCCGTGGACCGCCCGCCTCGGCTGGGGCGATGAATCGCACCGTGCGCGTGTCGCTCATCACGACGGTGCCGTCACCGGCGATGTATTGGTTTTCGGAGACAAAGCGGCCTTCCTTGGCTCCGTTTTCGATCGAGGTGAATTTCCGGTGCAGCGTCTTGCCGGGCTTTTTGCCGCCGTATTCGCGCACGGCCCAGAAGGTGTGCCCATTCACCTCACTGTGGGCGAACCAGAGGGACTGGTGATGGGGGTGGTCGGTGTCCTCGCCTTCGATGATTTCGAGCGGATACTTCCGCGTCATTGGTATCTGACCGGGACCGAGGATCGGGTAAAAGAGAGGGAAATACCGATCCTCGCCACTGGTGATGTAATCGGTGAACAGCTCGCCATTCATCTCGACACGGAGGCGATCCTCCATCTCGGTGAGTTTCACGGATGGTTCGGCCGAGACGAAGGAGCCGAGCAGGGCACAGAGGCTGGGGGCGATCAAAAGGAAGCGCGATTTCATGGACGCGATGCTAGAGAGTCGGAGTCCGTTTCGGAAACCCCGGCCTCAGCGCATTCACGCCACAGTCATGGCGCGGAAGCGTTAGTCCGCCCTCTTACTGCCCCGCTTCACTTCCCATACACCTTGTCCTTGGGGTCACCCGCGGACATCAAGTAAGCCATGAGATCGCGCACTTCGTCGCCATTGAGCAGGTTGATCAAGCCGGGAGGCATCTGGGAGACGGGGACGCTCTCGATCTTCGCGACATCGCCGCGTTTCATCCTCACGGGCTCGCCTTTGGGATCGGATGGGTAGACCTCGAGATCGTCGCCACGCTCGACGACGAGTCCAGTGTGGACCGCTCCGCCTTTGGTGGTGACACTCGAGCTGCCATACTGGTCGCTGATGAACTTGCTCGGATCGATGATGGACTCGAGGACATAGGCGGTGTCGAACTTGTTCCGGATGCTGGTGACGTCCGGTCCGATGTCGCCGCCGAAGCCGGCCATGCGGTGGCAGGCGCCGCAGCCGACAGCGTGGAAGAGGCTGCGTCCATTCTCGTAGTTCGCGTTGCGGAACTGACCGGAGTTGGCGTGTTTCATCGCGCTCTCGATCGTCCAGGCCTGGCCTGGTCCCTTTGGCGGAGTAATGGCGAAATCGGGCATGGCCTGGTAGCTGACCCCGGTGATGCCCTTCAAGGCAATCACTTGATCGTTCGGCGCGTGGGCGAGGGCTTCGTCGCGGATATTGGCGAGGAATCCTCCGTAGCTGGCGCCCCCGGGATGTTTCGCGGCGGCGTTGAGGAAGGTGAAAAACCGACGGCGCTGTTCGAGGGTCCAGCCGCTCTTCTGGTTGCGCAGGGCAAGGGCGTAGGCAATGCCGCGGATGGGCGGGTAGTCATCGAGCATCGCCTGGATACTGCGTCCATAGCCCTGGTTTCGCGTGACGAGTTCGGCCCAGTCGGGGATCTCGGGAGCGCCGGGATTTTCGATCAGGGTCATGGCCTTCCCGATCACCGAGGAGGCCTCGAGCGCGACCAGCAGATTCACCAACTCCACGTTGGCGTCAGCTGACTTTGCCGGGAGAAGGGCGTCGAGCTTGGCGACGACTATTTCGCGATCCGCTCCCGTCGGTTTGCCAAAGCGGATGAGGTTGAGCTGCCAGGCTCGGAGCCAGCCGAGGAGTTGGGGATCGGTCAGGTTCGCCGCATCCATCTCGAGGAGGGCGGCGGTGAGTTTGGCCCCGTGGGCCGCGGCATCACCTTGGCGAGCGAGGGCGACTGCTCCGGTGATGCGGGTCTGCGGATCGGTCGCGGTGAGGGCCTTGTCGGCCCATTGCGCGACGGGTTGCGACTCGACCGCGACGCGGGCGGCGTTGCGGAGGAAACGATCGGTGCTCGCGAGATGGGGCCAGGCATTTGCGATGGCGGCGGCGTTCTCCTTGCCGTGGAAGGTCTCGAGCTTGCGGCGCAGGGTGCGGGCTTCGGTGACTTCCTTGGGCTCGGCGACGGCTTCCTCTTTACCGATCTCCTTCGTGTAGGTCACCCGATACAGCGCGCTCTGGGTGTTGCGTCCGCCGATCGTGAAGTACAACGCGCCATCCTTTCCAACGATTGCGTCGGTGACGGGGAGGGGAGCGCCGAAGACAAAGGGCTCGGCCTTGCCGGTATAGCCGGCACCCTGCGCCTCGAGGTGGATTGCGTAGATCGTGCCGAAGGTCCAGTCGAGCGCGTAGATCGCGTTTTGGTATTTGGCAGGGAATTTGGCACCGAGTCCCGAGGCCACGCCGGTGGGTGATCCGGGACCGATGTCGACAACGGGGGGGAGGCTGTCTTCGTAATAGGCAGGCCACTTGCCCGAGCCGCTGCGCCAACCATAATCGCCACCGCTGACGACCTGACAAATGCGCGTGGGCCGATACCACGGTGTGCCCATGTCCCACTCCATGTCGGCATCGTAGGTGAAAAGATCGCCATGCCGGTTGAGGGCGATGTCGTATTGGTTGCGGAAGCCGATGCACTGGATCTCGTGAGTCTGCGTCTTGGGATCGAAACGGCTCACCCAGCCACCTGGGGCAAGGCGGCCTCGGGCGTGACCCTTGGCGTCCCACATCCGCGGCAGGATGTGATCCTCCTGCCAGCCTTGCACACGCGAGCCCGAGACGGACTCAGCCGGAGGCAGGTCGGTGTGATTTCCTCCATCGATATAGAGCTGCGAGCCGTCTTCTGTGAGGATCACGGCGTGATTCCCGTGTTCGCCGCCGCCGGTGGCGCTGGGCATCTCTTCGGCCTTGTCGAGTTTGCCGTCGCCATCACTGTCAGTGATGCGATGGAGTTTGCCGCCACTCTTGTTGAACCAAAGAGCGTCGAAGGCCCAGACGAGGCCGTGGGCTCCAGAGATCTCGACCGGCATTTTTTCGACCTTGGCTCCGTCGCCCGAGACGTCGATGCGGTAGAGTCCCCTGTCGCCCTGGTCGCTGGCGAAGAGCCGCCCCCTGTCGTCGGAGGTCAGGGCTACCCACGAGCCCTGTTCTTCCTTCGGCACAGTGTAAAGAAGCTCGACTTGAAACCCGTCGGCTACGGTGATGTCCGAGGGCTCGAGTGGGGAACTGCCACCTTTTCCTGCTACGCCCCCCGGTCCATCGATTCCGGCGATGCCCCAGGGAGCCACCCCGAAGTTCCCGTAGGCCTTGAGTTTACCGGTCCAGGAAGCATCATCAAAAGCAGCCGTCTTCCAGCCGTCGGCCTCGGTGAGGGAAAGTTTCCAGTCGGGTTCGCTCACGATCGTCGTCTTTTTGCCGTCGGTCGTTTCGTATTCGAGCTTCAGGGTGAAGGCAGCCGAGCCACCCCGGTTGCGGGCTTTTGCGGCGATCACGTTCTTGCCGGTCTTGAGGAGCTTCGTCGCAGCGGGATTCAAAATCGGATTGCCCCAGTCGGGGACGCGTCCGGCGCTCTCGCCGTTGACCCAGAGTTCGAGTTCATTGTCGCAGGTCGCGTAGAGTTTGGCCGACTTCACTTCACCGGCGAGTTCGAAGGATTTGCGGAGGTAGATCCATTCATCGTCGACCTTGTCGGCGCGCCAGATCCAGGTCGAGAGCGGCTCGGTCGTGATCCACTGGTAGGCGATGCGGGGGGCGGGAGCTGCCTTGGCCCTGCCTTGCCCCTTGGCCTTCGCGGCGGCTGCTTTGCCGTTGGGATTGGCCGCTTTGGCGCTGCTCTCGATCGCTTGTTTCAAAACGCCCTGGCCCTCGCTGTCGCTGAGTTTGCGGAACTGGATGTTCTTGTATTCGACCCGCATCGGCGGACCGGCAT
>NEUQ01000066.1 GCA_002288445.1 Verrucomicrobiia bacterium Tous-C2TDCM | reverse complement strand
ATGATCGTTCTCTCGCCGCCCGCACTCCTCCGCGATGGCCAGCCCGTGGTCTCCCCTTGATGCTGCGGACCCCGGCGCCCTGAGATACCCTCGTCGCTTTCCTGATCCTGACATGAGCCAAAAATCCCAAGACGGCGAACCCGGGGCCCACGGCATCGCCGGGCTCATGGCCTCGGCCTTCATCGACTCGAAGCTGACTCCGCTCGTCATCGTCGCCTCGGTGCTGCTCGGACTCTTTGCCCTGATCCTTCTCCCGCGTGAGGAGGAGCCGCAGATCCAGGTTCCGATGATCGATGTGATGGTCGCGATGCCTGGTGCTTCGGCCAAGGAGGTGGAGGAGCGCGTCACGGCGCCGATGGAGAAACTGCTTTGGGAGATCTCGGGTGTCGAATACGTCTACTCAATCTCGCGTCCAGGGGAGAGCCTTGTGATCGTGCGTTTCGACGTGGGATCCGATGTCGAGGAGGCCTTGGTGCGATTGAATCACAAGCTCCAGTCGAATTTCGACCGAATCCCTTCCGGGGTCACTGCGCCACTTATCAAGGCGAAGTCGATCGATGACGTTCCCATTCTAGCGTTGACACTCCACAGTGATCATCACGATCCCGTTACCCTGCGCCGCCTTGCCGCAGAGCTCGAGGACGCGGTGAAACAGGTGCCGGACGTTGCCGAGACGACTCTGATCGGCGGACAACGCCGTGTCATCCTCGCCGAGATCGATCCGGCGAGTCTTGCGGCGCGGAACCTCAGCCTCGGCGGGATCGTGCCAGTTCTCCAGCAGGCCAACCGCCAGCACCGAGCCGGCGAGGTGGGATCGGGCAATGCCCGAGTCCTCATTGAGAGCGGGGCCTTCCTTCACTCGGCGGAGGAGGCGGGTGAGGTGGTGCTTGGAGCCTTCGGAGGGCGCCCTGTCTACCTGCGCGACGTCGCCGAGATACGCGATGGGGCGGACGATCCAACGAGCTACGTGCTCCACGGGCATGGCGCTGGATCGGGCCGGATCGGTGATGAAGAGAACGCGGTCACCCTGACCGTCGCGAAACGCCCCGGGACCAATGCCATTTCCCTCGCCGAGGAAGTCCTCGCGAAGGTCGAGGCTCTGAAAGGCCGTGTCATTCCCTCGGACATCGGCGTCTCGATCACCCGTCACTACGGGGGGACCGCGGCGGAGAAATCCAACGAACTGCTCTACCACATGGGGATCGCCGTGGTCAGCGTCTCGCTCCTGATTCTCTTTCTGTTAGGATGGCGCGAATCCCTCGTCGTCGCCGTTGCCATCCCGGCGACCCTCGCCCTGACCTTGCTCGTGTTTTATCTTTACGGATTTACCCTGAACCGCATCACTCTCTTCGCGCTCATCTTTTCGATCGGTATTCTCGTGGACGACGCCATTGTCGTGGTCGAAAACATCGTGCGCCATTACCGGCTGCCGGAGAATCGTGGAAAGCCCGCTCATGCCGTCGCCGTTGGGGCGGTCAGCGAGGTCGGCAATCCCACCGTGCTGGCGACTTGGGCGGTGATCGCGGCGATCCTGCCGCTCGCCTTTGTCGGCGGTCTCATGGGACCCTACATGCGGCCGATCCCGATCGGGGCAGGCGCGGCGATGATCTTTTCGCTTCTGATCGCTTTCATCGTCACGCCTTGGGCGGCGGTTCGGATTCTGAAACGCCGTGAGGAAGTAATGGGTGCGCCGAAAGGATCCGATGACGGCCACAGCCACGGTCGCGAGGGCTGGATGACGCGCCTCTACCGCCGCTACATGGCCTACCTCCTTCGAGACCGTCTTCATCGATGGGGTTTCCTCTTGGTCATTGCGTTCCTGCTGGCGGGCAGCATGGCCCTGGTCGGAGTCGGCTTTGTGAAGGTGAAGATGCTGCCCTTCGACAACAAGAGCGAGTTTCAGGTGATCGTCGACCTCCCCGAGGGGGCGACCCTCGAGCAGACCCTGCGGGCCACTCGTGAAATGGCTGCGGTGATCGCGCAGGAGCCCGAGGTGACCGATTACCAGGTCTATGCCGGCACCGCTTCGCCCTACAATTTCAATGGCCTCGTCCGGCATTATTTCAACCGTCGCGGAGCCAATGTCGCCGATATTCAAGTGAATCTGCTGCCGAAGCACGACCGCCAAGCCGACAGTCACAGCATCGCTAAACGGGTCCGCGAGAGGATCCTGCCCATCGCCAAGCAATACGGTGCTGCCCTCGCTGTCGCCGAGGTGCCGCCAGGTCCACCGGTCCTGCAAACTCTTGTTGCCGAAGTCTACGGGCAGGACCGCGCGTCACGCGAGTCGCTGGCTCGCGAGGTGAAGCGCCTCTTTGAGGAGACTCCAGGCGTCGTCGATGTCGACTGGTATGGCGAGGACGATCAACCGCGTTTTCTCTTCCACATCGACAAGGAAAAAGCCGCGCTCAACGGAATCACCGCCGAGACCATTTCACAGACTCTGAAAATGGGAGTCGAAGGCATCGACGTCGATCTCGCTCACTTCGCCCGCGAGCGCGAGCCCGTCACCGTGCGGCTACGTCTGCCACGCGAATTGCGCGCCGATCCTCGCCAGCTTCTCGGTCTGCGGGTCCGCTCCGGAGATGCCAACGCCCTGCCCGAGCCCGGTGCGGCGACCACGGTCCCGGCTCTTGTTCCGCTGGGCGAACTCGTCACGATCGAGGAGGATGTGATCGACAAGAGTCTCTATCACAAGAATCTCCAGCCCGTCACCTACGTCACCGGAGACGTCGCCGGGATCAAGGAGAGCCCTGTCTATGCCATCCTCGAGATGAACAAGAAGCTGGCGGCGCTCGATGCGACGAAGTTTGGCGGCAGTGATCCGAAACTGAAGATTCTCAATGCCAGCCAACCGTTTCTCGACTCGGAGCCGTCAATAAAGTGGGATGGCGAATGGCACATCACGATCGAAGTCTTTCGCGACCTTGGCATCGCGTTCGGAGTCGTCCTCGTCCTCATCTACATCCTCATGGTGGGATGGTTCAAATCCTTCGTCACCCCGCTTGTGGTCATGGTCGCGATTCCCTTCTCGCTGATCGGTGTGCTACCGGCGCACGGCCTGATGGGGGCGTTTTTCTCGGCGACCTCGATGATCGGTTTCATGGCCGGAGGGGGCATCGTGGTTCGCAATTCCATCATTCTCGTCGACTTCATCCAGCTGCGTTTGAAACAAGGCATGCCCCTGCGTGAGGCGGTGATCGATGCTGGTGCCGTGCGATTCCGGCCCATGCTTCTCACCGCCTTGGCCGTGGTTGTGGGAGCCGGCGTCATCCTCATGGACCCGATATTCCAAGGTCTCGCCATCGCCTTGATGGCCGGAGAGATCGCCTCTCTTCTCGTCAGCCGGATCGCCGTGCCGGTTATCTACTTCATGGCGAACGCGAAGTCGCATCCTGAATCATGAGTTGGACTCCCTTTCTCGTTCCGACCTTCGCGATCCTCGTGGTCGTTGTCGGCTGGTATTTTTTCGAAGGTCAGTGGGACCGCAGGCTTTTCAGGGCTGAACCGGGGAAGTTTTGCGTGAACCTGAGCGCCGACGAGGCGGCCAAGTGGCTACGGGAACATCCCGAGACACAAGTGCTAGATGTGCGTTCGGAGGGCGAGCACGCCAGTGGCGCGCTACCGGGTGCGGTGAACATCTCGGCCGGCGATGCCTCTTTCGAGACGAAGTTGGGGCGACTCGATCGAAAACGTCCGGTCCTCGTCTACTGCGCCGGTGGTTTTCGCAGCCGCAAGGCGGTGGGGCGCCTCAAGGCGTTGAGCTTCGAAAATATCCGCCATCTTCACCGCGGCTACATGTCCTGGAAGTCTGACAAAACCACCCAATCCTGATTTCTCCTGCCCCGTGATCGAACCGCTCGTGAAAACAAACCACTCATGAAGAAACAACGCTGGAATCCTTACCTTGTCGGGGCCCTCATCGGCCTGTTGAGCGTTCTCACCTTTTCGATCGCTGACAAGCCGATCGGCATGTCCACCGGGATCGCCCAAGCTTCCGGGGCCTGCGCCCTGCCCGTTCTTGGTGCCGATGGGGTTGCGGCCAACAGCTACTGGGCAAAGAAGGCGGTGCCGCAATGGGATTACAGCAGCCTCTTTGTGGTTGGATCGCTGGTCGGTTCGTTCCTGAGTGCGTTGACTAGCAGCGGTTTCAAAATCATCACGGTCCCGGAGGTGTGGCGCAGGCGATTCGGCCCCTCAGTGCCAAAACGCATGGTCGCGGCCTTCCTGGGCGGTGTCGTCATCCTCTATGGCGCCCGGCTCGCCGATGGCTGCACCAGTGGGCATGGTATCAGCGGATCTCTCCAGCTCGCCGTGAGCAGCTGGACCTTCTTCCTCGTGATGTTTACCTCGGGCATCGCCACTGCCTTCGTTCTTTTCCGACGCCCTCATTCCTGAATCCGACCCTGATCCTGACATGCAGACCATTCTCTCACTCCTCTCCGGCCCGAGCTTGCTCGGGGCCGGGCTCCTCTTCGGCATTCTCTTCGGTCTCCTCCTTCACCGCGGAGGCGTCACCGATTACGACGTGATCGTGAATCAATTCCTCTTCCGCGACTTTACGGTGCTCAAGGTGATGTTCACCGCCATCGCCGTTGGTGGGGTAGGGGTGTTTGTCCTTCACGGACAGGAACTCGCCAACCTCCATATCAAACCTGCGACGATGCTGGCGGTGATCCTCGGTGCGGTCCTGTTCGGGATTGGCATGGTCGTCTACGGCTACTGCCCCGGCACTGGGATCGCCGCGATCGGAACCGGCAGGTTGGACGCTCTCGCCGGGTTCGCCGGCATGCTCGTGGGCGGGATTTTCTACGCCTTAAGTTACGACTGGGTGGCGGCAAAGATCTTGCCGGTCGCCGATCTGGGTAAGGTGCGCCTGCCGGAACTCGTGGGACTGCCCGAGTGGACCTGGTATGCTGCTCTTGTTGCGATGGCTGCGACTGTCCTCGCTCTCGTCGCGAGGGTGGAAAAATCTAGAGTTGTGTGATTTTCAGCGATTTTCAGTGACCGACTCGGTCTCGAATTCAAGCGTTTGGGTAAAAATTGGCAGATTTGGAGAAACTCCATTTGGGAGAGCGGCAACTTTTCGGAAAAATAGATGAATTTTGATTGCGGTCTTCTCGAAGAAGGCGAAGTTTCCTCGAAAATTGCCTCTTTTTATCATGGCCTCCAAAAAACAACAAGAAATTGACGGAGCGCAGGCTCTCGTGATGACCCTCGACGCCCTTGGTATCGAGTATGTCTTCGGGTATTCGGGAGGGGCGGCCCTCCCGATTTTTGATGCTCTCGAGACAGTGAAGTCGAAGATGAAGTTCGTCCTCACCCGCCACGAGCAGGGAGCGACCCACATGGCTGACGGTTATGCACGCGCCACCGGCAAGCCCGCAGTCGTTCTCGTGACTTCTGGGCCCGGAGCGGGCAATACCCTGACCGGGATCATGACCGCCCAGATGGACTCCGTTCCGATGATCATCGTGACCGGCCAGCAGGTGACTTGGATGCTGGGGAAAGACGCCTTCCAAGAGGCGGACATTTTCGGGATCACCATCCCCGTCGTCAAGCACAACTACCTCGTTCGGGAAACCAACGATCTGCCCCGCATTGCCCGGGAGGCCTATCACATCGCCACGACGGGTCGACCCGGCCCGGTGCTGATCGACGTCCCGAAGAACGTCAGTCAATCGCCCTTCACCGGTGAGCTTGACGCCGAGATGGACCTGCCCGGCTATCATCCCGAAAAAGGTTTTGATATCGAGGGCGCGACGATCGAAGAGGCCGCCCGCCTCATCAATCTCGCGAAGAAGCCCCTCATTCTTGCCGGACACGGAGCGATGCTCTCGGGCGCCGAGCGCGAGCTGATGGAACTGGCCGTGAAGATGGACGCCCCCGTTACCTCGACGCTGCTTGGCAAGGGTGTTTTCCCGGAGTCTCACGATCTTTCCGTCGGCATGCTTGGGATGCACGGAACCGCCTATGCCAACAAGGCAGTGTGCGAATGTGATCTGCTCCTCAACGTCGGCTCGCGTTTCGACGACCGCATCATCGGCCAAGCTCCGAAGTTCGCTGCCCAGGCAAGGATCATCCACATCGATATCGATGTGGCTGAGATGAGCAAGATGATCGAGACGGATGTCGAAATCGTGGGGGATGCCAAGACCGCCCTCAAGCAACTCCTGCCGCTCGTCGAGAAGGCGAAACACAAGGAGTGGAACGAACACATCAACGGCTACAAGAAGAAGTTCCCGCTCTCCTACAAGAAGCAGGGAGGCCTCCGGATGCAGCAGGTGCTCGATGAAATCCATGATCTCACCGGCGGCAGCGCCATCATCACCACCGACGTGGGCCAGCACCAGATGTGGGCGGCGCAGTTCTACACGAACGATGCCTCTTTCAAATGGATCAGTTCGGGCGGTGCCGGGACGATGGGCTTCGGTTTCCCCTCGGCGATCGGGGCGCAGTTCGCCTGTCCGGATGAGACGGTCATCGCGGTTTGCGGCGACGGTGGCTTCCAGATGACCCTTTGCGAACTCGCCACGGCGGTGATCCACAAGCTGCCCATCAAGATCCTCGTGCTCAACAACCACTACCTGGGCATGGTCCGCCAGTGGCAGGAGCTTTTCTTCGACAACCGCGAGAGCGGAGTGGACCTCGTCGGCAATCCCGACTTTGTGAAGCTGGCTGAGGCCTACGGAGCGAAGGGGATCAACATCAAGCGGCCGGCCGACGTGCGCAAGAAGCTGCAGGAGGCACTCGATTACAATGATGGTCCGGTCCTCATCAACGCCGAGTGCATCAAGACGGACAACGTTTTTCCGATGATCCCGGCCGGTGCCGCCCTCGAAGACATGCTCATCGAACCGCCCAAATACAAGATGGAAAAACCCGTCGGATCGACCTGATCCGACACGGCGGAACCGACTGACCCCGGCTTAAAGCGGGAAGGTGAAATCTCGCCCATTTTTCGCCAAGCGCAGATTCCCAAAGAATCCCTGTCCGCCAAGCCCCCTCCTACTTTTTACTTTCCCACCTTTTACCTCTTTCTTTCCCATGGCTCGCACGATCACGACCACCGACTCCAAACCCAAGCCGCGTCCCGACATTATTGGAGGGCACACGCTGAGCATGTATGTGAATAACAAGCCGGGTGTGCTGATGCGCATTTGCCAGATTTTCGCGCGCCGCGCCTACAACATCGATTCGCTCGTCGTCTCCCAAGGGCGCGATCCTCGATTCTCAAGGCTCACCCTCGGGATCAGCGGTGATCCCGCCGGATTGACCCAGATCATCCTCCAGTGCGACAAGCTTATCGACGTGATCCATTGCCACGAGCACACGCCGGAGGACGCCGTCGTGAGGGAACTCGCCCTGATCAAGATCAAGACGGAAAACTCCGAGCGACGCACCGAGATCCTTCAGATCGTCGAACACTTCGGCGGCAAGACTGTCGACTTCTCCGAGTCTTCGATGATCATTCGCATCGAGGGAGCCAGCGACAAGGTCGATGCCTCGGTGCGCCTCCTGAACAATTACGAGATCATCGAGACCGTCCGCACCGGCAAGGTCGTGATGGCCCGCGGCGAGCAGCCGACTTGAGGTGCGCGGCAGAGGCGGCCTAAAAACGGAGGGGGTGGGATTGACTTCGCCTTGCTCCGTCTTTTTCCGCTCCCGTTGGTCGCTCCAAATCGAACCGAGGTTCGAACCCCACCTTCGGGTTTGCCACCACAAGGGTGGCAAAAAACGGAGGGGGTGGGATTCGAACCCACGGTAGGTTTCCCTACGGCGGTTTTCAAGACCGCTGCCATAAACCACTCGACCACCCCTCCAGAGATGAGCCGCCGAACCCGGCGAAACTCTTTCATTCTACACGCATTCGCTCCTGATTCAATCGACTTCACACCCGAGAATCGAGTTGGAAGACCTGGCCCGAGACGTGGGGCATCTTGGTAAGTGTCACGATGAAGGAGGCCGCGTCCTCGACGGTATTGAAACGTCCCAAGGCATGTCGGGCGAGGGCGGCGGCGCGGGCGTCGTCAGAAAGTTCGGCGGTCATGCGGGTTGCGAGAAATCCGGGCAGAACGCAGTTCACGCGGATGTTTCTTGGACCCAGTTCCTTGGCAAGGCTCTTCGTCAAGCCGATCAGTGCGGCTTTGCTGGCCGCGTAGGCTGCTTGGCCGATCGGCGGTTGCAGGGCCGAATAGGATCCGATCTGGATGATTGATCCATCGCGTTGTTTGATCATGCGTTTGGCTGCCATTCGCGAACAGAAAAAGGCCCCTTTCAAATTGGTATCAAGCACCGCGTCCCAATCCCTTTCCCCGAGCTTGGCGAACAGTCGGTCGGCGGTGATTCCAGCATTATTGATCAGAAGATCGATTCGCTCGAACCGGTCAAAATATCGGTCTACCTCGGCGGAAGAGCGGACGTCGAGGTCATCGCGTCCCGGTGAAAACACCTCGGCGCCGGTCTCCCGAAAGGCATCGGCTAACGAGCGGGCGAGGCAACCGGCACCGCCGGTGATGATGACAACGGGAGAATTCAACCGGCGCGGAGTGGGGGATCTGGAAGAGACCGATATCCCGAGATCAGGGGAGAGTGCTCTTCGGCGTCGGCGCGGTAAAGCCAGGCGCGGGTGCGGTGTTGGTGACCGGGACGGTTCCGGTTCCAGGATTGGGGTCGATGACAACAGCGTGGGGCTCGTAGTTCACCTTTGATCGGCTTAACTCACCGACATACTTAATCGCCTCGGAGAGGGGCACGTTGCGGAGCGAGAGGGTGATGGAAGTGCCGCTTCGCTGCTCGGGTGTCCCCTTGTAGATAAAATTCACCACCGTCTCCCCCTTTGTCAGCTCCTGGGCACGCGAGGCGAGGTAATCGAGGGTGTCACCGATGGGCGCCTCAGCGAAAGCGATCTCGGGGATGATGATGCGTGAAAGGCGGCCCTCGAGATCGTTTTTCGGACCCACGTTCCGAACGATCGCCGTCTTGCAGCGGGCGGCATAGTTTCTCGCGTAGACAAAACCGGGATTGGACTTGAGCACCTGCTCAAAGAGGACGAGAGCTTCATCGTATCTCTCCTCATTGAAAAGCGCCACGCCCTCGTTGTAGACGGATTGGGCGTTCTTCTGGGCGGATACGGGGGCGGCGAGAATCACGGTCAGGTAGGTCAGGAGCAGGATGGCTATCGTTTTCATGTGACTGGGTCAACTAGGTGGTTTTGGTCGGCCCCGGAACCCGGATCACCGATTCGGAGGCGGCGAACGAGCCCGGCAGGATCATCGAACGAAACCCCGGTCGGACTGCGGTGTCTGTCGCCCCGAGGGGGTTCCCTCCAAATTCTAGAGACGGAGAGTATCAAATTCTCTGAGAGGTGTAAACGCAAATGCGCTAGGGAAGGCCGCTGGGCCGCGGGTGGCGCTCTTGGAGGAATGTTTTAAAAGTTTTTGAGCCAATCTTCCGGGTTTTCGCTTTTTTTCATAAAAACGAACCCGGTGTTGGACTTGATCTTTCCGAGAGGCTAATGATTGAGACCGGTTTTGCCCACCCACCCTTTTGCCATGGCTGATCGATCCACGTCCATTTTCTTCAAACGTCCGAACCCGATGGCCCGGCTGGGGTGCTTGCTGGCGTGGGGTATGATTGGAAAATTGGGGCTCGTTTCCCCGCTCCGCGCTCAGACCCCCGAAGCCGGAGCCTACCCGGTCGATCCGACGGCGGCCGCGGGGATGACCTCTGGTCTTCCGAATGGCGTGACCGCGCAGCAGGCGGAGATGATGCAGGTTCGCACCTCGGCACAGGGAGCCCAGGGGGATGCTGCGGCGGCGATGCTCGCCCGGTCGGCGGACGAGTCGATCGAAGCCCGGAACCGGAATATCGCCCTCGAAACGGCTCGCACCAATCGGGCGATCAAAGAGGAAATGCGCAACCGTCTGAAGTTTGAGTCAGCAGCGGTGCAGCAGCAGAAAGTCTCCGCCAACGACATGTCAACCTGGCAGCAGAACGGGGGCGTGCGAGTCGAGCGGAATGTGCCGGACGCCTTCATTACCTCGCTGATTGCCGAGGAAGAGCAGTCCGCGGCGCGGGCCGCTGCCAGTGGTGAAAAGAAACGTTTCTCACTTTTTGGTGGCGACGACGACCCCGACGATGGCGGTTTTCTGAGCGCCATCCGTCCGCCTCGCCTTCCGTTTCTGGGCGGAGGCGGTGGTGACGAAGAGCTTGCCGAAGCCTCGCCTCCGGCAAGTGACACCAGCGAGCCAATCTTCGCCAATTCTGGGTCCCCCCGTGGAGCAGCCCCGCTTGCCCCGACCGCGCCGGATCCCGCTGCGTCGTTAAAACCCGGTGTGGTGCCAGCCATTTCGGGTGCGGCGCTGGTCAATGGATCGGCAGCGCCGCCGAATCAGGCATCGGCGCTTGCGGCTTCGCCGGCATCGGCCGCGACTGTCGCGTTCGCCGATAGCACACCCGAGCCCGAGCGGAAAAAGACGGGTCTTTTCTCCAAAATTGGGTCGTCCGACGAAGATCACGAATCGCTCGTCCCGGCCTCGGGCAACCATTCCGGTGGGGGAGGGTTTTTCGGGTTCGGCAGGAAAAAATCCGCCGCTCCCACGGGAGGGATCGATGCCAGTTTGTTCCCCGATGGGGCCGTGAATCAGGCGCCTCGAGGGGGGCAGCTCAGCGGCGGTGCCACCGTGGCGGACGTCGCGGAAGACGCCGCTTTGGCTCCGTCTTCGACCGGTAGCGTTCTGTTGCCCGGTCAAACGGAGGAGAGATCGCGAGGTTTCTCCCTTCCGAAGCCGAACCTTTCGTTGCCCTCGATTCCTTCCCTTTCCAAAACTGGGGGCTCGGGTGGCGGTGGCTTGGCAGTGGGGAACTACGTCGTTTCCAGCACGGCCCAGTTCATGGTTTACGGGGCTGATCAAATGCAATCCGAGATCCGCGCGCTTCCGGCCGGGACCTCCGTTTCGGTCACCAAACCCGGCGAGCAGTGGTCGGGAATCCAACTCTCCGACGGAACTCAGGGAGTGGTGCAAAACAAGAATCTGCGGTCGGCATCCGGAGGCGGTGGTTCGCTCTCTAGTGGCGAATTTGTCTCGGGACAATGAGCCCGTTGCGCTCCATTGTGAAGTCTTGGTGAGGTCTCTAGAAATGTCTGATCCGTTAATCAACTTGAAGCCGATCCGTCTCGGCGTCTTTGCCGCCCTCTTTCTTTTTTCCGCATCTGCCGTCCCTGCCGGTGAGGCCATCACCGTCTCCGGGACCGCTTATCGGAATGCCGAATGGGTCGAGGTCTGCCGCGAGGGACTCATTTACAAGACCGAATCGGGTAACTACGTGACCGTCTCTTGGGCGGAAGCGACGTCTTCGCAAGTCGCGGCGGCCCGCACCAAAAAGCCCGGTGCGTTTGAAAACGCGCTTTACGATGCCTATTGGGTCAAAGGCACGGTTTTTCAAGTGAACCCCGACGGCGTCATTATCCAAGTCGAGATTCCCGAGGAGCACAAGGAGATCGGCTACAAGGACGGAGCCAAGATCCTCGAAAACGGTCTTGTCATCGTGAAAGATCTCCCGACCTCCATTCCCCAGGGGGAGGGCGCGGCCATTGAGATCGTCGCCCACAAGCGCGGCACTTTCACCTTCGATCTCGCCATTGCGGTGAAGGAGATCCCCTTGCTCACGGTCGCGAAGCCGCTTTGGGCGATCGAGCAGGAGTGGAAAAACGCCCAAGGGCAATCGATGTTCGCCCGGCTCATCGCCGTGAAGGAAAGCAAAGGCATGTTTGAAAAGGGCGGGAAGCGTTTCATCTACGATCTCACCCAACTCGATGCCGACGGCCAAGAGCGCGCCGCCGAGGTCGCCGAGAAACTCAAGGGCTTTCCGATTCCCTGAGGTCCGCGTTGAGCCGGCTAGAGTGACGCCCGGGCAATCTTCCTCGGGATGGTCTGTCTCCCACCCGTCGTTGCGCCAGAAAATGAGGACTTGATCGTTTGGGCGAGTAATCTATTAAGGGACAGATGTTTTATGATTGAAGAACCGATGCTCTGAAGCATAGTTCTTTCAGAAATACCTAGTTTCAAAACGATGAGAACCGCGCGACTGCTTGGGCAAGGCCGATCTTTTTACCACGTGATGTCCCGCGTCGTCGACCGTCGCAAGGTATTTGGCGCTCGGGACAAGGAGGTTTTTCGGAAGATTCTCCGCAATCAGGAGGCGTTCTCCGGGGTCCGGGTAGTGACCTATTGTCTGATGTCGAATCACTTTCACCTGCTCCTCGAGGTGCCGGATCGGGAAACGCTTGCGCCGCTCGATGAGGAGAGCTTGTTGGCGGTTCTGCCGCTGCTCTACGATGGCGAGACGGTGGAAGGCGTAAGGCAGGAACTGGAACGCGCCCGCCTCTCTGGCAACGGCGCTTGGCATCGGGAGATTCTCGGCCGCTATGAGAGACGACGCGGCGATCTCGCGCGGTTTTTAAAAGAGGTGAAACTGCGCGTGACCTTCTACATGAACAAACGACTCGACCGCACCGGGACGCTCTGGGAAGGGCGCTATAAAAGCGTGCTGGTGGAGGACTGTGAACAGGCCCTTCTCACGATCTCGGCTTACATCGATCTGAATCCGGTGCGGGCAGGAATCGCCTCGAGCCCCGAAGACTATCGTTGGTGCGGCTACGCGGAAGCTCTCGCGGGCGGAAGTCGTGGGCAGAAGGCACGTGAAGGTCTCGGACTGATGCTGAGCGAAGCGCTTCAGGATCGGGATTTCCGTCACGATTGGCGGCGCACCGTGGCGCGCTATCGGGTCTTTCTTTACCAGGAAGGGCGGGAAGTCGCCGCGGATCCCGATCTCGGGCAGGAGGGTCGTCGCGGGATGGAGGAGGCGGCGGTAGACGCTGTAATCGAGCAGAGAGGAGTGATTCCGTTGGCACTGGTCTTGCGCCATCGGGTGCGATACTTTTGCGACGGCGCGGTGCTGGGGACGGCGGCGTTCGTGAACACGGTCTTTGAGCGCGAGCAAGCCCTGCGAAAACGCTTCGGTGAAAAACGCACGAGCGGAGCCCGACGAATGCGCGGCGCGGACTGGGGGGAATTGCGGGTGCTCCGGGATTTGCAGAAGGACGTGATCGGGACGTAGGACTCCGCGGTCCAGTTAACCCGCGCCGGTCTTGGGCTTCGGCGATCGGATGGACCAAGACACCGTGCGGATGAAATCCTTTCGCCCCGGAACCTTTTTCGGATAGACTCGCCGCCATGATTCCGCGCATCGTCGTTTCCTTGGGCGTTTTGACCGTCCTTCCGCTGCAGGGGGCTCCGACCCGCGAGGAGATCGTCGCCGCGATGAAGCGGGCCTCGACTGCCTTTGTCGAAAAAGCCTCCTTCAAGGGCGGGTTCGTCTATTACGTCACGCTCGAGGGGCGTCGGCTCGGAGAGGGAGAGGCCACCGCCACCGAGATCTGGGTGCAGCCGCCCGGCACGCCCGCCGTGGGTGAGGCTCTTCTCGATGCTTACGAAGCAAGCGGAGACGGATTCTTTCTCGAGGTGGCGCTGAAGGCGGGCAAGGCTCTCGGCTACGGACAGCTAGAGTCGGGCGGTTGGCGCAATTCGATCGACTTCGATCCGTCCGGCCCGAGGATTGATCAGTATCGCAATGGCAAAGGGAAGGGGAAGGATTTTTCGACCCTCGATGACAACGTCACCCAATCGGCGCTGGGCTTTCTGATGCGGCTCGATGCGGTGACGAAGGGAACTGATCTTGACCTTCGCGCTTCGATCGATTACGCCCTGCCACGCCTTCTGGCGGCGCAATTTCCGAATGGAGGATTTCCCCAGGGATGGAGCGGCCCAGTCCCGGATCGTCCGGTCGTGAAGGCTTCCTTTCCCGACTATGACTGGCGCACCGAAGGCCGTGTGAAGGAGTATTGGAACGAATACACCCTCAACGACGGCATGGCC
>NEUQ01000065.1 GCA_002288445.1 Verrucomicrobiia bacterium Tous-C2TDCM | reverse complement strand
GAGCTCGAGCACATCCGCCGACACGACGTCTTGCTGAACTGGGTCGCCGCATTCGTCAATGCGGTGCACTGGTTCAATCCGATCGTCTGGCTCGCCGTCTCGCGATTCCAATCGGATCGCGAACTCCTTTGCGACGCCCACACTCTCTCGAGGCTCGCACCTTCGGAACGTTTCGACTACGGCCGCACCCTGCTACGGGTGCAAGGCGAATTTCTTCCGGCTCCCGCCATCGCAGGGGTGGCGCCGTGTGTCCGCAACCATCCCACCCTGCAACAGCGCATCCAAATGATCACCAACCCCGTCAGAAAAAATGCATGGCTCAACGCCCTGCTCGTCCCCGGCGTTGCCGGGATCATCGCCATCTCTTTCGGCTCCGCGACGGCCGACGAAAACCAACCGCCTCGCGAGGGAGACCGTCCGCGGGAAGGCGAGCGAGAGAATGACATTCCCCGCGAGGGAGGACGTGAAATGGAACGGCCTCGCGAAGGAGGGCGCGAGGGAGACCTTCCCCGCGGGGGAGGACGTGAAATGGAACGGTCTCGCGAAGGAGGGCGCGAGGGAGATCTTCCCCGCGAGGGAGGACGTGAAATGGAACGGCCTCGCGAAGGAGGGCGCGAGGGAGACATTCCCCGCGAGGGAGGACGTGAAATGGAACGGCCTCGCGAAGGAGGGCGCGAGGGAGATCTTCCCCGCGAGGGAGGACGTTCCCGCGGAATGGAGCGCCCAGGCCATCATCCCGGAGAAATCGCGGTCTTTGTCGTGCCCGAAGGGGCTCGCATGGGCGATCGCTTTATTCCCATCGGGAAACTGCGCGGAGAACTTGTCCACCTGAGAGCCCACACCGCCATCGTCTCGGCGGAGCCCCAAGTTCCCTTTCATCAGATCAATCAGGTTGTTGATGCCCTGCGCGATTCGGGTGTCCGCGATATTCGCATTGGCGGTCCCGGCCATGGCCCCCGTCATGAAGGAGGGCCGCGCCCCGAGGGAGGTCCTCGCGATGGCGACAAGCCGCGCCCCGAGGGAGGACCTCGCGATGGCGACAGGCCGCGCCCCGAGGGAGGACCTCGCGATGGCGACAGGCCGCGCCCCGAGGCAGGTCCTCGCGATGGCGACAAGCCGCGCCCCGAGGGAGGTCCTCGCGATGGCGACAAGCCACGCCCCGAGGCATAAGCGTCACCGATCGCCTCCGTTTGCCCGCAAGGGCCAAGAGGCTGCCACTATCCGATGCCTTTTACGACACGACGCCGTTTACGACATTTTCAAGGGAAGCCCCGGTGACGGCGGCGAGGGCGATCCGGGCGGAGGTGGTGCGCATTTCGATCTTCGACTCGACGCTGCAGAAGGCGGCATGACAAGTGACGATGAGGTTCGGCGTCGCCGCGTCTTCCGGTGTTCGGAGCGGTTCGTCCTCCACCACATCGAGTCCGGCGCCGCCGAGATGGCCTGAACGCAGGGCGGCGAGGATGGCCTCCTTGTGGATCACTGCGCCGCGCGCGGTATTGACGACAAAAGCACCGGGCTTGAGTCGGGCCAGTGCCCGCTCGTCGATGAGGTGTCGGGTCTCTTCGTTCAGGGGGCAATGCAATGAGAGCACGTCACATTGATCGAGCAGTTCTTCGAGACTGCGGCAGCGGGTGATCCCGATCGCCTTGTCGGAGCCATTCGAGAGGTAGGGATCATGAAAGATCACGCGAAATCCGAGCGCCTTA
Source organism: Verrucomicrobiia bacterium Tous-C2TDCM (assembly GCA_002288445.1). Taxonomy (GTDB): domain Bacteria; phylum Verrucomicrobiota; class Verrucomicrobiia; order Verrucomicrobiales; family DEV007; genus Arctic95D-9. Next base: position 12,255 of record NEUQ01000065.1, on the reverse strand, counting down.
GCCCGTAGCGCGGCGGCCGTGCCGATGCGGCCAAGACCGACGATGCCGAAGGTAAGCTCGCGGAGGCGCCGTAGACGCGGGCCCACCTCGATGGCCCATCCGAGGCGCTTGGCCTCGGCGTCGAGTGGGAACAGCTGCCGACAGAGAGCCAAGGCAAGGGCGATGGCGTGATCGGCGACTTCCTCGGTGCCATAGTCGGGCACATTGCAGACCGCGATGCCAAGCCTGGCCGCCGCGGCGACGTCGACCGAGTCAAAGCCAACTCCGTTGCGAATGATGGCGCGGCAATTCCGCAGGTGGGAGAGTCCATCGGCGGTCACCGGAGCGTTGTGCCAGACGATGAGGGCGTCGGCCCCGCGGATCTCATCATCGAAATCAGCGTCGCCTTCGCACAGGTAACGACGCACCTCCGCGGCGTCTCCGATGACGGCGCATTCAATGGAAGATGCCTCATCTCCCTGAGGAGACTGGATCCAGTCGATGATGGCGACGAGGGGCTTTGCGGTCATGGATGTTTCAACGACGTTAGTCGAGCCGATTTCCGAGTCAATCCCCGGTGAAAGCCATTGATCGCGGTGTTTCCGAGGCTTGCCGAGCGAGCCACGGCGTGATACGACTCTCCCCATGAGATTCCTGCTAATGCTGATCGCCCCGTTTTTCGCCCTTTCCCTCGTCCTCCATGCCGTAGAGCCGAACACCCTGACCGATGCCGAAAAAGCCGCTGGTTGGACGCTCCTCTTCGACGGCAAGGATCTCGCCCAGTGGCGCAACTTCAAGAAGGAGGGCCTCAGCGACAAGTGGTCGATTGCGGATGGTGCCTTCACCCTCACGGAAAAGGGCGGTGGCGACATCGTCACGAAAGAGACCTACGGCGCCTTCGAACTGAAGCTCGACTACAAGATCTCCAAGGGCGGCAACAGCGGGCTCATGTACCACGTCACCGAGGAGGAAAGCACCCCGTGGCGCACGGGGCCGGAGATCCAGATCCAAGACAACGTCGATGGCAAAGATCCGCAGAAGGCCGGCTGGCTCTATCAGCTCTACGCGCCCACCGTCGACGCGACGAAACCCGTCGGTGAGTGGAACACGATCCACATCGTCATCACTCCCGAGAAGTGCGTCCACACCATGAACGGCACCAAGTATGTCGAGTATGTGAAGGGCTCGGCCGACTGGGATGCGAAGGTCGCGGCGAGCAAATTTTCGAAGTTTCCCCAGTTCGGCAAACCGACCAAGGGCTTCATCTGCCTTCAGGATCACGGCAACATCGTCTCCTTCCGCAATGTGAAGATCAAGGTGCTGGATTGATTTAGCGGTCTGGTCTTCGCGCGTTTCAGCAAACTCTCGGTAGCCTGTGGAGATCACACCAGCTCTTGGATCACGCGCCCCTCGCTCACTTTGATGGGACGGCCGATCGGGGTCGTTACTTCCTCGCTCGAGTCGATGCCGAGACGCCGCAGGATCGTGGCATGGACATCCTCGACGCGGATGGGGCGGACGGGATCCTGCTTTTCTCCCGAGGGATCGGTCTCACCCACGGCGAGTCCGCCCCGGAGGCCTCCGCCGCCTAGCAGAATACTAAATCCGTGGGGCCAGTGGTCGCGTCCCTCGGTGAGGTTCTGCTTCGGGGTGCGGCCGAATTCGGTGGCGACAAGGAGAAGGGTGTCCTCATAGAGATCACGCTCCTTCAGTCCGTGGATGAGCGAGGCGAGGGCGGGATCGAGGATGGCGAGCTGGGTGGCCTGGCCTTCGCTGTTGTTGAAGTGGGTGTCCCAGCCGCGCAGGGTCACCTCGACACAGCGCGCTCCGGCCTCGATGAGCCGGGTCGCGGCAAGGCAGCCGCGTCCGAAGGCGGAATCTCCATAGGCCTCGCGCTCGGCTTTCGGCACGCCGCTGACGTCGAATGCGGCGAGCTGCTCGGAAGACATGAGGCGCAGCGCCCGCTCGGCGGAAGTGCGGTGCAGGGTGCGCTCGCTTTCAAGATTCGCAAGCCGTCCCGCGGCAAACGACTGCTCGAGCACCGCGAGCGAATCGAGGCGCTTTTGCTGGCGATCGCCGGTCGCGATCGGTCGGACATCGGGGATCGGCTGCACGGGATCCCCCGTCTGAAAGGCGTCGTAGCGCGCTCCGAGGTAACCGCCGCGCGCCGGAAAACCACCGGGGAGGATCGAAATGTGCGAGGGCAGATCGAGACTCTCTCCGGCCGGCCCGGGTAGGCGATGGCAAAGGATCGAACCGATCGAGGGATGGACGAGGTTGGGAAAGGGACGGTAGCCCGTTTTCACGTTGTAGGTCGCTCGGGAATGGTCGCCCTCTTTGCTCGTGACGGAACGGAGCACGGAGAAGTCGTTCGCCCATTCGGCAGTGAGAGGCAGTCCCGCGCCAAAGGAGACGCCCTTCGCGGCCGAGGTGATGGCCCTGCCTCCATAAGCGATGGCCTTGCCGGGATGGGGATCAAAACTTTCGAGCTGGCTCATCCCTCCCTCCATCCACAACACGATGACCGATTTCGGTCGTCTCCCCGTCGCTTCCGCTCCGCGGGCGAGTTGATGTGCCAAGGGGGTGAGCCAGCCCAGCCCGGCGAGGGCCGAGCTCTTGAGAAGGCTGCGTCGCGACCAGTGGGCAAAATGGTCCGGCGAACCGCAGTCTTGTGGAAGGGAGTCTTTCATCGGTTCCACGAAAATTCGGTGGTGTTGATCAGAGTCCAGTGGAGATCGGCAAGCGCTTGGTCGCGAACATCGCCGGTGGTTCCGGCGAGGCTTCCGACAAAATGATCGAGCTCAGCTTGGGCTGGATAACGCGTCAACGAGGCGAGAAATGCGGCCTTCACCGCGGTCTCGTCCGAAGGGGAGTATCTGGCGATCCGCGTCGAGCTGTTCATCACCGGATTGGGTTCGGTGCGCTCGTGGACGAGCTTTCCGTTCATGAGGAGGAGCCGCTGTGGGATCGTGCCCGATCCACCAGCGAATTCCTCCTCACCTGGGTCGCCGTAGCGTTTCACGAAATCCTGCGTCTCGGCGAAGCGGCGAAGTTTCTGGAGGACGTGGGTCTCGCTGTCGAGTGCCTTCAGGGTGGAGGACTGGATCACCGATCCGGCGACCTGTTCGGGACGCAGGGGGGTCAGTGGGAATGCCGCCCACGATGCCTCCTGCTCCAGCGTTGTGGGTTTGTCAGGATCCGACGAGCGGCTTTCGCGGCGGAAGGGTTCGGACAGTGCGATGAGCCGGATGAGATGTCGCAAATCATGCCCGCTCGCGGTGAATTCGCGGGCAAGTTCCTCGAGTCCGGCGGGGAAGGGGCCGTCGATGGGGAGGTCGTCGACCGGGTCGACGAGGGGCTTGCCGAAGAGGATCGCCCAGACCCGGTTGACTGCAGCACGGGCGAAGGGCGTGTTGTCAGGATGCGTGATCCAGCGGGCGAGTTGCTCGCGACGGGACCCTTCCTTGTTGAAGAATTCCGAGCCGTAAGGCACCGACGGATCGACCCTCACGGATGCCGTCTCGCCGAGGTAGCGGGTCTGGTAAGACGTCTTCGGATCATCATGGATACCGGTGAGCTTCAGGTCGGTCTGGGCGAAAAAAGAGGCGAGTTGGTGAAAGTCGGTCTGCTTCCAGCGGTCGTCGAAGAGGTCGTCGTGACACTGCATGCAGTCGAGGCTGAGCCCGAGAAAGGCGCGGGCGGTGCGACCGGCGAGCTTCAACTCGTCAGGACCTTCCTTTGATCCCCCCTGCACCACCGTGACGGTGATGAAGTTTGTTTCCGGTCTCGTCGTCCAGAGTCCCTCCGCCGAGACGAGGTCGCGCACGATCGCGTCGTAGGGCCGGTTCGATTCGATCTGGTCCCCGAGCCAGTTCACGAGGCGGCGGCGCCGGTAGACGAGGAAGGGGCCGGTCTCGACCCCGACAAAGGCGCGGGCAAAACGTTCCGCGAGGTAATCGGCGCTGCGCCGGTCCGAGAACAGATGATCGAGCCACGAGGCGGCGGGATCGGCATCCTTCGGCAGGTTCTCGAAGCGGCGGATTTCCTCGAGTGAAGGCACCGCTCCGGTGAGGGCGAGGGAGAAGCGACGGGCGAGGGTGAGGGCGTTGGCCTCGGGCGTGGGTTCGACTGCGGCTGCGGTCCACGAACTACGGAAGGCGGCATCGACCTTCGCGACGGCCGCATCGAGCAAAGGATCGCGTTTGGCGGCCGGCAGGGGCGCGGGTTCGCCAGAGTCGAAATGACGCCAGAGAAGCACTCCCGACACGATCACGACCGCTCCGAGGAGGGAGAGGCGGAGAAAGGCGCGCAGGAAGGAGAAAGACATCGGAACGTTCGGGAGGCTAAGACGGGGGAGGGGAGGTGGTGGTTACAGTTTCCGAATCGGTGAAAATCTGAGGAAATCCGCGGTCATCTGTGCGGAGAGGGAAGACGATGGAAGAGTCTAACGCGGATGGAGAAGGGGGTGACCACGAATGAAACGAATGAGCACGAATCCGAACCATTGAAAACGCTGCATACAAATCCGTGCCATTCGCGCCATTCCCGCTTACACTCCCGCCTCTTCATGCCCAAGGAACGACTGGACCAACTGATGTTTCGCCGCGGTCTCTGCGATTCGCGAGAGACGGCGAAGCGGCTCATCCTCGCAGGCGAGGTGCGGGTCGAGGGCCTCGAAGGCAATCTCAAGCCGGGCCTCAAGGTCGACGATGAGGCGGGCGTCGAGGTAAAGAACCGGCCTAAGTATGTCAGCCGCGGCGGGCTCAAACTCGAGAGAGCCCTCGACGAGTTCGGTATCGGGGTCGAAGGCAAGATCGTCCTCGATGCCGGAGCCTCGACCGGTGGTTTCACCGACTGCGTCCTCCAGCGCGGCGCGGAGAAAGTCTACGCCTACGACGTCGGCACCAACCAGCTTGCTTGGAAACTGCGGAGCGATGCCCGCGTCGTCTCGCAGGAGGGTTTCAACCTGCGCCATCTCCAGCCCTCCGATCTCCCCGAATCGGTCGATCTCGTCGTCATCGATGTGTCCTTCATCTCGCTGACCCTGATTCTCGGCCCCGTTTTTGGGGTCCTCAAGTCCGGTGGCGACGTGGTCTGCCTCATCAAGCCACAGTTCGAGCTGAAGAAGGAACAGATCGGCAAGGGTGGCATTGTCAGGGATCCCGCCCTGCACGAGGAGGCGGTTGAAAAGATCCGCACCCACGTCGCCGATCCCCTTGGAAAATGCTGGCAGGGATTGGTGGCTTCGCCTATCAGTGGCACCGACGGCAACACCGAATTTCTCGCATGGCTGAAACACCCCGCATAGGGATTCTCGCGAATCCCGAAAAGCCCGGCGCCGCGGCGTTGCTGCACGATCTTGTGGGCCGTTTCGGTTCGGCCGGTCAGACGGTGCGGCTCGAGGAAAAGACCGCGGCTCTCGCCGGACTGCCCGGCGGAATTCCGCTCGAGGAGTTGGGCGAGCAGGTCGATCTTTTCGTCGTGCTCGGCGGCGACGGCACCCTTCTCTGGGTCGTGCGGCAGTTGGGGTCGAAATTGAGGCCCATCGCCGCGATCAACACGGGCACCCTCGGTTTCCTCACCTGCGCCACCGAGGAGGAAAGCGGTGCCCTTGTCGACGCGCTGGTCGCCGGCACCTACACCATCAGCGAACGGCTCCTCCTCGCGGGCGAGCTCGAGCAAAACGGCCAGGTCGGCGACACCTTTTACGCCTTGAATGAAGTGACGATCTGTCGTGCGGTGGCTTCGCGCGTGATCCACGTCGAGGCGCGCGTGAACGGGATTTTTGCGAACCGCTACACCGGGGACGGACTGATCCTCTCGACGCCGACGGGATCGACGGCTTATTCACTTTCGGCCGGTGGTCCGCTCGTCTCGCCGGATGCGAACGTCTTTGTGGTCACGCCGATCTGTCCGCATTCATTGGCGAATCGGCCCCTCGTCGTCGATGCGACGAGCCGCCTCCTCTTTGAAACGCCGCGGCAACGGGATTCGCTGTCACTGCTGGTCGACGGGCAGTTGCTGACGGTGCTCGACGAACCCGCCAAGGTGCATCTGCGGAAAGCGGATTTTTGCCTGCCGCTCGTCTCGTTGCCGCATCAGGATTTCTACGGAGTCTTGCACCGCAAGATGGGGTGGAAGGGGACGGCGATTGCGGAGTAGCTCGCGCCAGCGGTAGCGCTTCCGACGTGCGTCGAGGAGACGTTCGGTCGGAACTTTAGCCTGCTCCGCTACGGGGCACCCGCGCGATACAGGTCGATGATTTCTTCCGCGCTCAAGGCGCGGTCGAAGACGGCGATCTCGTCGAGGCGACCTTCGAAGTTGCCTTCGCCGTTGCCACTGCCGCCGAAGAAGAAAGTGTCGGGTGGCGCCTCGGGAGTCCCTCCGGTTTGGATCGCGGTCAGGTGGGCGCCGTCGAGGAAGACGTGGGTGGCGTCGCCCTCCCGCGCCACGGTGAGGTGGTGCCAGCGCCAACGTTCCACTCGGGCACTTGCTGGCTCAAGTGCGTGCCGAACGCGCGAGGTTTCGATGACGAGCATCCGCTTTCCCGGGCCGTCGTCTCGAATTCCCACATGGTCGCCCAGATCGCGAGTGCCAAACTCCGATCCCCGTGAAACCAGCCACTCCGTGCCTTCCATCACGCCCGGCGCCGTGCCGCTCCAAAACCACAGCGAAACCGTGAAGTTCCGTTGGGTCATGCCTTCGATTCTCGTGCTCAGACGATCTCCCGCCAAGAACACGCTGCGGTTGATCCCGCCTTTTGCAAAGGCCGCATCGTTTGGCCCGGGCAGGTAAAACAACACGCGCGGCTCGATCAAGGCGTCGATCCCGTTCGGTGACGAATCGATCGCACGCGGGCCCGCGAACTCATCGAGACGCCAGTAGGCTTTCGGCTTCAATTCGAGCGTTTTCACCACCGCCTCTCCCGCCGTCGCCCGTCGATCCACCCGAGCCTTCCCGCTCGCTTGCTCCAGCATCTGGATCGCCGCTTCGGTGATCTTCGGCTCGGCGTTCACCTCGAGACCCGCCGAACGGGCCGGCCAGGTGTTGTAGCCCCCGAGGAGATGCTGTTCCGGCGGGGGAATGTAGCCGTCGCCGCCATTGGCGAGTTCGATCACCATCGTGTTCGGCAAAGGACTGGCCGCCTTGATCTTCAGCCCGGTCAGGGCGTAGGTCTCGTTCGGCGTCGTGGCAATGCCGATGTTTTCTCCGATGCGCAGACCCTGCACGACGATCTCGGTTTTCTGCCGTTCGTGGAGGATGATCTGCTCCTTCGCATAAACCTCGGGCTGGGTTTTGGGGAGGCGGTCGCCCATCTCCGCGACGATCTTCTGGGCCCATTCGAGCCGCTGTTTGTCCGGCACTCGGTAATTCAAAGTCATCCGCGTTTCGCTCATGGCAATGGAGGCGGGACTCTCGTAATCGATGCCGTCGATCGCCTTCACGGCGAGGGCGATCAGGTCATCCGAGTAGCCTTCGATGGTCGGCCCGTCCTTGCCTCGCGAGGGACTCTTCTCGTAATCATGACGCCAGATATCGCCGCTGCAGCCGTGCGACATCATCGCGACAAAGCCGGTCTTGCCGGGATCGAGCCGGTCCTGGATCCCGTTCGAAAAGAGCCCGAAGTAGTCCGCGCTGATGTCCTGATCGCCGAAGTAGTGCATCGAGAAATTCGCGAGTAGCCCGAGCGGCTTGCCGTCGGCGGTCTGCACGGAGATCACTTGCAGCATCGGATCTTCGGGACCACTCGGGCCAGTGACGTGCTCCCAGTTCGTTGCTGCGTGCATGTTTGCCCGCACCGTGAGATTGCCAAAGGGATCCTCACGCATGAATTTCGGATGAATGACCCAGCGGCGCAGCGCGGTGTAGTCGCCCGCATCGGTCTCGCCCCAGCCGATTTTGGCGGGCTGCAGCTTCGCGAGCGGCGCGAGGATCGCCTCGACCAGTTTCTTCACGAGAAAGGGCGAATAGACCGGATCCGCATCCGTGCCGAGACAGCCCATGCTCGAAGGCGCGGTGTGGGTGTGCGTCGCCGAGATGAGGATGCTTCCCCGCGGAATACCTGCCTTCTCCGCAGCGATTTCCTTGGCTTGGTCGAGGAGGTCGCGTCCCATCATGCAAGTGTCCACAACGACGATGACGATCTTTTCCTTGCCGTCGGAAAACGCGAGAGAGCGCGCGTTGACGGGCGTCTTGACCTTATCGATCGAGCGGCTCGTCATGCCCCCGTTGACGAGGACCGGGAGCTGCTTCGGAGTCACATCGGTGATCGCGGCTCCGGCGAGGAATTCGGCGCGGGCGAGGGGAGCGGCGGCGAGAAAAAGGCCGGCGAGAAGGAAGCGGTTCAGGCTCATGGAAAGAGCGTAGGGCTTGTGAGGTGACGCGAGCAAGCCCGCTTTCGGCGCGTTGGCGTGAGGGGATCTTTCGAGGAATGGACTAAGTTGACTAAGGGGTCGAGCGTAGTAGGCTCTCACATGGAAACCATCACCACGCACGAGGCGAAGACGCATCTCTCCCGCTATCTGGCGGAAGTCGAGGAGGGCAAGGAGTTCATTATCGCCCGGGGCAAGACGCCGGTGGCCAAACTCGTTCCCTTGTCACCCGCGGAGCAGCGTCCACGTCCGAAGGTGGGGGAGCATCTGGGACCGGTCATTGAGATACCAGATTCGGCGTTCGCGCCTCTCACCGAAGAGGAACTCAAAGAGTGGGGCTTATGAGGTTTCTGCTGGACACCTGTGCGTTCATCTGGCTGGCGATGCCTCAGGACAAACTCTCGCCGCTCGCCTGCGAATTGTTGGATGAAGCTGGTCATGAGTGGTTTCTGAGCGACGTGAGCCAGTGGGAAGTGGTGATGAAGCACTCATCGGGGAAACTCCCCCTTCCCGGAGATGCCCGAGAGTGGCTGCCGTCTCAGTTGGAGTTCCACCGCCTTGAACGGTTGAGATTGGAGTCCGATGCAATCTATCGCAGCGGCGAGTTGCCCCGGGTTCATCCGGACCCCTTCGACCGCCTTATCGCCGCACAAGCGATCACGCATGGCATGACGATCCTCTCGCCCGACACGCCGCTTTCGATGCTGGGTGCTTCGCGGATGTGGTGATACTGGTTCTCCGTCACCTTCCCCCATACTCCGCCGCAATCGCGAGGTAGCTCTTCCGGAACTGCTCCGCCAACTCACGACCGAGCCGGACCTGGGCGACCTTGTCGCTGTTTTTCAAGGCGGGGCCGATCTGTTGGACGACGGCCTCGTAAGAGATCGGTTCGACTGCCTCGAAAGCGGCGACACCCTCGGCAGGCAGACCGGACGCGACGAGAGCTTCCCAGGCAGCGATTTGTTCCTCGTGCGGATCCATGCAGGCGGCCCGAATGACGAAGCGCAGCGGTGCGAAGAGCGATCCGGTCCACTCGGGATGATAGGTGAATCCCTCGGCGGCGCGGTAGGGATCAAAGGTAGGGTCAGTCATGTGGGGGAAGTTCGCCTCCACATAAAAGTCGCGACGGATCGGAGGTCGCCGCAGGGCGTGGCGAGTCGGGCCTCCGGGAGCGCCGACGCGGTAGTTCCAGATCTTTTGTCCTTCGGGAGAAAGGACGAACTCGATGAAGTGATGGGCGAGCTCGGGATGCGGCGCACCGCGGAGCAGACCGATGGGATCGGCCCCGATCGAGGTGCCGCCGCGGGGCATGACGAATTCGATGCGGGATTCTCCGGTGGCGGGATCGCGATAGAGTTCGTGGTAGCTGCGCCCGTAAAAGTCAATGCACATGCCGACGGCGGCGTCGCCCATCGCCACATCGCGTGGGACTTTGGCAGACGAGTCGGTGAAGTAACGGCTGTTCGCGCTGATGCGCAGGATCAGGCGCATCGCTTCGTTCCATCCGGCGGCGACGGCGGCTTCTCCCGATAGCCCTCGGTCACGGGCGAGGGTCTGGATGCGCTCCTGCACGAGCATTTCAAAGGCTTTCGTCGTTGATCCGGATTTTGTCGGGTCGGCGAGGGCGACGTGACCGCGATAGCGGGGATCCTCGAGATCGCTCCATTCATCGGGAGGTGTTTCGATGCCGAGGCGGGCGAGGGAATCGCGGTTGTAGCAGATGCCGAAGGCGGAGAGGACCGTGCCGACCCATCGATAGGCGGGATCGCGAAACGGTTCGCCGCTGAAGGATTGGGGCATCACAGCGTCGGTGAACCAAGTGGGGTGGGTCTCGGCGATGGCGGCGGGACCGAATTGGCCTCCGGCATCTCGGGCGACAAGCAAGCCGGCCGCGGCCTGGCGCTCGAAGTCGAAGGCACCGCCGCCAAAGAAAAGATCGATGCCCGCCCCGATGTCCGATTCGAGGAAGAGTTGTCTGGCGGCCGCAGCCTGGGCCTCGGGAGCGGCGCCTTTCAAGGGAGGCGGCTCGACGGAAAAATCCCCTCGGGACGTGTGTTTGTCAGGGTCGAGTTTGGGATTGGTGAAGGCGTCGCGGATCGCGAGGGTGAAGGGCAGTCCGGTGCGCTCGCGCCAAAGCGTTTCGAAGCGGGTCGAGTATTCGGATCGAAGAAAGCGCGAGATCTCCGACGTGCCTCCGGGCTGCCGCCAATCGATCGCGACCTCGCGTCCATGAGCGGCCCGCATGTGAGCGCGGAAGGCCCGTGTGAACTCGGCTTGGATCGACTCGATGTGGGGTGTGATGATGACGAGGCGTTCGGCCTTTTCAGAAACCTTCTCCTCCTCCGGACGCAGCAGGAAGGGCGCCACGAGGACCGCGGCGAGCGAGGCAAGAACGATGGCGAGGCGGGCGAGCATTTTTCGGCCGGAGGCCGGTAATCGGTAATCGGAGGTCGGAGGTCGGAGGTCGGAGGTCGGAGGTCGGAGGTCGGAGGTCGGAGGTCGGAGGTCAGTGATTTGAAAACTGAAAACTCATCACTGAAAACTGCCTACTTCGCCGGCAACACCACGATATCCTCCGGCTTTGCGCTGGCGTAAAAGGTGGCACCGGTATCGCGGAGGACGCGGCGGGGGTTGAGTTCGGAGAGGTGGAGGGGAGTGTCCTGGTCGGCGGGACGCAGGGTGTATTGGGCGATCTCTCCAAGGTAGACGGAGTCTTCGAGGATCCCGGCGATGCCGTTCTGGACGGGCGCGGTGGGGGAAAGGGAAAGGCATTCGGGCCGGATCGAGAGGGTCACGGCTTCGCCGGGTTGCGGTTTCCAATCGGGCGCGACGATGCTTCCTGCCAGATCACCAAAAGCGGTGCGCACGTGGAGGTGTTCGCCGGAGACAAAGGTCGCGGTGCCGGGTATGAGATTGGTCTCGCCGACGAATCCGGCAATAAAGGCAGAGGCGGGGCGGCGGTAGAGTTCCTCGGGTGTTCCGATTTGGACGATGCGACCGGCATCGAGCACGGCGATGCGATCGGCCATGGAGAGGGCCTCTTTCTGATCGTGGGTGACATAGATCGCGGTCAGCCCGAACTCCTTGCAGATACGACGGATCTCGCTCCGCATCTCAGTGCGGAGTTTGGCATCGAGGTTGGAGAGAGGCTCGTCAAGGAGCAGACAACGCGGCCGGATGACGAGGGCGCGTGCCAGAGCGACTCGCTGTTGCTGGCCGCCGGAGAGTTGGTGAATCTTGCGGCTACCGAGGCCCTCCATCCGCACCATCCCGAGGGCTTCCTCGACGCGGCTTTTGATTTCGCTTTTGGAAACGCGCCGCTCCTCGAGACCAAAGGCGACGTTGCGAAAGACATTAAGGTGCGGCCAAAGGGCGTAGCTTTGGAACATCATGCCAGTCTCGCGACGATGAGGCGGGACTTGGGTGACGTCTTCGCCGTCAAAGGCGATGCTGCCTTCGTCGGGAAAATGAAAACCGGCAACAGCCCGGAGGAGGGTGGTCTTGCCGCAGCCGGAAGGACCGAGCAGAAAGAAGAGCTCACCCCCTGCGATCTCGAGATCGACGTGGTCGAGGGCGACGAGATCGCCAAAGCGTTTCACAATTCCGCGGATGGAGAGAGAGACCATGTCGTTGCTCGCGACTCTTTAGCGGCATTCGCCTCGGTGGACAAGGATTTTGGTCCTCAAGGCAAACGGGCGGCATCGGTCAGGGGCGAGGCGCGGCCGTCAAAACCCCCGCAATGGCCTCGAAGAGCTTGGACTTGAGATCGGGGCTGAAGCCGCTGTGGACCCACGCGATCCTGCCTTCGGGATCGATTACGACTGTGTGGGGAATGGCCTCGACTTGGTAGGATTGGCTCACTTTCAAATTGAAGTCGAGGGCAACGGGCGTGCTCTGCCATTTG
>NEUQ01000064.1 GCA_002288445.1 Verrucomicrobiia bacterium Tous-C2TDCM | reverse complement strand
TAGCCCCCAGGGCATCCCATCGCGGTAGCCGAAGGCCGCAGCCCAGGCCTTGAGGATCTCCGGACGATCGTGCTCGTGGTCGAAGGAAATCGTGAGGAGGCGGTATTCCACGGGCGCCTTTGGCTCCTTTTGGAGGGCGCCAATCACCGCAGCGAACTGGTTCATCATTCGTGGGCAATACTCCGGCACGGGACAACGGGAAAAGACGAAGGTCAGCGCCACCGGCATCCCCTGGAAATCGGATAGACTCACCGGCTGGCCCGTTTCGTCGAGAAAAGTCACCTCCGGGAGGCGGTCGCCGGGCTTGGCGAACGTGTCCGCATCGGGCTTGGGCGCGTCGAGCGTGATCGGCCCCTTCTCGCCCGTCATCGTCACGTCCGTCACCCAGGATTCGTCAGCCACCACGTGGTAGTTGAAAGCCACAACCATTCCGGGCTCGAGCTCGGCGAACTCGACGGGATCCTTTGCCCTGAAGGGCATGATCATCCGCGGCATATAGCCCGGGATCTCCTCGTGATCAATGATCATCCCCGAGGCATCGCCCGGCATCGGCTTCTGCACAACGCCGCGCACCCGAAAGACCCTTTCGTCCGATCCAGGGCGGTCGCAGGAGAAACAGGCAAGCGCGACAAAAACGATCGCGGCAGGAATGGGGAATCGCGGGAATATCATCAACGAGGAGACGAACTCAGTTCCCCACCCCTACGTCAGAGATGGTGGCGAAGGAAACGCGCATCCGGCTTTTTCGAAAGAGGGGATGCAAGAAACGCCTCAGGCGGCGTAGTCTCTGGGAGACGAACCCGATGTCCTCCCCCTCACCCATCCACGTGAAGCGCCACGCCGCAGCCACTCTCATCGCGGCATTGGGCTTGCTGGCCTCCTGCGAGAGCGAGACCCCGCAGAATTCCGTCCTCACCGGCAGATTCCGCGAAGTCGACGCTTTCTCACTGACCGACCAGCGGTCGCGCCCCGTCGCCAACGCCGATCTCAACGGCCGCATCTGGATTGCGAATTTCATTTTCACCTCCTGCAATGCGGAATGCCTCCTCCTCTCCGCGCGCTTCGCCGAGCTGCAGCGTCTCTTCGCCGATGAGCCCGGGGTCGCCTTCGTCTCCTTTTCGGTCGATCCCCAGACCGACAATCCGGAGCGGCTTGGCGCCTTTGCCCAGCGCTGGCAGGCCGACCCGGATCGTTGGTATTTCCTCACCGGTGATGCCGGCAAGCTCGATGCCCTCATCAAGAACAGCTTCCTCCTCCCCGTGACCCGAGATCCGATGGAGGCGGGCAAGTTGCTCTCGGAGAAGCTCATCCACACCAATCGATTTGCGATTGTCGATCGCTCGGGTATCGTTAGAAGCTACGTAGACGGTCTCATGCCCGAGTCAGTCTCGGTGATCTCGCGTCTCGTCCTCGAAATGCTCCAAGAATCTCCCTCCGCAGAAACCGGCAAAACCTCACCCACACCCCGAACATGAAAGCGATCCGCCTCCTTAGTCTCGTCCTCACTTCCGCGCTCTCCCTGGCCTCCCTTCGCGCCGATGAGGCCGTTGCCTACCAAGTGAAAGTCCCGGAAATGAAATGCGCCAACTGCGCGTGGTCCATCGGCGAAGAACTGAAAAAGGTCGAGCATGTCACCGAAGTCTTCGTCGACCCCAAGACCAAAGTCGCCATCTTCTCCGTCGATACCGCCGAAGGCGCCGATGAGAAGGCGGTTCTCGCCGCAGTCAAGGAGGCCGGCTACGAGGGTTCGGGCTACGCAAAATTGAAGACCTCCTTCGCCGAAGCCAAGGCCGCCCTCAGCAAGAGCTGAATCCGTTGGATCGACAGGATCCCGTGACTTTGAAGGGGTCGGGTCGAAAACCCGGCCCTTTTTGTTCGGGTGGCCACGCCCGGACTTCCAAGACCGACTTCCGCGTCGGCACCGAGATTGGCGCTCGGAGGTAGGGGAGGCTTTTCTCGCAATTGCTTGCGACAGCCTCCAAGAAATAGTATCTTCGCGGTTCTTCACCATGGAACATGCGAATTTGCAGCGAAACGCCCTCGCCGGGCTTCTTACCTTGTTCCTCACGACGAATCTCCACGCCCAGTTCCACGCGAAAAACGCGACAGGACAGACTGGTGTGAATCAGGCCGCGGTCAGCGCGGTGCAGAGCCAAGGGGGAGCCTCCATGCCAAACCCTCCCGGTAACGCCCCCCTCTTCGGCGGCGGGCTAAGCGGTGGCGACATGATCCTGCCGGACGGCACCAAGCAGGCCCTCAGCCAGTATGGGGTGAAGCTAGGCCAGATGAAGGGCAAGCAGGTCGATATCTGGGGACGGGCGATCCACCACACCGACGGCTCTTTCACGGAATCGAAGCAGGACATGCTCACCCACACGCTCGAACAGACCACCAAGAGCAAGAACGGCGTGAAGCTGCAGCGGCGCACAGTGATGCTGGATGAATCGGGGCGCCCCGGTGAGGTGCTGATCTACGATGGTCGCGATCAGTTCAAATATCGCGGGATTCAGATCTATGACACCTTCGGGCGCTTTGCGGAGGAGCAACTCTACGATGCCAAGGGTATGCTGATCCGCCGCAAGGTTCAGGAATACGGTCCCCGCGGCGAAAAACTGCCCCTCCGCTCGTGGGACTACGTCGCGAACGTTCCGGATGACCTGAAGCTGGTCATCACGCGGGAAGATGCCGCGTCCCCTGGCGGCGGAGCCACGAACGCCGCAGACTCAGGTCCGGGCAAGCCCACCCCGGCCGCGACTGCAGCCTCCCCGGAGAAGAAGGGCGGATGGCGGATGTTCGGCGGCAAGAAAAACAACTGAACCCCAACCCTTCACCGCGGCTCGTGAAATCGTCGGCACCGACCCGGTCCCTCCTCTTCCTGATCCTCCTTGGATTGGCAACGGCGGGCTGGCTTTACGGCCTCCATTGGAAACGGGTCGCCTCGGGAGACCTCTTCAGCTCGGACGAAACCCTGATGATCCGGCTCCAGGATCAGATCACCGCCTTGTCCATCGAGAACCAGACCCTCCAACAGCGCCTTCGCGAACTCGGGGGAGACGAAGCGACGGTAGCAAGGCTCGATCCCACGGATGGAAACGGGCCAACCTCGGCTCCGCAGCCTCCGGTGCCTCCGTCCCCCGACAGCCCGTCGCTGCCCAAGCCCGCGCAGAAGATCGAAACCCATTGAGCGCGGGAGCGCCGTGGGTCCCTGTCTCTAAAACTTGGTCTCGTGGTAGCCGTCGAGCGAGGGCTTGAAGAGATCCCCCGCCATCGCAACGTTCGTCAGCACCCGGTTGAACACGGTGTCGACCGAGGAACCGTCCTCGAGATCGATCTCGATGCCGAGAAGACGATGATGCGACCGGTCGACGACAAAAGTGAACGTCTCGACCCCGCGCCCGCCCGCCCCGAGCGGACAGGTCACGATGCGTTCGGTATTGGCCTCCGGGCGGACTTCAAGAACGCGGTAGCGCTGCTGGAACTCCTCCAAGGTTCGGGGGAATCCATTGGCAAGCGCGGCCATGCCCGGCGCACCTCCCGATCCGGCAGGCCGGATCTCGTAGCGTTTCATCGGAGCGCGCATGATGAGAATGTTTTTCCCCTGGCTGACGACGATGGTCTGGGCCGGATCACCCGTCTGCCAACGAAAACGATGGGATCCGTAATCCAGCCAAAGGGTGCCTTCCTGCCGCACCGGCAATTTCACCGAACGCATCCGGCGAGTCTGGGTGAAGTCGATCTGAAGCGATCCAACCCCGGAATTCGTCGCCAGCCAGCGCTGAACGACTCCCAAATCGGGCGCCTTCGACTGAGCGACGAGAGAGGGGAACGAACCGCAAGCGGTAACCATCAGGATCGCGAGGAGATAGCAGCGGCGTGGGGAAGGCATGGCGAAATCGAATTTATCTAAATAATCAAGAATTGTCAGATGAATTCTGCCGCCGTCTGGAACATTCCTCGGAAACGGGATCGATGGCAAACTCGCGAGACAGTCACCCGTTCCCGAGCCGGTGGAGGCCACGATACCAGTGCGGGAGCAACCACACCGCAGTGACCATGTTGGCGAGGATTCCAACCGCGCAAACCAGCCCTAGGCTAGCGAGGCCGTGGGCCGAAGCCGTCGCGAGAGAGCCGAACCCAATGGCCGAGGAACCCCCGCAAAAGAGCAACGCCCGTCCGATTCCGGCCCGGGCTGCGGCGACGTCGCCTCTGTTCCGTCGCAAGGCCAGCAACATGTGAATCCCGTAATCGATCCCGGTGCCCATGATGAGCGGGGCTCCACAGACATTGAAGGAGTTCCAACTCAAAGGCGTCCAGGTCGTGGCGAGGATGAGAATGGCAGACGAGAAGACCAGGGAAAAAAGGCTCAGCGCAACCTCGCGCCACGAGCGGAAGATGAGCACCAGCATTGCCACAAGGATCCCCAGCATCGGCAAAAAGACGCGCACCATGTCGCTGCGGATCCGTTCGTTCAGTGCAGTGCCGAGAGAGCCAAGGCTGGCAACGGCGGTGTGTTCATCGCAGATCGCCGTAACCCAGGCACGGTCGCGCGGCACCGTCGGCTTCACCATGGCGAGGGCCGCGAAGGTGCCATCACGCTGCGCGAAGAGACGATCGACCGACCAGGCGGCGAGCTTGCCTTCGGGTCGGGCGTAGTCGTTTTCGCCAAGCTCTTTGAGGTAGTGCTCCCACGCCCTGAAGACCGTGGCAGTGAGCGCCAAGCCTTCCTCCGAAAAACCCGCCTCTCCGATTTCGCGGACGAGGCGATCGCTCTCTCCCAGCCAACGCATCACTTTCTCGGCGTTCGCCGCCTGACGCGCCGGGTCGGGGATGAAGATCTCGGGCAGGACCGCCTCTTCCAGCAGTCCCGCGGTCCGGGCCCCGCGGAGGCGAGCTGCGGCCGCGGCTAGATTGACGTGAAGTTCACTCAGGGTCGACGCCGTGACCACCATGGGCACGACCCGCTCGCGCCCGCTCAGCTCTTGCTGCAGCGCCTGCCAGGCAAGCATCGAAGGGCTCTCGCGGATGCGGAAGGGATGAAAACTGGCCTCGAGCGCGGGCATTTCCTTCGCAAAGACCGAAACCAGCGTCACTGCGGGTATGAGGAATGCGGAGAGACGCGCCGCGCGCGGCCCCCACGAGCGGATCACGACCGATGCCTCGGCCGGTTTTTTCTTCATCTCGCGCACGAACCGCACCGCGATCGGTCCGAAACCATAGACCATCACGGCAGCGCCCACCGCCACGCCGATGGCGACGAGATTACCCATCTCGGAGAGACCGGGGAGCGAACTGAGATTGAGCGAGAGGAACACCGCCGCCGTCGTCGCCGCGGCCCAAAGGATGCCCGGACCCACCGCGCGCCGCAGGCTCTGCGCGTCTCCACCGCCATCATAGGCCTCTCGGTAGAGAACGATGCCATAGTCGACCGCTAGCCCCATGAGGATGGCGGCGAATCCGGCGCTCATCACACTGAGGTCACCGAAAAGAAACCCACCGATCGTGAGCGTGATCGAGAGGATCACGAGCATGCCAGAGATCAGCCACACAAGCGGTTTCGTCTGCCGGTGCATCCACCAGAACAGCAGCGCGATGAGCACCATGGTCGAAACGACTGAGAGAGTCATGTCGAACTCCATTCGCGCGCCCACCTCCGCCATGAACGCTGGCGTTCCGGTGAGGCCGACCCTGACGGGACCGCGTGCCTCATGTTCGACCGCCCGCTCCTCCTCCCATGCGGCGACGACGAGCTTTACCTTGGCGAGCCATTCCGCCGCGGCGCGGTAATCGGAAAAGTCGACTCCCGCACCCTCGACATACATGACCTGGAAGGTGCCGTCTCCCGAGCTCATGGGATCCGGTGTGGCAATGTCCGGTCCACTCCCTTCGCCGAGGAGTCCACCGAGCTTGGAAATCCCGAGCGGGTCGTAGCTTTTCACGACGACATCCTGATCAAAAAAGCCGCTCTGCACGGCCTCCATCGCCGCGGCGATTTCCTGCCGCGAGCGATCGGCTTCGAACCGCTCGCCCAAAAGCGCAAGTTCGCCCTCAGGCGCGTTCAACCAGAGCCAGGCGAGGAGCCCGCCGCCCTCGGTGACGAGTTCGGTGAGGGTGAGTTCGCGGAAAGTCGCCGAGACCAGACCAGGGTCGGAGGCGAGCCTCTTGGCGAGCGAATCCATCGCCTCCCGGGCCTCCAAGGGCTCCTCCGCCTTCACCGTCACAATGAGCTGACCGTCGCGACTGAAGTAGCGGTTGAGCCAATCCATGCCCTGCACCTCGGGCAGATCCTGCGGCAGCATCTCGTAGAGCACCGCGTTGAAATGGACACGCCCCACGCAAAACGCCGCGATCGCTCCGAAAAAGAGGATAACGAGGATGGGGGGAATGCGGGTCATGAAAGAGAACGGCTCAGTAAAGTCGGGAAACCGCGGGGGGAAAGGGAAAAGAGCCACGGAAGGTCGCCACGGCGGATCCTGCCCGGCACTCTTCCACGCTCCCATGGATCCCGATTATCTCCCTCGCAACGCCGTTGCCGCCGAGGAGAAGACGCCCGCTGTCGTGCCTGACTCAGCACCTTTCGATGACTCGATTCGGAGACTCGGGGGAATCACGACATCACCAATTCCTACCCAAACAACAACATCTGCTTCTCCTCCGATCCGTCTCGCCCGATCGGCTCGTCGCGCTGGCCCTGGCGAGGAACGCGTTTTTTCGGAACGGTCTCGAAAGCCGCGCCCACCGGCGGCAAAACGGTCTCCTCCGCACCGCCCCCGCCTGCCACCGCGGTTTGCCCCTCGAGTCCGGCAAGGATCTGCTTGGCCCTGACGATGATGGAGTCGGGCAGCCCGGCGAGACGCGCGACCTGGATGCCGTAGCTCTTGTCGGCGGCACCGGGCACGATCTGGCGGAGGAAGATGATCTGCTCGTTCCACTCCCGCACCGCGACATTGTAGTTGTTGAGCGCGGGACGAGAGGCGGCGAGCTGCGTCAGCTCGTGGTAGTGGGTCGCAAACAGGGTGCGGCAGCGGACCTTGTCGTGGAGGTGCTCGACAACGCTCCAAGCAATGGAGAGCCCGTCGTAAGTGGCGGTGCCACGGCCAATTTCATCGAGAATGACGAGGCTCTGCTCGGTCGCGTGATTCGCGATGAGGGCGGTCTCCGTCATTTCGACCATGAAAGTGGATTGCCCCTTGGCGAGATCGTCGCTCGCGCCGACCCGGGTGAAGATGCGGTCGACGAGCCCGATCTCGGCGCTCTCAGCCGGAACGAAGCTGCCGATCTGGGCCATCAAAGTGATGAGCGCGACCTGACGGATGAAAGTCGATTTTCCCGCCATGTTCGGGCCGGTGATGAGCATGAACCGATTCGTCACGTCATTGAGGTCCGCGTCATTGGGGACGAATTTCTCCTCACCGATGTTCTGGTCGAGCACCGGGTGGCGGCCGTTCTTGATGACGAGGTTTCGCGTTTCGTTGAGAAAGGGCCGGCAATAACCAAAGAGCCGTGCGGTCTCGGCAAAAGCGGCCAACACGTCGATCTCGGCGAGGGCGGCGGCGGTCTCCTGGATCGCGGTGAGGTGCTCAAGCACCGTCTCGCGCAGGCTGAGGAATTCCTGATACTCGAGGACGCGGAGGCGCTCGTCGGCACCGAGGATCTTGTTTTCGACCTCTTTCAACTCGGGCGTGATGAAACGCTCCGCATTGCTCATGGTCTGCTTCCGCGTGTATTCCGGCGGCGCTTTCTCGAGATGGGTGTTGGTGATCTCGATGAAGTAGCCAAAGACCGCGTTGTATTTGATCTTCAGCGAGGAGATCCCGGTGCGGGCCTGCTCGCGGGCCTGCAGATCGGCAACCCACTGCTTGCCGTCGGTCGCGGCGCGCCGCAGATCATCGATCGTGGAGCTGTAACCGTCGGCGAAAAGCCCGCCCTCCTTCAACGCGGCGGGAGGCTCGGCGATGATGGCGCGCCCGAGGAGCTCGCAGAGATCGGAGAACTCGCCGAGCCGACGCTCCAGATCGACTCCGAGTGCTCCACCGCCCAGCGCGGCAAGATGATCGCGCACCTCGGGGACGCGGCGCAGTGACATCTCGAGGGCTTTCAAATCGCGACCGTTGCCTGACCCCTGACTAAGGCGGCTCAGGGTGCGCTCGATATCGCGGACTTCGACAAAATCGGCCCGCAAGGCGTTGAGCAGGTAAGGCTCGCGAATGAGCGATTCGACGAGATCTTGCCGCGCCGCGAGGATGTCGAGATCACGCAGCGGGTGGAGCAGCCAATGCCGGAGTTTGCGCGCCCCCATCGGTGTGCGGGTGCGGTCGAGCGCGCCGAGGAGGGAGGCCTTCGTCCCGCCCGATCGGCTCGTCACCAGATCGAGATTCGACTGGCTCGCCGCGTCGATGAGGAGGTGCGACTCGGTGCGGTAAGCTTGGAGACTGCGCAGGTGGCTGACACTGCGACGCAACTGAGTCTCGATGTAGTGGACGACGGCTCCGGCCGCGCCGACCGCGGGAAGCAAGCCGCCGCATCCATAACCGTCGAGCGACTGCACCTTGAAATGTTTCTTCAGGGTGTATTCGGCCTGTTCGTGCAGAAAGGGGTAGGCATCGTAGGCGAGCGCCGCAGGGAGCCGATCGAAGTCGGCCGCCTGCTCCTCGGAGAAAAGCAACTCGCTCGGACGGATCCGGGCCAGCTCATCGTCGAGCGCGCCGCGATCGGTGAACTCGGTGAGACGGAATTCGCCGGTGCTATGCTCGGCAAAAGCGAGACCGTAGCGGCCCTTCGCGCGATAGACCGCGGCAAGGTAGTTCGGCCGGGTCGCGTCGAGGAGATTGAGGTCGTCAATCGTGCCGGCGCTGATGATCTGGCTGATCTCGCGTTCGACGATTTTTCCCGGTTGCGGTTCGGTCGTCTGTTCGGCAAGGGCGACCCGTTTGCCGGCACGGATGAGTTTCGCCAAGTATCCCTCGGCGGCGTGATGAGGCACGCCGCACATGGGCATGCCGTTGCGTTTCGTGAGGGCGACGTTGAGGATGGGCGAGGCGATCTTGGCATCCTCGAAAAACATTTCGTAGAAATCGCCGAGGCGGAAAAGCAGAAGCACGTCGTCGGGCAGTTGCCGACGCATCGATTGATACTGCCGCATCATCGGAGTCAGTTTTCCCTCGTCGTTCCTGTCACTTCCTGCCATGGGTTGCTTTGGCTTGCCGCAAGTCCGAAACTTAGAGAGCCGCGACAGAAATGCGAGCCGGTTTCTTCACCTTACGCCCCCTCTTCCGTCTGCCCGAGCGATTCCCGCCACGACCAGAAGGCCGCTTCACGCGGCTTCATGAACGCGGTGATCTCGGTGAAGCTGACCGGCCGGTAGCCGCAAGCGTCGACACCCACATCCTTGGCGAGGAGGCGCGGATTGGCCTCGTCCTCGGAAACGAGGCGGCCGTGAACGTGGCCGTAAAGGTGCCAGGCCCCGTGGAAGGCCTTGTCCCACGAGCGCATCGGGTAGTGGTTCAGCCAGATCTTCTTCCCGAGGTGTTTGATCATGCCTTGTTCGAGAACGCGATCGAAAAGCGTCTCGTAGGAAGGCAGATCGTGATTGCCCCGCACCAGGTGGACATGACGGCACCGAATCCGCTCGCGGTAGGAACGGGCCGTCTCGATCGGAGACAGGGAGAAATCCCCGAGAATCCAAAGGGTATCGGACGGGTCGACGTGGGAATTGATCGCCTCGAGGAGGGTGTCGTCGTGACGAGTCACGGTGTCGGCGGAAACGTTCCAGCCCCCCCGAGGATCCTCGGCCGCCCGGGACGCCTCCTCGCCGGCGAGAAAGGGACGCTGGCAGTAGCGGATGATGTTGGCGTGGCCGAGATGAAGGTCGGCGGTGAACCAGAGTTCTGACATGGAGTTTGGGAAAAACGAGAAGGTCGCGCCAGACAGGCGAATGCCAAGGGCGGCGTTAAAATCCAATCGGAAAAATCAATGGTGTCGCGGCACGAAAATCGAAAATCAGCCGGACCGTGACGGTGCCGTTGCAAGAGGTGGCGCGCTGGAGTTTGATGGACGCCCGATGCCCCCTTCCGCGCCCGCCACCGAGTTCGGTATCGCCTTCCGTCACGGCACCCTTTGCCTGACGAAGGGCTCGGTGGAGATGCGCATCACCGGGTCGCCCGTTCCGCGCTCGGTGATGCGCCGTGGGCGGGGTGGGGCTTGGGAGGCTTTCGCCCCGGAATTCCGCCTCATCCACCCCTACCGCCCCGCCAGAACGAACGCGCCTGCGGCAAGAGCCGGGTGCCCCGCCCACCAGCTCGTTTTCGATTTCTTCGCCGACTCGGCCTCGCGACGCCAAGATGCGCCGCTCACTCCGGCACAGCAGCGCAAGCGTGCTTTCGACCAATTCCGTTTTTCCCTGCCCAAGGCAGTCGCTCGCCTCCTCGAACCCTTCCGAACTCACCAGTGGCCGCTCCTGGTCCTGTTGCAGCACGATCCCACGACGGTGGAACTGGCCACCGGGAATCCGGCCCTCGCCTTTGCCCTCGCCCAGAAAATGAGCAGCGACGGGGCACTGATCGCCTCCCTTCGCTGCGGCACGATGCGCCAGCGCGACCTCCTCGGGCTCCTTGACCTACCCAACTCCGCCTCCGCGGTGAATCTCTTCCGCAAGATCGATCCCCACTCCCTCAACGGCGACAACTGGCCGGCCGTCGTCCGCTTGATCCGGAGCGAATTGACCGAATCGAAGTCGCGCCTCCACCACCTCAGCGCGATCAACTCGGGAGTCATCGAGATCCTCCTTGATCCGCGCGCCTCCGGCGCCGCCACGCCTCAGCTCCTCGAAGAGGTAGCGAAGGACCGGGCCGAAAACCACCGCGGCCGTGTCGTCCACCTGATCACGAGCACCCTGCGAATGCAGGAGGAATTGCGCCACGGGGAGCGCACCGAGCGCTTCCAGAGCCTTGCCCGCCTGAAAAGCGTCCACGATGAAGTCGCCGAACATTACGGCCGCCGCGTCCGCCGGCTCATCGAGGCGAACGGCGTCGGCCCGGGGTGTTTCATGCCCCCTCCGCTTCCCGGGATCGCCGGCCAGATTGAACCGATCACGAGCCCGTCGGACCTCGTCGACGAGGGCGAATACCAGGGAAATTGTGTCGCGAGCTATGCGGATCGCGTGCGCGAAGGCAACACCTATGTTTACCGCGTCCTCCATCCCGAACGTGCGACCCTCTCCCTGGTGCGCCGCAGTCCCTTCGGGGATTGGGAGATGGGAGAACTCGAGCGCCGCTTCAACACCGACGTCACCGAAGAGACCGAAGAGTTCGTCCAGGCCTGGCTCGACCGCCACCGCAACCTTGCCTAGACCCTTTCGCGGCAAGGGCTCCCCTGGATCGATCGCGGAGTGATGCGCGAAAAATTGCAAGGTCCGCGCTGCCGGGCCGTCCGAACCCTGAATCTCGCTTAAGGTTTCACCATTCGGATCATGAAAAAACGTTTCTTCCTCTCTCTCCTGCCTGCCTTTGCCTTTGCGGCGCTCGCTCCGATCCTCGTCCATGCCGAGGACGGGTCGCTCCAAATCATCCAATTCGAGGCCGACTGGTGCGGAGCGTGCAAGCAGATGAAGCCGATCTTTTCCTCGGTCGCCAAGAGCACCCCGGGCGTTACCTTCGAAACGGCCAATGTCGACCGGCAAACCGCTCTCGCCGAGCGCTACGGAATCGAACTGCTGCCGACTGTCGTCGCCGTGAAGGACGGCAAGGAAGTGGGCCGTTTCACCGGATTCCGCAACGAGGCGAAGCTGAAAGCCTTCGTCAAAAAGCACCGCTAGGCTGGATTTCTCCCACCCGTTCGTTGTGAGACGCCGCGAGGACCCGATCCTGCCACGCGCAGCCCGGATTTTCCGCCCGACTGCATGAGGACCTGCGGCCGGAGGGAAATCCGGCGTGGGGGGGCGTGCGGACGGCTTGGGCCGCATTTCTCTCTTGCCCATTCCGGCGCGACCTGCTGCGGTCCGCTCCTGCTTCGTTCGGGCCGGCGGATCCCGGGGTATCCTGCCCGGCGCCGGCTCACCCGAGCATGATCCGCTCGGTGATGCGACGGATCGTTTCCGGGTCTAGGCCCGGGATGCGCTCGAGATCATCAAAGGTTTCGTAGCGACGGTGGTCGATGATGGCCAAGGCCAGCTCCGGTCCGATCCCGGGCAGAGTCTGAAGCTCCTCGGGCGTCGCGTGATTCAAGTCCACGATGGGTCCCTCGGGCGCACAGTTCTCATACTGCGGCCAGGGATCGGGCCCGGCCTTATCCGATTCCGGCGCCTGCTCGTCTTCCTCCCCGGGCTTGAGATCCTCAGGCTCGGCGTGGTCGCTCTCGATGCGATGATCGGGGTCATGGTGGAGATGATGTCCGTCGTCGTGCCAGTAATGATCGTCGGCGTGCCAGCTCTCATCGTGATTGCCGGGATCATCGCCGTGGAAACTGTCGCGGGCGACGTGCTCGTTTTCCTCCTGGTAAAGGTGGGCATGCTCGCGCTCGTATTGTTCGATCTCGGCACGGTGAAGTTCGGCCTTCTCCTCCTCGGAGAGTTCGGATGCGGGTTTGAGATAGAGCTTTTCGAGCCGGGCCTTCTCGACCGCTGCCGCGGCCCGTTCCTTCCTCGACCGGGCGCGCTCGATGATCGTGGCGATAATGATGCAGATTTCGTAAAGGAGGATCAGGGGCACCGCAAGCAGCCCCATGGTGAAGGCATCCGGACTCGGGGTGAGGATCGCGGCGAGCACGATAATGATTACCCACGCATACGAGCGCGTGTTCCGCATCACCAGCGCCGTGAGCAGGTCGAGCTTCACGAGGATGGTGACCACGATGGGCATCTGGAAACTGATCCCGAAGACGAGGACCAGCTGGGAAATGAAGCTGATGTATTTGCCGATCTGGTAAGAGCTTTTCCCCCCCTTCGCGGTTACAAGCACCAACTTGTCGCGATCCTCGTCATAGCGCATCACGAAGTTTGCCCCATTCGCCGTGGCGAGGGTCCTCTTGAGATAGTCGCGGATTTCGCTCTGCATTTGGGGAGTCAGGGCGGATTCCGGTTTCGCTTCCGCACCAGTTGCGGGAATAGCCGCGGCTTCGGCGGCGGCCTTCTCCTTGTCGAAGGGAGGAATGATCTCTCCGTCGACTCCGACCAGCGCGATTTCAGACACCGGTTTCGAAAGGGCGAGGGTCGCCGGGTCATTCGCAGAGAGCCGCTCGTTCTCGAACTGATAGAAGTATTTTAGGGCCAAAGGCGTGGCTACGAAAAAAGCAAAGCCGCCTCCGACGAGAAAGAGGATGAAGCCGATGCCGACCCCGGGGATGATGGTCCTCTTCTCCGACTGCCGCAGCCCGGGCATGAGGAATTGAAAGAGGAAAAAGACGGTGAAGGGAAAAGTGATGATGACGCCACAATAGAACGCGAGCTTGAACATCAGGAAGATCAGCTCAGTGGGCCCCAGCATGAAGAAGTCGAGCTTCTCGTAGAGCGTGATACCGGGGGAGATTTCGGCGATGGGCGATTTCGCCGGGATCTGGACGAACTGGAAGATCTGTTTATTGAAGATGAAGCAGATCGCCGAGGAGATCGAGAGCGTCGTGATGATCTTGAACAGGGTGACACGAAGATCGTCGAGATGATCGAGGAACGGTTTCTCCTGGGGATCAAAGCCATCGTCGGCCCCGGGGCGACGGGCCGCCTGCTCTCTCAAGCGGAAGAGCTTTTTGAATACGGTCTGGAGCATGTTCGGTTCGGTCGTTTCGGACGGAGCGCAGTTTAGCGCCGATTTCAAAAACGGCAAAGACCGCATGCGAGGGCCTCTGATTGCGCCATCGGGACTTTGTTACAGAAAAATGATCATTTTCGCGCCAGCGTCCGCACTTGAAATGGAAGCGGGGAATGATAGACAAGCCCCGTTCGGAGTCGAGCTCCGATGAACGCCCGTGCCAAATGTTGGCCCGCGCCACATGTTGAGGAGGTAAGCCATGACCGGTTACGACGGTGAAAAAAGAAGCTCCGATGAGCGCCCCATCCATACGGAGAAAATCCTCGCGGATCGGAAGATTTTTTTTCTTGATCTGAAAGAGAACGAGCGCGGCCAGTTCGTCAAAATCACCGAGGATGTGCGTGGGCGTCGAGATACGATCATGGTTCCGGTCGAGTTCCTTGACGATTTCATCGGAGCGCTCGAAGATATCCGCGAAGCGTCCGATCTGCCGGAGTGAATCAGGCCCGGCCGCTTCCCCCCTCCCGATGCGCAGCATGACCGGATATGGCCGCGGCGAGGCCGCGGTGAACGGATGGAAGCTTGAAATCGAACTTTCCGGCGTGAACCGGAAGCAGGTCGATATCT
>NEUQ01000063.1 GCA_002288445.1 Verrucomicrobiia bacterium Tous-C2TDCM | reverse complement strand
CCGGCCACAACCTGTTCATCGTCTATGCTGCGGCGCCCTTCGATCCAACTTCTGGCGGCGGTGTTTATGACGACCTTCTGCTCCGCCTCTCGGGGCTGAATTCCCCGTCACGACTCGACATCGTGGCGATGCACAGCGACCTCCCCAAAAAACGCAACCTGCGGGTCGACCGGGTGGGGACGAATGAGGTCGAAAACCTTCAAAAACTTGATGCGGACACGCCGATGAACGACCCGGAGCTGCTCGAACGTTTCCTCGCCGAGACGCTCGCGGGAAGGCGGGACGAATCGAGGATCCGGTTTCTCGTCAGTGGCCATGGCGGGGCCGAGGCGGGGCTCCTGCCCGACGGGAAGGTCGATGAATCCTCCGAGAAGCATCTCATGGGGGTCGACGCGTTTGCCGAAGCGATCCGCAGGGCGCTCGACCGGGTCGAAGCCGAGACCGGCAAGCGTCCGTTCATCGACAATTTGATCCTGAGCTCGTGCCTGATGGGCAACACCTCGCTCATCCACGCCCTCTCCGACGCCGGGGATGTGGGCGTGCTGTCGGCCTCTCCCGAAGTGATGTTTGGCTGCTTCCCCGGCGAGGCCGTGCAGTTCCTCCACGACCCGGAACGCAGCCGCTCCAGCGGCGAGGCCTTTGCGAAGTTCCTCGTGGACACCATCCCTGATTCGCCTGCCGCCCCCGGTGGCAGCAAGGCACTCCGACACGCCGAAACCTTCGGAGCCTATCGGCTGGACAAGAGCCTTGCCCGGGATTTCCAGAAGTCGCTCGAGCAGTTTTTCGAGGCATGTCTGCGCCACCCCGAGCAGGCCGGTGCGGTCAAGCGGGCGATCGCGGCCTGTCCCACCTACGGAATCAACCCGCTCCTCAGCGTGCTCTTCGATATCGACAATCGAGATGTCATCCAGGTGGCGGAGCGCATCGTCGGCGATGCCCGCGTCCGTTCCGCGGAAATAAAGGAGGCCTGCCGACGCCTCGTCAAGGCGACGGAGGCGCTGGTCGTCGCCCAAAAGGCCGGAAGCGGCTACGAGGGGCGCCGGGGACCGACCCTCTACCTGCCGATTGATCGTTTCGACTTCGAAGAATCCATGGCCGAAACTCAGTTTCTCAAAGGCACGGACTATCGGCGTTTTCTAGAGATGATTTTTGATGCGCCTCTGCGACGCGGCGTCTGGAACGGTATCCTCGCCGAGGTGACTCGGGAGATAGAAAACGAGGCGAAGACGAAGGACGATGAGAAACCGTCGAAGCCCGACGACTCAACCACGGCGGCTGCCACCGAGGAACTCCCGAAGACCGACCAAACCGCGCCGAGCGAGAGCTCGAACGGGAATGAGGAAGAGTCGTTGGAGGCGATTTGCGATCAGCTCGAGTCGGCACTGTCGGGCGAGTTGGACCAGGTTCATAATCTCGAGATCCTGCGCTCCGAGGGCTGGGGACGGCGGTTGGGGCGGGGGGTGCGCTTCGTCTTGGAGTCAATCATCGAGCTTGGTGCCGGGGCGTTAGGAGCGTTGATCGCTGCCGTGCCGGGTGCCCTTTGTGGAGCCGTCTTCGGTCTAAGAGCGGGAATCATGGGCTATTCGTTGGCCGCCCATCGCTACGGGTCGGAAGAGGGCGCTTCGGCCACCACTGGATTTGGACAGACCGTCAAACTGGCGTTTCAGGCCTGCCTCTATCCCTCTGAGGCGGTCGGGCTCGCTGTCAACGAGTGGGTTGGTTATCGTGCGGGCTCGGCTGCGGCCGCCGTGGCTGGCGGCGCGGTGGGCGCCGTAGGAGGAGTCATCGCCGCCGTAGCGGCCGCTGCCGCCGCCGGATTCGCCGTCGGGGCGCTCGTCGGCGTGGGAGTCGGCAAGCTGGTTTGTCTTCCGCTACCGAAGATGCCGAAGAAAGATCATGGTTCTGATGAAAGCGCCGAGTGAGGAGCGCTAAGGTAGAGCGCTGGCCTCAGCGGACGGAGCCGTTTGATAGGCACGTTTCCTCTTGCACGAGCGTGACCTGATCGTTTTCGAAGGGGACGGTGATCATCTCTTCCCCGGGCGGGGCGGATAAGGGAAGAGCAGGGGACGGGAGAGAAGAGCCCTTCTCCTCTTTATCTTCGCCGGAAGACTTCGCTGGCCCCGAATCGGTTACGCGTTCGCGCAGCGGTTGAAAAAAGCGTTTCCCGCCTTCACCGGGCGTTGGATACTGGCGGCCTACGATGAAACCGATCCTTTGCCTTTCCTTGCTCTTGGCCACCCTCGCAATCCGTGCTGAAGAAGTGCCGGTGATCGAGGCCGGTCGGGGTGTTCCGAACTTCCTTTCCAAAATCGCGAGCGAGAAGAAGGCGCATGTCGCCTTCTTCGGCGGGTCGATCACCCAGAACAAAACCGGCCACACCAAACGGGTCCCCGACTGGCTTCGGGCGAAGTGGCCCGAGGTCGCTTTTACCTTCACGAACGCGGGCCTTGGCTCAACCTGTTCGGTCACGGGAGCGTTTCGCGCGGAGCGGGACGTCTTTTCCAAGGGCCCCGTCGATCTCCTCATCGTCGAGTTTGCGGTGAACGACGACCAGGACGCCCACCATGATCGCAAGACCGCGATCCGCGGGCTCGAGGGGATCCTGCGACAGTATTTTGATGCGAATCCCGGCGGAGAAGTGATTTCCGTGCAGTTTGTGAATCCGGGAATCCTCGCGAAACACGAAGCTGGCGAGGAGGCTGTCAGCGTCGCCGCGCACAAGGCGGTGGCTCGTCACTACGGCATCGCCAGTGTCGATATCGGGCTGGCGCTCGCCCGCGAGATCCAGGCCGGAAAGAAGACCTGGGAGAAGGACTATGGCGAGACCCATCCGAATCCCGCCGGCTACCAGTTCGCCTCCGATCTCATCACTTCCGTGATCGCCGCTTCACCGGTGGCGGAGACCATCATTCCGGTGCCGGTGCCCGAGCCGCTCGATCCGGGCTGCTACGACGGCGCGGTCGTGGTCGATCCGCAGACACTGAGTTGGCTTGGTGGCTGGAGATTCGGCCCTGTCGCCAAGGAACTCATCCCCAAGGGGGCGATCCGGAGCGACTACACCGTCTTTCATGCCCTCCGCAGCGACGAGGCCGGGGATTACCTCTATCACACCTTCGCGGGATCAGCCCTGACCGCCTTTGTCCTCGCCGGACCCGATTCCGGAGCCCTCGAGGTGAGCGTCGATGGGAGTGACTGGCGGCGCGTCGAACTCTATCATTCCTTCAGCAAGGGGTTGAATTACCCCCGCACCGTCATCCTTGCCGACGATCTCGCAGGCAGTTATCACACCGCCGCCATCCGCACCGCGGCGGAAAAGCCGGCCGGCAGCGAAGGAAATGCCGCAACGGTTCTCTTTTTCGGAGTGAACGAGTAAAAACACACCCGATGATCATGCCGGCGTCTTGGGGGCGGGTGACTTTTTCCCGCAAAATTCGTGCGGAGACTGGATCGCCGGTTGCCTAGTGGCCCGGATGCTGCCATAGCCTTCCGCATCATGAAGGTCAAAGCAGGAGTCGTCGGGGTCGGAGCCATCGGGAGGAACCACGCCCGCGTTTACGCGGAACTCGCCTCGGCCGAGCTCGTCGCGATTTATGATGCGAATCACGATCACGCACGCGCCCTCGCCGCCGAATTCGGCACCGAGGCCGTTGCCACGCTGGAGGAACTCGTCGAGCGGGTCGATGCCGCCTCCGTCGCCACCCCGACCGTGACCCATCGGGAGGTCGCGACCAAGCTCCTTTCGGCCCGGAAGCACGTCCTCGTCGAAAAGCCGATCTCCGACTCGGTCGACGACGCCAAGGCCATGATCGATCTCGCCGCCGAAATGGGATGTGTCCTCCAGGTCGGGCACATCGAGCGCTTCAATCCGGTGATGAGCCGGCTCGAGGCCGTCCTTGATTCGCCGAAATTCATCGAGTGCCACCGTCTCTCGCCCTTTCCCCAGCGCAGCCTCGATATCGGCGTGGTCCTCGATCTGATGATCCACGACCTCGAGATCGTGCTGCACCTCGTCAGTTCGCCCATCGCCACGATTGATGCGGTCGGCATCCCCGTGTTGACCCGCCGCGAGGACATCGCCAACGCCCGTATCCGCTTCGAGAACGGCTGTGTTGCCAACATCACCGCGAGCCGTATCAGCCCCGAAAAGATGCGCAAGATCCGAGTGTTTCAGGGCGATGCCTATCTTTCCCTCGACTACCAGGATCAAAGCGGCTGGATCTACCGGAAGGATGGCATGGCGATCGCCCGGGAAGAGGTGCAGGTCGAAAAGGACGAACCGCTGAAGTGCGAACTCGCCGCTTTCATCGACTGCGCCGCCAAAGGCGAGCAACCCAAGGTGAGCGGGCTCCAAGGGGCCGCCGCCCTCGACGTCGCCCTCGAGATCACCCGCATGATCGAACGCGAGGCCGGCGGCGCTTGACCTCTTCCGCCGTCTGGAGGGCTTGGCCGTGAAGAAGTGGCCACGGTGGAGGGTTTTCGCAAATCTAAGAGTAAATTTTAATAAATTTTTAAAATTTGATTGTCATTTAGTTAAATTTGTTTAAAGTTTCGGAGTTGCTTATGAAAAACTCTTCTCCGGCCTCCTCCGTCCTTGCGCTCCTCCTTCTCGGAATCGCCGCTTCGGCATCTGCGGCGCCTCAAACCCACACTCGCGATTACCGCCCGCTGGCGGCCAAGGCGGTCCGCATCCAGCTCTCTGGTTCCGCTTTAAAGGGAGGCAAGGCGGCTGCCAAGACTCGCGAAGGTTGGGCGCATTTCGACCGCAAGGAATGGGAGCCTGCCATGGACGCCTTCCTTTCCGCCCTTGAGTTGAACGCCGCTGATGCTTCGGCCGCCGAGGGATTGACGATGGCGGTGTATCGCTCCGGCGACCGCATTTCTGCGGCGGAATTGGGCGAGGAGTTCTCCACGGCGATGCCGTGGATCCGCGGGATGGTCGTCGAGACCCTGCTGGTGGACGTAACGGTCGAATTGAAGCGGGATGAACTGGCGAAGCTTGACGCCCTCGTCGAGCGTCTTCCCTACGCCGGCGGCGCGTATAACCCGATTCGGGACCTCGTCGGGGAGAGCGCTGGAAAGAAGGAAGTCGGCAAGTCGGTGGTATCGGCTCCCGCAGCCGCCCCTCTCACGACGGATCTGGCGATCCATTCGGCGACAATGGATGAAGTTCGCCCGGCGATGCTCGTTGCCCAGCCGCTCGGTGGCAACTGAGTCCGCCGTGGGTCAGGACCGCGACAAGTTCCCGGTTTCCTGTTTCCACGAGGTCCGGTGATGCAACGCCCAATCGACAAGGGCGGTTTCGAGGCCGACATCGTGTCCGGCCTCTTCGCTTTGGATCCATTTGTGCTTCAGGATCTCCTCGCGTTCGGCGAGAAATTCCTCGTAAAGCGAGGCGATGGCGGGGGATTGGTCGGATTTTGCGGGCATACGCTGAGGGGGACGCGGGCACGGGCTTGCAGTTTTCCACGGAAGACGGGATTGTCCAACCGATTGAGGTGTCACCTTGCTCCGAAATGTCCCGTGCGTTTTTCATCCCGCTTCTCTCCCTACTTTTTACGGCGGGCCCAGCCTTTGCCAACGAATCCGATTGGCGACAATGGCGCGGCCCCAACGGCAACGGGGTCGCCGCCAGTTCGGCGAAGCCTCCGCTGACCTGGTCGGAGACGCAGAACGTGAAATGGAAGGCCTATATTCCTGGCCGCGGACTTTCGAGTCCGGTCGTGGTGGGGGATCTCGTCCTCGTCACGACTGCGAGCGAGGACGGACAGTTTCTGCTCGCCTACGCGCGGTCCGACGGAAGCATCCGCTGGAAAGAGCGGGTGCACGAGGGCGGGATACCCACCGAACTCCATCGGAAGAATAGCGCCGCCACCCCGACGCCGGCATCGGATGGAGAGAACGTCTATGTCTCCTTTCACAACTCCGACCGGGTCTTTCTCACCGCCTACACCTTGAAGGGTGAGCGACTCTGGCACCGCGATGCCGGGCCATACACCTGCGACTATCGCTACGGCTATGCCCCGAGCCCGACCTTGCACGGGAAAAAGATCATCATCTCGGCCGAGTTTCTCGCCGACGGCTTTCTCGCCGCTTTTGCGACCGACGATGGAAGTGAGCTGTGGCGGACCGAACGGAAGGTGAAGACGAGTTATTCCTCGCCCATCGTCGCATCGATCGGCGGGCGCGATCAGATTCTCCTGAGCGGAGCGGCCAAAGTCAGTGCCTACGATCCTGAAAGCGGTGGGATTCTCTGGCAGGTCGATGGTTCCTCGAGCGCCACCTGCGGCACGATGGTCTGGAGCGGGGACGCCGTCTTTGCGAGTGGTGGATTTCCCAACCAGGAGACTCTGGCCGTCAGGGTGGGGGAAACGCCCTCGGTGCTCTGGAAAAACAACGACAAATCCTACGAGCAATCGCTCCTCTATCACGACGGGCATCTCTACGCTTTCAATGACGGCGGCATTGCCCTCTGCTGGAACGCGAAGACCGGAGAGGAGAAATGGAAAGTCCGGCTCGGAGGTCCCGTGAGCGCGTCGCCCACCCTCGCCGGCGGCCGGATCTACGCGATGAACGAGCGCGGCATCATCTACGTCTACGAGCCGAACCCAGAGCAGTTCATCAAACTCGCCGAGAACAGCCTTGGCGACGAGGGTTTCGCCACACCGGTCTTTGTGGGGAACGAGGCCTTCCTGCGCGCCGCGAAGACCGAAGGCGAGCGTGAAGAGTGGCTCTATTGTCTCTCGGAACTCGAGGATTAGGCGGAGCCTCGTCAAAAGGGCTCGCCCGCTAGGCGGTCCATCCCGACCCCGAACCACTCCGCGAGGGTTGCCGCGACATCGGCATAACTGCTCCGAACGCCTAGATTCCGGGCGGCTCCCGGCCTCTTTACGAGTAGCGGCACCCGTTCGCGGGTGTGGTCGGTGCCGGACCAGGTCGGATCGTTGCCATGGTCGGCGGTGATGATCAGGAGCGTTTCCTCATCGAGACGCGGCAGGAGCGTGCCGAACCAGTCATCGAATTCCCGCAGGGCTCGTGCGTAGCCAGCCGGGTCGCGGCGGTGGCCGAAAAGGGAATCGAAGTCGACGAGATTGGTGAAGATCAGGCGCGGGTTCTGCGGTGCCTCCGCGAGGAGTTGGTCCATCGCCGCACAACCCTCCGCGTTGTCTTTCGTCGGGATCGCTCGGGTGATCCCCGAGCCCGAAAAGATGTCGCGGATCTTGCCGACGCCGATCGTCTCGACTCCGGCCGCTTCGAGCCGGTTCAGCACGGTCGCAGGCGGGCGCATCGCGAAGTCGTGCCGGTTCGCGGTGCGCTCGAAGGCCCCGGGTTCGCCCAGAAAAGGTCGGGCGATGATACGTCCGATCCGTTCGCGGTCGGCGAGAGGGCGCAGGGCCTCGCAGATCTGGTAAAGCCGAGGGACGGGCACGACCGCTTCGTGCGCGGCGATCTGGATGACGGAGTCGGCGCTGGTGTAGAGGATGGGGCGCCCCGTTCGGAGATGCTCGGTGCCGAGCTCTTCGAGAATGACGGTGCCGGAGCGGGCGTAGTTTCCGAGGAAGGATTCGCCGGTGAGGGCTTCCATTTCGGCAACCAGTTGGTCGGGAAAACGAGCAAAGGTCGCGAAGGGGCGCTCGAGGAGGGCTCCGGCGAGTTCCCAGTGGCCGGTCACGGTATCCTTGCCGGGAGAAATCTCGGTGAGACACCCAAAGGAAAGGGTGGTGGAAAGGTCGGGATCTTGCCCCGCCGCGAGTCCTTCGCAGGCTTGCAGTCCTGCCGCATCCAGATGCGGCAGGTCGAAGCCCGGAATCGTCCCGCGGAGGTGCCCGAGGGTGTTGGCGCCCTCGTCTCCAAAGTCCGCCGCATCGGGCGCATGGCCGATCCCGACGGAATCGAGGATAATGAGAAGGGCTTGTTTCACCGGTCACACTCCCAGAGGATGCCAGGCGGTCTTGAACTCGACCGTGTCGAGGATGCGGTAGGGATCGCGGGCCGCGTCTCCGAACCAATCCTCGGGCGCAGCGAGGGAATGATCGTGGACGCGTTTGAGATTGAGCGCCGCACCGCCTTGGAGTGTCTGGAAGATTTCCGCGTCGCCCGATCCGTCGAGCACGGCGTTCACATCGAGATGGCTGGCGAGCCAAGGCGCGAGTTCGGTGCGTTTACCGGTGAGGAGATTGATGACGCCACCAGGCAGATCGCTCGTGGCGAGAGCCTCGGCGAGGGAGAGGGCGGGCAGGGGAGCGGTCTCGGAAGCGAGGGCGACACAGGTGTTCCCTGACAAAACCACCCGACCGAGGAGGCTCGTGAGCCCGAGCAAAGAGGGTTGATCCGGGGCGAAAATACCGACGACTCCGGAGGGCTCGGGGTTGGTGAAATTGAGATGTGCCGAGGCCACCGGATTCACCGATCCGAAAACGGAGCCCAGTTTGTCGGTCCAGCCGGCGAAGTGGACGAGGACATCGACCGAGGCCTCGACCTCGCGTCGCGCCGCGGTGGCGCTGGCTCCGGTGACTTCGCAAATCTCGGTCGCGAAACTCGCGGCGCGTCCCTCGATCATTTCGGCGGCGCGGTAAAGGATCTGGCCGCGGAGATAAGCGGTGGTGGCGCTCCAGCCCGGCAGGGCGGCGCGGGCGGCGACGATGGCATCGCGGAGATCCTTGCGCGAGGCTCGGCAATAGTGGGCGAGGTGCTCGCCGGTGGAGGCGTGTCGGGCAGTCATGGTGCGTCCGCTCTCGGTGCGGGGAAACTTTCCGCCGATGTAGAGCTTGTAGGTCTTGAGGACCTTCAGTCGGGCAGGGGGCATGGCGTGAGAGTATCGATGATCCCTCATTGGGGACAACGATTTTCAGCCGGAAAAGCCGCTCGTCCCCGCGGGCCGAGCGGGGCCAATCACGTAAACAGGATGTGAGAGCCCTCGCCGGCCGCCTCCTCGTAGAATTGCCCGACGGTGAGAATGCCGTCGACCCGTTCGCAGAGGTCCCCACGCGTCAGCTTGAACATGTCCATGGCGAGTTTGCAGGCGTAGATCTTTCCGCCCGAGTCGGAGATGAGGTCGAGGAATTCGCGAACGGGGGGGACATCGAGTTTCTCCATCTCCTTGTTCATGAGATGGGTCGCAAAGGCGCTGACACCGGGAATGGCACCCATCCAAGTAGGGAAGGGCATCGTCATGGGAAGGCCGAGCATGGGCATGGCCATGTTCATCGCCGAGTTCCCAACGGTGGCGACCTTCAAGTGATCAAGCGTCTTGTCGACGAGCGCGTTCAGGCCGAAAAAGGTAAAGAAGACGGATGCCTCGATCCCTTCCATGCGGGCGCCATTGGCCATGATGAGGGCGGGATAAACGCCGTCGAGCGAGCCGCGGCTCACGATCAGGCAGATCTTTTTGACGGGTTGGGAGGGGGAGTTCATGCAGGAAAAGGAAGAGGATTCGCGGGAAATCAGATGCAGCCGACGGGTTTGGGGATGCCGGCGATCTTGGAAGATTTCTTGAGTGGGCCGCCGGGGAAGAGATCGTAGAGTTCCTTGGTCGTGACGACGCCGCTTTTGCCCATGCCGCGGATGGTGAGGGCTGCTCCCTTGGATTGCTGCTCGCGGAGATACCGGATCACTCTCCAATGGCCCTCGACAAGAGGTCCGACACCTTCCTCTTCGGCAATGGCCGCGGCGATGGGCTCGGTCCATTGAGCCATGTTGGTGAGGTAGCCCTCTTCGTTCACGTCGAGATCGGTTCCAGCGAGGTTTTTTATCATGTCAGGATGCGGATGGCGGATTATTTCGCAATGGCGGGCGGGGCTTTCTTCCGTCGGCTGATGCCGGGAAGGGGGCGCGCCTTTAGAAGGAGATTCCAATAGACATGCCGAAAGGCAAGTTTGCCGAGATGATTGAGGCGACTCTCCTCGAGAAGCCTCATCGGACCGAAGGCAAAGGGAAAGCGGCCCTCGTGCGGTTCATGCTCGTAATTGAAATCGATGAGAAGGGCCTTGCCGTCGCCCGATTCGATGAAGCAATTCGAGTGACCGTCGAATTCCTCCTTCAGTGGCTTGCCCTCGAGATGCAGAAGGATGTTGTCGGCGAGCGTCTCGCTCTCGAAATGCGCCACCGATCCGGCCTTGGAGGCGGGGAGGTTCGTGGCGTCGCCCAGAATGAAGACGTCGGGATACGCGGGCGACTGCAAGGTATGTTTGTGGGTCGCGATAAAATCGAGGTCGTCCCCGAGGCCCGATCGACGGATCGTCTCGTCGCCCATGTTCGTCGGAACGGTGACGAGGAGGTCGTAGGCCACGACGCGTCCGTCGTAGCAGACAAGCTGGTCGTTCTCCTGATCGACGCGCTCCGCGACGAAGTCGGTGACGAGCTCGATGCCCTTGTCGCCGAGGAGGTGACCGAGCTTCTTCGAAGCCTTGGGTTTGGTGAAGGCGCCGGAGAGCGGGGTGACGTAGGTAAGGGTGACCTGGTCGCGGATGCCGCGCTTTTTGAAATACGAGTCGGCGAGGAAGGTGAACTCGAGCGGGGCGACGGGACACTTCACCGGCATCTCGTTCACATGGATGACGACCCGGCCGCCGGGGAAGGTGGCGAGTTTCTCCCGCAAGGCGCGGGCTCCGTCGAGGGTGTAGAAATCGTGGATGTTGTCCCGCCATTTGGGCCCCATCATGCCTTCGGTTTCCTCCGGCGCGGTCCGGCAGCCCGTCGCGATGATCAGCACATCAAACCGGAGAATATTGCCATTGGCGAGCGTCACCTCGTGGTCCTGCGGCCGGATCTCGCCGATCTCGGCCTGGATGAAATCGACTCCGTCCGGAACGAAATCGCGCGTGTTTCGGATGATCTGGGATTCGGTGTAATCGCCGAAAGGAAGGAAAAGCAGACCGGGCTGGTAAAGGTGCTTTTCCGACCGGTCCACGAGGCGCAACCGCCATTCGGCGCGGGGGAGGCGACGCCGAAGGTGGTTGGCCATCATGGTCCCAGCCGTCCCGGCTCCGAGTATGAGGAGATCGCGCATGCTGGTCTGGACTTGATATAACTATATAGCGATAAAAAGAAAAACAAGAGGAATTTATCCTCTGATCCTGCGAGAAAGCAGCGCATGGATTGTCAAAAGCGGATTGGCATCGGGGAACTCCTGTGGTTCTCTCACGGAGATGCAATCCATGAAACCGGGCCGCTACGGAATGAAGCCCCTCTGCTCGCTCCGCTTTCGGCGGAATCTTCTTTTCGTGGCCACCTTGTCGACCCTGATTCTCGTTTTTCTGGGATCGGTCTCCTACCACGACACGCTCTCCAGGAATGCGGTTTGGTTCACGATCTTTTGGGCGGGCGTGTTCATCCTCGCGACTGCCGTGCTCGCCCTTGCCGTCGACGACCTTAGACGGGTGCGATACGAACACCACAAAAGGGTGCGTGAGTTGGAGAAGGAACTTGCCGTCGCCGCGGCCGAGGCGCGTGATCTGATACGTCAGCAAGAGGATCGCGATCGCGGCGCCTCGGACCCGGCCGTCCGATGAGCGTCGCTTCCCGTCGGGGGTCTTTCCGTTTGCCCGGGATGCGTCGCTGGGGTAAACGAGAGGGAATGCAGATCAACGCCTGGTTTCTTCTCATTGCCTTCGCCCTGATCATCCTGTGGAAGGTCGATTTTTTCGCGACGCTGCTCAATCTCAAGTCGCTCGGGGCGGAGATCCCGGAGGCCTTTCGCGGGGTGATAGGCCAGGAGGCCTACGAGCGCTCCCAGGAATACGCCCGTGACAAGGCCGTGCTCGGGATCGGTGAGGGGATCTTTTCCTTGTTCCTCCTGTTCACCTTCTGGTGCCTCGGCGGCTTTGGTTGGCTCGATGGCGAGGTGCGGTCCTTCGTCGGAAAGGGCGGTCCCATCCTCGCCGGGGTGGTTTACATCAGCGCCCTTGCCCTGGCTTTGGGCATTCTCAAGCTACCCTTCGATTACTACGAGACCTTCGTCCTCGAGGAGAAATTCGGGTTCAACCGCACCACCCTCGGCGTGTGGATCGGTGATCTCGTCAAAGGGGCGGCGCTGTCGTTTTTGCTGGGCGCTCCCTTGCTCGCCTTGCTGATCTGGATCTTTGAATCGGTGCCGCTGGCCTGGCTCTGGGGTTGGGGATTGGTGACGGTCGCCTCGCTCTTGCTCGCCTACGTCGCGCCAACCTGGATCCTCCCGATGTTCAACCAATTCAAGCCGCTCCCGGATGGCAGCCTCCGCCAGTCGATCGAGGCGATGGCGAAGAAATGCGATTATCCGCTCACGGAGGTCAGCGTGATGGACGGTTCGAAGCGCTCGACCAAGTCGAATGCTTTTTTTACCGGTTTCGGGAAAAACAAGCGTATCGCCCTGTTTGACACGCTAATCGAGAAACACGCGGACGACGAGCTCGTCGGCGTCCTCGCCCATGAGATCGGTCATTTCAAGAAGGGGCACCTCGTGAAGGCGATCGTCCTCAGCACGATCACGACCGGGGTCTTGTTTTTCCTGCTCGGACTGATGATGCACAATCGCTCGCTCTTTGACGCCTTCGGGGTGAAGGAAACGTCCGTCTATGTCAGCCTCGTCCTTTTCGGGATCGTCATGACCCCGGTGAACGACCTCCTTTCCATCGCCGGGAATTGGCTCAGCCGGAAGCACGAGTTCGAGGCCGACGCCTACGCCGCCGATGTCACCGGCAACGCCCGTGCCATGGCCGATGCCCTGCGCAAACTGAGCCGCGACAACCTGAGCAACCTCACGCCGCATCCCTTCTACGTGTTCCTCAACTACACCCATCCGCCCGTGGCCCAGCGGATCGCGGCGCTGGAGGGCAAGTGAGGTTTCCGCCCTTCATCCCGCCCTTGAGAATCCCGCTTCGAGGGCTTAGTTCAACGGCAACATGACCTCCGTCACGAAGGCCGCTCCTGTCGCCACTCTTTCCTCCTCCACGATCGCCCGACTCCGCGAATTGGCGGACGCAGAGAACGTCCTCACCGAACCGGAGGACCTCATTCCCTATGGATTCGACGGCACTGCCGCCTTGAAACACGGTGCCGCCTGTGTCGTGATGCCGCGGACGAGCGAGGTGGTCGCGGCGGTGCTGCGTTTTGCGGTTTCCCAGGGGATTCCAGTCGTCACCCGCGGCTCGGGCACGGGGCTATCGGGCGGCAGCGTGCCGGTCGATGGCGGAATCGTCTTGACCCTCGTCCATCTCAATCACATCCTCGAGGTCGATCCCGCGAACCTGACCCTGCTCGCCGAAGCGGGCGTGATCACCAAGGCGATCGACGACGCGGCGCTGCCCCACGGTCTCTTTTACCCGCCCGACCCGGGTTCGATGAAGATCTCGACGATCGGGGGCAATGTCGCCAACAACTCCGGCGGACTACGCGGCCTGAAATACGGGGTCACGCGGGATTATGTGATGGGGATGGAAGTGGTCCTGCCCGATGGTTCTATCGCCTGGCTCGGATCGAAGTGCGTCAAGGATGTGGCGGGCTATTCGATGAAGGATCTTTTCGTCGGCTCCGAAGGCACGCTGGGGATCATCACCAAGGTGCTCCTCAAAGTGGTGCCCCGGCCAAAGGCTCGACGGACTTTGCTCGCTTCCTTCGATTCGATGGAAGCGGCGGCCCGGTCCGTTTCGAAAATCATCGAGCGCCAGATCATTCCCTGCACCCTCGAGTTCCTCGACCGCCGCACCTGCGAGTGCGTGGAGGATTACGCCAAGGTCGGCCTGCCGACCTCAGCCGCCGCCGTCGTGCTGATGGAGACGGATGGCCATCCCGCCGTAGTCGAGGAGGAAGCCGCGGCGATGGAGGCGATCGCTCGAGAATGCGGCGCCATCTCCGTCGAAAAGGCCGCCGATGAGGCCCATGCCGTCCGTCTCGCCACGGCCCGCCGCAGCGCCTTCTCCGCGCTGGCTCGGATTCGTCCGACGACCATTCTCGAAGACGTCACGGTGCCCCGGAGCCATCTCGCGGAAATCGTGGCCTTTGTCGAAGAAGTCGCCGCACGGCACCGGCTCCAGATCGCGACCTTTGGTCACTTCGGCGATGGCAACGTGCATCCCACGATCCTCACGGACGAGACCGATCACGAGGAAATGGAACGCGTCCATCTCGCCCTCGAGGAGATCTTTGCGAAGACGATCGCGCTCGGTGGGACGATCACGGGAGAACACGGGGTGGGCCTGGCGAAGAAGCCGTTTCTGGCCGGACAATTCGATCAGGCGAGTTACACGCTGATGAAGCAGGTGAAGCGGGCCCTCGATCCAGGAGGTCTTCTGAACCCCGGCAAAATCTTTGATCTGGAGTCTCCGTCTGCATGAGTGAGCCCTCCACCAATCGTGTCCTCAAACACATGGCCGATCTGGACTACTCGGTGGTCCAGCAGTGCATGCATTGCGGCATGTGCCTGCCGAGCTGTCCGACCTATCTCGAGACGAGGATGGAGCGGAACAGTCCGCGTGGTCGCATCGCC
>NEUQ01000062.1 GCA_002288445.1 Verrucomicrobiia bacterium Tous-C2TDCM | reverse complement strand
TGGGTGAAGCTGAGGTGCTCTTCGCCGCCGTCGCCGCCGTAGACGCCGCCCTGGGTGAAGGGCGCGATTTCAGCGGGCAAAAGATGCCCGTAATCGGGACAGGTGACGTGCTCGGGGATCTCGGGCTCGGGTTTCTTCGCGGTGTGAACGACGAGGGGCTCGTGCTCGATGAGGGGCCATTCGACGGCCTTTTTCGATCCGTAGACCTCGAAGCTTTCGCGGTATTGGCGGGCGACGTCGAAAAGCGAGCGATAGACCTGGGCACTGAGATCGCTCTGGTGGAACTTGATGTGGGTCGTCTCGACGGCGAAGGGTGAGCCGTAGCACGCGTGCATCTCTTCGCGGATCGTGCCGCTGGGAAAACAGCTCACGTATTCGGCCTCGTTGCGGGCGAGCCCGAGGACGGGTCCGACGCAGTGGGTCGCATAGTGCATCGGGGGCAGGCCCGGCCAGTAGCCCGGCCAGCCGTCCATGTCCTGCTGGTGGCTCGCCTTGAGGAACTGCAGCTTGCCGAGTTCGCCCTTGTCATAGAGCTCCTTCATGAAGAGGAACTCGCGGGCGTAGACGACGGTCTCCATCATCATGTAGTGGAGTCCGGTCTCGCGGCAAAGATCGACGATGGCCTTGCAATCTTCGACCGAAGTCGCCATCGGCACGGTGCAGGCGACATGTTTGCCGGCGCGCAGGGCGGCGAGGGTGTGCTCGGCGTGGTTCGGGATCGGCGTGTTAATGTGGACGGCGTCAATGTCAGGATCGGCGAGGACGTCGGCGTAATTGGTGTAGCGTTTTTCAATGCCGAACTTGTCGCCGATTTCCTTCAGCATCTCCGGATTGCGCTGGCAGATCGCGGCCATCTCGGCATTGGGATGGCGCTGGTAGATGGGGATAAACTCGGCTCCGAAGCCGAGGCCGATGATGGCGACGCGAGGGGTTGCGATGGGCGTGGTCATGATTTTGGAGGGGGCGTTTTTGCGGGTAGCTAGGATGGGGCGAAAGAGCGGCGCCCGATTGGATGCGTCGGACGAAACTTATGCGATTCCGGCCTGCCAGGGCAAGGCTCGGTTCCGGAAAGTCCAGAAATCGATCGGCGTGGGTGACTTGGGTGGTGGCTGAGTGGTAGGCGGTGATGAAAAAATTGAAAATTCTAGAAATCACATTTTTCTCAAGCGAAACGCCTCCCGTGCTTTTCTCGAGCGCTTATGCACTTGGCTCTCCTCACATCCTGTGTTACTACTAGGCTTCGAGTCGGGCGTCCAAAGGCCTGCCCGAAATCCTCTCTCACCATGGATTTGATCACCAAAGGCGGCCCTCTGATGTGGCTACTTCTCGGCTGTTCCGTCATTGCCATCGCCATTTTTTTGGAGCGTCTCTTCTATTTTCACCGCGCGCGAATCGATGTGGGTGACCTTCTTTTCGGCCTGCGCAACTTGATCAAAAACAGGGCCTACGCCGAGGCGCTCTCGGAATGTGCCGCGACGCCTGGCCCGGCCGCGCGCGTCATTCACTCGGCGATCCGGCGCTACGCTTCGCCACGGACGGAGCTGAAGGAAATTGTCCAGGAAAGCGGCCAGCTCGAAGTGCCGAAGCTGGAAAAGCACCTCGCCGTGCTCCTGACGGTGGCCTACATTGCGCCGCTGATCGGGCTGCTCGGGACGCTGCTCGGTCTCGTTGACACCTTTGTGCAGATCAATGCGGTCGGTGGATTCGCAACGGTCGCGGAGATTTCGCAGGGGGTCTATGAGGCCCTCATCACGTCGGCTGCCGGGCTCATGGTGGCGATCCCCGCCTTTGTCTTTTACTCCCACCTTCGCGCGCACGCCAAGAGCTTGATGCACGATATGGAGAGCGCCGGAATCGAAATCGTCAACACGATCTGTGATCTCAGATCCCAGCCATCGGACATCATCTCGATCCGCCCTGATCAGGACGAGGACGATGCCGAGACGGCGTTGAAGGCGTGAGCCCGCGGAGGCTCTTTTCGCCACTCTTCCACCCTCCGCCCATCGAGCCGTGAAACTGGAATCGACGCTGACCGACCGGGCCGGGATGCTCTACACGGCGCCGCTGATGGACGTGATCCTCATCCTCATCATCTTTTTCCTGTTCGGGTCAAACCTCGTTTTGAAGTCGGGCGTCGAGGTGAGTCTGCCGACCTCCGCCTCCTCTCTTCCCTCGGCCGAGGATGCCCACATCATCACCCTGATCCCGAACGAGACGGGAGAGTTTTATTTCAACGACGAGCGGGTCAATCAAGAGTCGCTCAAAGGTCGTCTCGGCGAGGCCTTGAAGCGATCCACCCAAGTGGTCATCCTTGCCGACGAGGCGGTCGCCTATGGGTTCGTGATGGGGATCTCGAGGCTGGTGC
Organism: Verrucomicrobiia bacterium Tous-C2TDCM; assembly: GCA_002288445.1. Lineage (GTDB taxonomy): Bacteria > Verrucomicrobiota > Verrucomicrobiia > Verrucomicrobiales > DEV007 > Arctic95D-9. Next base: position 12,301 of record NEUQ01000062.1, on the reverse strand, counting down.
TCGATGCGGGCTTCGAGGTCTCGTTTGCGACGAAAATGGAGGTCGAGTGACCAGTGCGAATAGCGATGCGGATCTTCGGCAGAGCGATGGAGGAGGACGAGCCCGATGAGCGCGGCAAGGTCTTCAATTGGACGCGGGAAAAGCGGATCTGGGTCCATCTGACCGCCTTCCTTGTTTTCTCAGTCCTGATCCATGGATCGGGCTTCTACCTCTTCAAGGTCGTTTATCCTTCGCCCACGCGCATCGAGCCGGAGCCGGATGGGATCATGGTGATGAAGTCGGACGATCCGGCGACCCGCACCCTGTTGCAGCGTCTCTCTGACCGCACCATTTTCCTGATGCCTCCCTCGGCGCAGGCAAAGGAGCGCGTGAGGCTCGAGGAGCACGGTGTCCGCTTCACGCCCGCGTTTCAAAAGGCGGAACCGGCCCTGTTGCCGCCTGCTTCGACGGCAGCCGGTCCGGGCCTGCCCGAGCCATTGCCCGCGTCCGACCCGGGGCAGGGGAGCACGGCGTTGCGGGTGAGGCTGGACCCCGGTCTCGCCTCCCGGCCTTTGGCCCCGTGGTCGATCCTGCACGATTACCTCGCCCTCGCAGAGGAACTGCCTGCCGCCAAGGTGACGTTTCAGATCGCTCCCGACGGCGGCGTGAAAGTGGATGAGGTCGAAGCCGCTTTGGAGGTCTCGGAAAAGCGTCAACTTGCCACCGTCATCGAATCGACCTTGCGTTTTCTTCCCTCGGCCGATCCTGCCAGAGGCTGGATCGAGCTCGGCGGCGGTTGACCGCCCCTCCGTCGTGGGCTTCGCTTCGGCCCTGCGGTCCCCACTCCCCACCCTGTTTGCCCTATGTTTCCTGTCACCCTCGATGGAATGATTGCGGTTTACCTCGTGGGCATTCTCTGTGCCCTGTTTTTCGCTTGGCTTGCGGCCGAGGTCTTTCGCAAAGGCCGGGAAAACCGGAGGCGGAAACATTTCGTGATCTGCGGGATCTGCGATCATGTTTTTGAGGATCTCTCGAGTCACGATCTCGCGGAGTGCCCCCGCTGCGGCGCGATGAACGAGCGCGAACGCATCTTTGAGATCTGATTGAGGGAGGCGGCTGTTCGCGCGATTCGAGCGCCTGTTTTGACGGGGAGAAATCGCCTTGCATTGAGTTTGAAGCACGCTGAGTTTAGCCGTCACCCCTTCGCAATCAGTAGAAAAATGGAACGACGCGTCGTCATCACCGGAATGGGAGTTGTCTCCCCGATTGGACACGATTTGGAGAGCTTCTGGAGCAGTCTCATCTCCGGAAAAAGCGGGGTCTCTCGCATCGATGATCCGATTCTTGCCGATTACGATTGCAAGATCGGCGGGGTCATCCGCGGGTTCGATTCTGCACCCTTTTTCTCGAATCCCAAGGACGCCCGACGCGCTGATCCTTTCGCCCAACTCGGGATGGCTGCATCGGTCATGGCGATGCGGGACTCCGGCGTGGATCTCGACAAGGTCGACCTCGACCGCTTCGGTTGCATGGTCGGCAGCGGCATCGGCGGCCTCATCACGCTCGAGACTCAGCACCGCAACCTGCTCGAGAAATCCCCCTCGCGCGTCTCTCCGTTCACCATCCCGATGATGATCGCGAACATCTCGAGCGGGATGGTCTCGATGGAGTTCAACCTCCGTGGTCCAAACATGTGCATCGTCACCGCCTGCGCGACCTCCAATCACAACATCGGTGAGGCCTGGCGCATGATCAAATACGGCGATGCCGACGCTTTCATTGCGGGCGGCGCTGAGTCCACGATTTGTCCAATGGGTCTCGCCGGGTTCGGCAACATGAAGGCCCTCTCGATGCGCAATGACGAGCCCGAGCGCGCCTCTCGTCCGTTCGACGTCGATCGTGATGGATTTGTCATGGGAGAAGGGGCCGGTGTCGTCGTGATCGAGGAACTGGAGCACGCCAAGGCACGCGGTGCCCGCATTTACGCAGAGCTGACCGGCTACGGTGTATCGGCCGATGCCCATCACCTCACTTCTCCCCATCCGGAAGGCGACGGCGCCCGGCGCTGCATGGAGATGGCTCTGAAACATTCCAAGCTCAACCCTGGAGAAATTGATTACGTCAACGCCCACGGCACTTCCACAGGGCTCGGCGATGTCTGTGAAACGAAGGCGATCAAGCGCGTCTTTGGCGACTACGCAAAGAATGGGCTCCTCGTCAGCTCGACCAAGTCCATGACCGGTCACCTCCTTGGTGCCGCCGGTGGCGTCGAACTTGCGGCCTGCGTCAAGGCGATCAACGAAGGCATCGTTCCCCCGACCATCAACCTCGACAATCCCGATCCACAGTGCGATCTCGATTATGTGCCCCACATCGCTCGCGAGGTGAAGGTTCGTCGCGCCCTCACCAATTCTTTCGGTTTCGGTGGACACAATGCCTCGCTCCTCGTGGAGCGTTTCGACGGCTGATCAGGTGGTGCGTTCCGGCACGCGATCGACATGGAATCGCAGTTGCCTGGGAACCGCCTGACCTACCGCCCCGAGATCGATGGGCTGCGTGCCCTCGCGGTGGTCTCGGTGATCCTTTATCATGCTGGAACGCTGGTCCCCGGAGGATACGTCGGCGTCGATATCTTCTTTGTGATCTCGGGCTACCTGATCGCCTCGATCGTGATCCGAGGGAAAGAGTGGGACACTTTCCGACTCACTGAGTTCTGGGAGCGCCGCCTTCGCCGTCTCTTTCCGGCATGGCTCGCGATGATCGTGGTGACCACGGGGCCTGCGCTGTTCTTGCTAATTCCCGAGCACCTCAAGGAATACGGTGAGTCGATCCTCTCTCAGCCGGCCATCACCGCGAATTTCCATTTCTGGGAGCGGAGCGGCTACTTCGAGCCCGAATCCGGCTGGCAGCCGCTGCTGCACACCTGGTCGCTCGCGGTGGAGGAGCAGTTCTACCTTTTCTTCCCGCTGATCCTGCCGCCCCTGCTGTCGAGGGGGCGACGGCTTGCCATCGTGGTGACGGCTTTGTTTGGCATGGCCTCGTTTGCGCTTTGCCTTTACACGACGGGTCGGGAGCCGGAGTTCGCTTTCTACCTGCTGCCGACGAGAATCTGGGAGCTGAATTTTGGTGTTCTTCTCGCCCTTGCTCCCGGGCTGGCGGCACGGTTCGGGCCGAAAATGCGGGAGCTCCTTGGCTCGGCCGGATTGCTGCTGATCGGAGCGGCGTTGGTGTTTTTTGGTCCCGACACGCCCTTTCCCGGTTCCGCCGCTCTGCTGCCCTGTCTCGGAACCGCTCTCGTAATTCTTGCCAACACCCAGGGACTGACGCGGACGGGGCGTTGGTTGGCTGCTCCGCCATTCGTCGCGATCGGTCGCATTTCCTATCCGCTCTACCTCTGGCACTGGCCCTGCCTGGCCTTGCTCACCTATGCCTGCATTGACGATGCGCCTCTGTGGGCGGTTTGCCTGATGGTCACGCTGTCGTTCCTTCTGGCTTGGCTGACTTACCAATGGATCGAAAAACCGGTGCGGGACCGCCGCTTTCTCGCCACCCCAAAGTCCTTGATCCTCGCCGCGGGAGCCGGCGTCGTCGCGGTCGTCGCGGTCGGTCTGCTCTTCTCTCGGAGCGGCGGATTGCCGGGGCGTTTTCCCGAATTGGGGCGTTTTGGGATCGATGAGATTCTGCGGCCAAAGGTCGCGACGATCGAGCAGTGGGAGCAAAAGGGAGGCCCTCCCCGCCTTGGGGACCTTACCGCAACGGGGCCCGGTATTCTCGTCTGGGGCGACAGCCATGCGCTTTCCCTCACCAGACTGTTTGACGAGCTTGGCAAAACCCATCGTGTGAAAGTAACGGTCGCCGCGATGGCCGGAGTCGCGCCCGTTGTTGGTGCCTATCCGGCGGGGCGCGGGGCGGATGAGTTGGTCCATGCCCCGAAGGTCATCGAACTCGTCCGAACCGAGCGCTTCCGCGACGTGATCCTCGTTGCGAAATGGCCGATGTATCTCACCGGCCGCAGCGGTGGCGAGCTCGATCGGATCCTCCGGGATGTCGAGGAGCGCTCCGATGAGCCTGCGGAGGCGATCAAGGTGTTTCTCCGGCATTTTCCAGCCACTCTCGAGACCCTGCGATCCCTCGGTTGCCGGGTCACCGTGATGGAGGCGGTGCCGCAGCAGCCGCACCGTGTGCCCGAGGCGCTCGCCCGCATCGCGATTCGAGGGGAAACCTCGGATGCCCTCGCGTGGTCTGCCGGGATTCATCGCGAACGGGATCGTCCAGAAAATGAGGTCGTCGCACAGGGCACGGCAGTTACCGGAGCTGGTCTGCTCGATCCTCTGCCGCTATTGACCAATGATGCGGGCGTGGTGCCCATGATCCGGGAGGGAAAGGCTCTCTATCTCGACCGTGATCACCTTTCCCCCTACGGATCGATGCTTCTTGCGCCGCTTTTCGAGGAACTCTTCCGTGCGGCCGGGGCTGGCGAATGAGGCTGCGCTTGCCGAAGGGCGCAAGATGGAGCACCTTTGCTGCCCGGTCGGACCGGGACGCCCACTCTCAACTCTTTCTCCCATGCCCGTTGACGGAAAAACCACGGTCGGTCTGGTCTCGCTCGGTTGCGCGAAAAACCTCATCGATTCCGAAATCATGATCGGCCACCTCCAGGAGGCGGGCATGGTCATGACGCCCGAACCGGAACTCGCCGACGTGCTCATCATCAATACCTGTTCCTTTATTGACCAGGCGAAGATGGAAAGCATCAACGCGATCCACGAGGCGGTCGATGACCGCGAGGTCTCGCGCCCCCGGCAAAAGATCATCGTTGCGGGTTGTCTCTCGCAGCGTTTCTCAAAGGAGCTCCCTAGTCTCATGCCCGAGGTCGACGCCTTCATCGGACTCGACCAGATCACTCAGGTTGCGCCCGTGATCCGCGATCTCGTCGGCAAGGACGAGGATCCACACTCGGAGAATTTCGTCACCGCCTCCCCGAAATACATCCCCGACTATGACACGCCGCGTTTCCGCCTCACGCCGAAACACAGCGCCTACATCAAGATCGCCGAGGGCTGCAACCACCCTTGTTCCTTCTGCATCATTCCGAAGATCCGCGGCCAACACCGCTCGCGCACCCTCGATTCCGTGGTGAAAGAGGCCGAGGCCCTCGTGAAGTCGGGAGTAAAGGAGATCAACCTGATTTCGCAGGATACCACCTACTTCGGCATGGACCGGTGGGAAGGTCAGCGTCCCAATCCTCGCAGCGGCGTCGATTCTTCGCGCGGTGAATCACTCGCGAGCCTCCTCCGCGCCCTCAACGCGATCGAGGGCGATTTCTGGATCCGCCTCCTCTACACCCATCCGGCCCACTGGAGCGATGAACTCATCGAGACGATCGCGGAATGTCCGAAGGTGGCCCGCTATGTCGACATGCCCCTTCAGCACATCTCCGACCGCATGCTCGGAGCGATGAAACGCGAGACCGATGGCGCCTACATCCGCGATCTCGTGCGCCGCATGCGCGAAGGCATCCCCGGTCTTGCCTTGCGCACCACCTTCATCGTCGGATTCCCCGGCGAGACCGACGAGGATTTTGCCGAGCTGCTCGAATTCCTCGACACGGCTCGTTTCGAGCGCGCCTCCGTTTTCAACTACTCGCGCGAGGAAGGCACCCGGGCCGCCAAGCTCGAGGGTCAGGTCCACCACATGACCCGTAAGAAGCGATGGAATGAAGCGATGCGCCGTCTTGAACAACTCGCCGAAGAGCGGAACCGCGGGCAGGTAGGGAGGACGCTTCGCGTCCTTGTCGATGCGCCCGGTCAGAGCCGTGCTGAGATGGATGCCCCCGAGGTCGATGGCACCGTCTTCGTCCCCGCCGACTTGCCTGTCGGTGAGTTTGCCGAAGTCACCGTGCGCGAATGGCGCGGCTACGATCTGGTGGCGAATTGAGGGGAGTTCACGGTGGAATTTGTGTCGTTTTGGCCACCTCAGGGTCGGCAAATTCACGGTTTGCTGCTTGTTGGTTGGGCCTGTGGCTCCTAGGCTCGGGTTCCGAAATTCATGTGTAAACACACTGCCAAAGCAAGGTCCGACGGGGCACCCTTGACGCACCGGGAGAAACTTCGCCGCCTGCGCGAGATTCTCTTCGCGAACGTTGTCATGGCTGGTGAAATACCCGCGCCGACTGGTGCCGAGCGGCGCCTGACCCGATTTCTGAGCGATCGATTCACCGAATGCGGTCTTGCCAATATCTCGCTCGATCACGCGGGCAACATTGCAGGGATGCTGCCCGGCCGGGTCGGCCGACGAACCCTCTTGGTTTCGGCACACCTCGACAAGATCTGGTCGGAGACCGATGATCACACCGTCTCGGTCGGTGCCGGAATGATGAGCGGACGTGGTCTCGCCGACAACAGTCTCGGTGTCGCTGTGCTCGCGACCCTGCCGCTCATTCTCGAGGAACTCGAGATCGATCTTGATGCGAACCTCGTTCTCCTCGGCACGACCCGCAGTTTCGGTCGCGGCGATCTCGCGGGAATGCGCTTTTTCCTCGAGAATGCCTCCCATCCGATCGATGCGGCGCTTTGCCTGGAAGGGATCGAGCTCGGGCGACTCAGCTACTCGAGCCTCGGTATGGCAAGGGGCGAAATTCACGTTGCTGCCGGATCGGGCGAGTTGGATCATTCCGAAGATGCCGGCCCCGGCGTCGCCGCGATCCTCGCCGGGTTCATCGTGGCCCTGCGCCGCATCGAGGAGTGCGAGTCGCCCACCAGTCGCATCCTCGTGGGTTCGATCGAGGCTGGATCGGGCTACAGTGTAGCGCCGCGCAGTGGGACGTTGCGGTTCGAGATTCGCAGCCGCGAGGCGGGCCATGTCGCCCGGATTGGAAAAGAGATCGCCGAGATGGTCGCCACCACATCCATCGGCGACGGTCTCAGCGCTTCGCTAGAGATGATCGCGCACCGCAGTCCCGGAGATTTGGGGAGTGATCATCCGCTCGTGCACCATGCTCGCGAGACCCTGGAATTGCTGGGGATCGAGTCGCACGTTGCCCCGAGCGTTTCCGAGCTCGCCCTTCTCCTTGATCGCGGCATTCCGTCATTGACGCTGGGGATCACGAAAGGAGAGAATCGCCATTCCCCTTCCGAGGCCATTTCGCTCGAGCCCATCTTCGATGGGCTCGCCCAGATTGTATCGGTGCTCCGGTTCATGGACGAGGGAAAGCCATCCTGACGAACACCCCATGTCCGAACTCGACCAACGCATTTCCCGCTGGCTGGAAACAAATACCTTCCATCACAGCGAGTTCTGGGACATGCAGGAACTCGTCCGGGCGAAGCGCGACGCAGGCCTCACCATCAGCCTCTGCATCCCCACGCTCAATGAGGAGAAGACGATCGGTAAAGAGATCATCGTCTTCAAGAGCGAGTTGATGGACCGCTATCCACTGCTCGACGAAATCGCCGTGATCGACTCGGGATCGAGCGACCGCACCCTCGAGATCGCGGCGAGCTTCGGGGCCGACACCTACCTCTCGTCCGAGATCCTCCCGCAGTATGGATCGAAGCCGGGCAAGGGCGAGAATCTCTGGAAGGCGATTCACCAGCTCCGCGGGGACATTATTTGCTACGTCGACGCCGACATCAAGAACATCCATTCGAAGTTCGCCAGCGCCCTCGTCGCGCCGCTCATCTACCGGCCCGAGATCCAGTATGTGAAGGCCTTCTACGACCGGCCCTTGGCCGTCTCCGACGACCTGCGGCCCTCGGGAGGCGGGCGCGTCACCGAGATCCTCGTGCGTCCGCTCTTTTCGATGTTTTTTCCCGAGCTCACCGCCTTGATCCAGCCTCTCTCGGGGGAATACGCGGTTCGCCGCGAGGTGCTCGAAAGCCTGCCTTTTCCGATCGGCTACGGCGTGGAGACGTCGCACCTCATCGATCTTTACAAGAGCAGTGGCCTCGATGCCTTCGCCCAGACCGATCTGGACAACCGCATCCATCGGAACCAACCGACGAGCGACCTCGGCAAGATGGCCTTCGGTATTCTCCAGGGATTCATGAAGCGACTGCGCGATTATGGCATGGTGAAGGAACTCCCGGACCTCCACGGGCTCTTCCGTCAGTTTCAGGCTGAGGGCCATCGTTACGAACAGGTCACCCGTGAGATTTTCGAGGAAGAGCGGCCGCCCATGATTACCTTGCCCGAATATCGCGAACGCCATGGCCGGTAGGGAAAAGAGAAGGATCGTGATGGTGCACTACCATCTGCGGCGGGGAGGGGTCACCCGTGTGATCGAATCAGCCCGCGACGTGCTCGTGGCGAACGGTGACGAGGTGGTGATCCTGTCGGGCGAACCGGCCTTGCCCGGCTCGAGGGAAGAGGGTGTGAGGGTGATCCCGGCCCTCAATTACCGCCGCAGCGGCAGCACCGTTGTTGCCGAGAGCCTTACCGAGGAGATGAAGAAGGAGGCGTTCGCTGCTCTGGGAGGGCCACCCGATCTCTGGCATTTTCACAATCCGACGCTCGCAAAGAACGTCCTCTTCCCCAGTGTCATCCGCGAGCTCGCCTCCCAAGGGGAGCGGGTCGTTCTGCAAATCCACGACTTCTCCGAGGACGGGCGTCCGGGTAATTACACGACGCAGCGTTCCTTCTTCGACTCGCAGGCGAACTTCGAGGAAACGCTCTATCCGACCGCGAAACAGATCCACTATGCCACTATCAACCGGCGCGACCACGATTTCCTCCGCGCTGCCGGGATCGCCGCGTCGAACCTGCACGTGATCCCCAACGCCATCCCCGACCTCGCGGTGCGGGCGACGCCGGAGGAACGGCCTTTCTCAAAAGGGAAGCTTTTCGCCTTCTACCCAACCAGGGGGATTCGGCGGAAGAATGTGGGCGAGATCCTCCTCCTCGCTCTGATCTACGGCGACCGTGTCGATTTTGCCACGAGCATGCGCCCCGAGAATCCCGAGTGGCAGGAGACCCACGATGAATGGGGCCGCCTCGCCAAGGAACTCGACCTGCCCGTGACCCTCGGGCTCGCCGACGGGGACGAATATCCGTTTCTGGATCTGTTAGGGTGGTCCGACTTCATTGTCACCACCAGCATCGCCGAGGGTTTCGGACTCGCCTTTCTCGAGCCATGGATCGCAGGGAAGCCGGTCATGGGCCGCGATCTGCCCGAGATCACCCGCGATTTCGAGGCGAACGGCATCCACATGGACAATCTCTACCGCCGCATCGACGTGCCCGTCGATTGGCTCGAGGAGAAAGAGCTCGCCGAAGCGGTCGAGTCGATGCTGCGTCGCAGCTACCTCGCCTACGACAGCCCGCTCCCGCGCAACGCGGTGAAGCAGACCCTGAAGGCGTGGATCTCAAAGGGTCGGATCGATTTCGGTGTCCTCAGTGAGCCCTTCCAGATGCGGATCCTGCGCAAACTGAAGAACGATCCCGCCCTCCTCGATAAGATCTCGATTCCTCCGCTCGCGCTTTATCCGGCGCGCGAGATCGCTGAGCGGCGCGAGCTCATCCGTCGGGTCTACAGTCTCGAAAACTATTCAAAGCGACTCGAGGAAGTCTACGGACGTGTCGTCTTCAGTCCGGTTGGCAAGGTGGGGCACCTCGCGACGCGCAAGGTCCTCGCCCAGTTCCTCAACCCGGCCAGGCTCAACCTCCTCCGCAACGGATGAGCCCGCTCGTCGAGCACGTCCGAGCCACGATGAAGCCCCTCGCGGCCGAGCCCGCGGTGATGGCGCCGAAGTTTCCCGGGCTCGAAGGCATCCGTGCGGTGGTCTTCGATCTCTATGGCACGCTCCTCATATCCGATGCCGGCGGGGAGCGTCCCGGACCCGAGCCCGATCCCGAGGGAATGGCGGGATTGGGGGGCTTGCTGGGGAGAACGATCACCCGGCACCATGATCGCCGCCGTGCCGAGGGAGTCGCCTTTCCCGAAGTCGAGATTCGTCAAGTTTGGTCCGATGCGATGGTTGCGGGCGGACATCACGTGCCGAGCCGTGGAGATCTCGAGCGGATCATTCTGGAACACGAGTGCCGTGTCCACCCCGTCTGGCCGATGCCGGGGGCGATCGAGTTGCTCGGCGATTTGCGGGCGCGGGGACTTCTCCTCGGGATCATCTCCAACGCGCAGTTTTACACCCTGCCGGTGATGGAAGGATTGTTTGGTGCAGGTCTGGATGATTTGGGTTTTCATCCGGATCTGCGGGTCTTTTCGTTCGAGGAGGGCGAGGGCAAACCCTCCCTGCGACTCTTCGAGACCCTCCGGGAACGGGCCGCCGCCGTCGGGATCGCCGCAAGCGAAATCTTCTACCTTGGCAACGACTGGAAAAAGGATGTCGTTCCTGCAAAAGCCGTCGGATTTCGTACGGGGCTGTTCGCGGGGGATGTCCGGAGTCTCCGGCTCGGCGGGGTAGGGGCGGAGGAGGCGAGGAAGAGCGTGGATGCGGTGGTGACGGGGTTGGAGCAGGTGGCGGGGTGCTTTTGAACGAGATCGGAGAGGGATCTGCTGGGACGTTCCGCGATCGGGAAGTGTCCGATCTAGGCCCTGTCAGGTGGCAACAGGAAACACAAAAACGGCTCTTCATCCACGAGTGTGAAAGGTCAGTAATCAATTGCATCTTCGCCGAATACTCCCCTCCGCAGTCTGCCTGCAGTTGCACGATCGCCCCAATCTCCGACAGGGTCTTTCCAACGAATCGTTCGCGAACACCCACCGATCCTAGCGCCTGCCCCGTGAGGCGCCGCAATGATCGTAAAAACGGAAACTATGCCAAGTATCAAAAGTCGCTCCCGGCAAGGCGCAGGATGAATTGAGCGTGATGAGCAGGCCCCGCAACCCCGACCTTGCCCTACCCCCGGCCTTGCCTAAACTGCGCCCGATGAAAACCTACCGCGTCCGCCATTCCGCCTCGCTCGATCCTTTTGCGGGGGAGCGTCTTGAAGACTTCCAATTCCCCTGGCTCGATCGTCCGGCTCCCCTGACGATCTTCCGCGCGGTGTGGAACGAGGACTTCTTCAAGTTCCGTTTCGAAGTGGAGGACGAAGATCTCGTCCTTGATCCGCACGAAGATCCCGGCGAGGCCGTGCTCGGGTCGGACCGGGTCGAACTCTTTTTCGCGTCGACCCGCGATCTCAGCACGCCCTACTACGGCGCGGAGATGGACCCGCGGGGCGGCGTCTACGACTACGAAGCGATCTACCACCGCCAGTTCGACCCGACCTGGCGTTTCCCCGGACTCGAGTTCGCGGGGGAACTCGTCGAGGGTGGCTACGAGGTGGAAGGGACCATTCCGCTCGCGGTGCTGCGGGATTTGGGGTGTTTGTCAGGCGAGGAGATGATCGCGGGTGTCTACCGGGCCGAGTTTTCCCATCGTCCTGAGGGTGTCGTGCAGGATTGGATCAGTTGGATCCATCCGGGCACGGAAAAGCCCGACTTTCACGTGCCGGGTTCCTTCGGCACCTTTGTCCTCGAGCGTCCTTGAGATGGACCTGCTCCCGCCGTGCCCTCATCTCCCCTCCGCCGATCCGCGACTCTCGGCCGTCTCGATCCGGGCGGTGGGCCACGATCGGGGCGAGGCCTTCTACCGGATCGCTCTGGCGTGTGGTCAGGCGCTGTGGCAGAAAGGATTGCCGGCGCAGGCCATCCTGATGTTGAACCGAGCTTTCTCCGGCGATTTGCGAGGCGAGGAGCCGTGTTTGGTCGAATTCCCGCCGCCCTATGCGGCCCTGCGATGGATCCTCGAGCATCGGCGCGAGGAGGATTTTATCGGCAATCCGCGGCGGCATTTCCAACATCTCGCAACGCGCATGAGCGGGCCCCGTCCGGAAGTGCGATCGTGGCGCGCGTGGGCCTGCTGGGCGATCGCCTGTGCCGTGAATCCCGAAGATCCCGCCGATGATAAGCAGATCGCCGAGGACGGCATCGTCGAGCCAAATCTCGACTCGATCACCGAAGCGTTGCGACGGCTCGGATGGTCCGGCGAGGTGGGCGTGTGGAAAGAAGCGCTGAGGTCGTAAAGTTCACAACCGCGCGATCGCTTCGCGCATCAGGGAGGTGCTGGCGTTGCCGCCGCAGAGGATCACGGCGACTCGTTTGCCCTGCCAGGCTTCGCGATGTTTTTTCAAGGCGGCCCACGAGAGCGCTCCCGCTCCTTCGGCGAGCTGGTGGGTGCAGCGAAGCAACTCGGCGACTCCGTCGATGGCTTCGTCGTCGCTCACGGTGACGATGTCGAGCGCGTGCTCCCGGATGTGTTCGAGGGCGTCGCGGTTCGGGGTTTTGCAGGCGACGCCTTCGGCGATGCGCGTGGTGCTGGGCTGT
>NEUQ01000061.1 GCA_002288445.1 Verrucomicrobiia bacterium Tous-C2TDCM | reverse complement strand
TACCCAACCAAGAACATGGCAGATACCAGTGCACTAGTGGAACAGTTGAGCGGACTTACCGTCCTTGAGGTCGCAGACCTCGTCAAAGCTCTCGAAGAAAAATGGGGCGTCAGCGCCGCGGCTCCCGTGGCCATGATGGCCGGACCGGCCGCCGGTGGTGGCGCAGCTGAGGCCGTCGAGGAGAAGACCTCCTTCGACGTCATCCTGACCTCCTTCGGCGACAACAAGATCGGAGTCATCAAGGCGGTCCGTGAGGCCGTTTCGGGACTCGGTCTGGCCGAGGCCAAGGCCCTCGTGGAAGGCGCTCCCAAGTCCGTCAAGGACGGCGTCACCAAAGAGGAAGCCGCCGCGATCAAAGCCAAGCTCGAAGAGGCTGGCGCCAAGGTCGAGCTCAAGTAATCCGGAATTTTCGATCCCGGTCCGGAAACGGGCCGGGATCAAATTCTTCGAAAAAATCAAGAAAATTTCCCGATTCAATCGTAATCATTCGAAAGACGGTGTCATTGTCCCCCTTCGCCAAGATGCTTTGACGTCGAATCCCGGGTGTTTCTTCAAGCGCCCGGGCTTCGTCGTCTTTTCTTTTGACGATCGGCTTCCGGGCTGACGGAGTCGCGCGTGGCCCTTTGCGGGGTCACTCGTCCGCTCTCCCGGATCTCATCCATAGACCGCCAGACCAACCTCAGTAGCGCCCTTATGTCAGCAAGACCCGAGAAACTTGAACGTGTGTATTTTGGCAAGATCGAGGAGGCGATCGAGACGCCTAACCTGATCGAGGTGCAGCTCGATTCCTACAAGGAATTCCTCCAACAGGACGTCGAGCCCGAGGGGCGCGTCGCGACCGGTCTGCAGTCGGTCTTCCGTGAGGTCTTTCCGATTCAAAGCTACGACGAGAAGTTCACCCTTGATTTCGCGAAATACGAGGTCGGCGAGCCCAAGTTGACGGCCCTTGAGGCCCTCCGGGACGGCGAGACGTTCAGCGCGCCGCTTTACGTTACCTTCTCCCTCACTGACGAGACCGGCACCAAGGAGGAGCGGGTCTACATGGGCGAGCTTCCAATGATGACACTTCGGGGTACCTTCGTGATCAACGGGGCGGAACGGGTCATTGTTAGTCAGTTGCACCGCTCTCCCGGGGTGTGCTTTGAGACGAATCTCCACCTCAACGGAAAGACCCTCTATGGGTTCCGGATCATCCCCGACCGTGGCACGTGGATGGAGGTGCAGTTCGATACGAACGACCTCCTCTACGTCTACCTGGATCGCCGCCGCCGCCGCCGTAAGTTCCTCGCCACCACCTTCCTTCGTGCCATCGGTTATCCGACCGACGAGGATATCATTGAACAGTTTTACGACATCGAAAAACTCAAGATCGATCCGAACGTGAACGAGGCTGAACTCGCGAACAAGATCATCTTCAACGATGTCCTCGATGGAGACATGGTCGTGGCGAAGGCTTACGAGCCGCTTACCCTCGCGACCATCACCCAGCTGCACTCCCTTGGCGTGAAGTCGGTGCCCTGTGTCACCGCCTCCCACGACGATCTTCTCATCAAGTCGCTCCGCAAGGATCCCGCGAAGAACGAGGAAGAAGCCCTCAAGGATATCTACCGCCGCCTCCGCCCTGGCGATCCGCCGACCGTGGCGAACGCGAGGGCCCTCCTCAAGCGTCTCTTCTTCGATGCAAAGAAGTATGATCTCACCCGCGTGGGGCGCTACAAGATCAACCAGAAGCTCGCCCTCGACGTGGATGAAAACGAGCGCGTCATCACAGCTGACGATTTTCTCGTCTCGATGGCCTACCTCTTCGGTCTCCGTCGTGGGGAAGGTGTCCTCGACGATATTGACCACCTTGGTAGCCGCCGGATCCGCGCTGTCGGGGAGCTTCTCGCGAACCAGTGCCGCGTTGGGCTGGCCCGCACCGAGCGCCTTGTCAAGGAGCGCATGACTTTGTTCGACATCAACCTCGACGGGATGACTCCCTCGAAGTTGGTCAATCCAAAGGCCCTCGCCGCCGTCGTGCGCGACTTCTTTGGCCGTTCGCAGCTGAGCCAGTTCATGGACCAGATCAACCCGCTCTCCGAGTTGACCCACAAGCGCCGTCTCTCCGCGCTGGGGCCCGGTGGTCTGAACCGCGACCGCGCCGGATTCGAGGTCCGCGACGTGCACCCCTCCCACTACGGGCGCATTTGTCCGATCGAAACGCCGGAAGGTCCGAACATCGGCCTTATCAACTCGATGAGCTGCTATGCCCGGATCAACGAGTTCGGCTTCATTGAGACCCCTTACCGTCGCATTCAAAAGGGGAAGGTGATGAAGAAGATCGACTACCTCACCGCCGATCAGGAGGAGAGTTATCTGATCGCTCAGGCGAACAATCCGATCGACGACAAGGGCAACTTCCTTACCGAGAAAATCACCGTGCGCCACCTTGGAGAGTTCATCGAGGTCGATCCGGAAGCGGCCACCTACATGGACGTCTCTCCGAAGCAGCTCGTTTCGGTGGCGGCCTCGCTCATTCCCTTCCTCGAGCACGATGATGCAAACCGGGCCCTGATGGGCTCGAACATGCAGCGCCAGGGAGTGCCCCTTCTTGTTTCCGAGTCTCCCTACATTGGCACTGGGATGGAGGGCAAGGTCGCCCGCGACTCGCGCGCCGTCGTCGTGGCTGAGGGCAACGGGATTATTGCCGCCGCCACCGCCGAGATCATCATCGTGACCAAGGACGGCGAACTGCCCTGCTCCGAAGCGCAGTTCATGACCAATCCCTTCAAGCTGAAAAGCGACAAGGAGAACGGCACCTACGTTTATCCGCTGCGCAAGTTCATGCGCTCGAACGCGGGCACCTGCATCAACCAGAAACCGATCGTCCGTCGCGGCGAGAAGGTGAAGGCCGGTCAAGTCCTTGCCGATGGCCCGAACACCGAGCATGGAGAACTCGCCCTCGGCCGGAATGTCTTGGTCGCCTTCATGCCTTGGAACGGATACAATTTCGAGGATGCCATCGTTATTTCGGAACGCATCGTGAAGGAGGACATCTACACCTCCATCCACATCGACGAATTCGAGATCGGCGCCCGGGACACCAAGCTTGGCCCCGAGGAAATCACCCGCGACATTCCGAACGTCGGGGAGGAAGCCCTCAAGGACCTCGGTCCGGATGGCGTTATTCGTGTCGGCGCCGAGGTGAAGCCTGGCGACATCCTCGTCGGAAAGATCACACCGAAGAGCGAGACCGAACTGGCTCCGGAAGAACGTCTCCTTCGCGCCATTTTCGGCGAGAAGGCCGCTGACGTGAAAGACACCTCCCTGCGCGTTCCCTCCGGCTGCGTTGGCATCGTGATGGACGTCCGCGTCTCCTCGCGCAACGCGTCGAGCAAGGAGAAAGTCGATCCCAAGGAACAGCAGAAGCAGCAAAAGCAAATCATCGAGGAGCACAAGCGCCGCCACGAGGAGCTTACCGAGCAACTCACCGAAAAGCTCTCCGACATCCTTCTCGGCGAAAAAATCCCGCTCGACGTGGTCAACGGCCGCACCGGAGAAATCCTCGTTCCCGCCAACCGCAAGATCACCAAGACTCTTCTCCGGAAACTGGCCGACAACTACTCGAACATCGAGATTGACCCCAGTCCGATCCGCAACAAGATCCTCGACATCGTCGCGAGCTACGAGCAGAAGTTCGCCGATATCGACATGGAACGGGAACGTCAACTCGACCGCATCGAATCCGGTGACGAGGTCGATCCGGGCGTGATCAAGCAGGTGAAGGTCTATGTCGCGAAGAAGCGCAAGCTCTCCGTTGGCGACAAGATGGCCGGCCGCCACGGCAACAAGGGGGTCGTCGCGACGATCGTCCCCGAGGCTGACATGCCTTTCCTCGAAGATGGCACTCCGGTCGACATCTGCCTCAATCCCCTCGGCGTGCCGAGTCGGATGAACGTGGGCCAGGTGCTTGAGACCCACCTTGGCGTGGCCGCCAAGGCCCTTGGTTTCAAGGTTGCCACCCCGGTCTTCGACGGGATTCCGGAATCGAAGATCGTCGAATACCTCGAAGAGGCCCAGCAGATTGAGGGCTTCAAGTGGATCGGCACGAACGGCAAATCGCAGCTCTACGATGGTCGCACCGGTGAACCATTCTACCAGCCTGTCGTGGTCGGCATCATTTATATGCTGAAGCTGGGTCACTTGGTCCAAGACAAGATCCACGCCCGCGCCGTAGGCCCTTACTCCCTCGTCACCCAGCAGCCGCTTGGGGGCAAGGCGCAATACGGTGGCCAGCGATTCGGGGAAATGGAGGTCTGGGCGCTCGAGGCCTACGGTGCCGCCTACACCTTGCAGGAGCTTCTCACGGTCAAGTCCGATGACGTGCAGGGCCGGACTCGCATTTATGAATCCATCGTCAAGGGCGATAACACCCTCGACGCCGGCACGCCGGAGTCGTTCAACGTGTTGATCAAGGAGATGCAGAGCCTCGGCCTCGACGTCCGCGTCGGATCCTCGACCCGCTCTCCCGAGGAGATTCTCACCGACAGCCTCGCCATCATCTGATCCGGCACGGCCCGACCACCCTCGCACCTCTCGAAATTCAGCTCCCTTCCACCATGTCAGTTCCCTACCTTAGCTCCGAATCGCAACTGGACGAGATCTTCGGCCTCGAGCGAAAGTCCGACAGCTTCGACCACGTCCGGATCACCGTTGCCAACCCCGAAACGATCCGTTCGTGGAGCCGTGGCGAAGTGAAGAATCCGGAAACGATCAATTACCGCACCTTCAAACCTGAAAAGGGCGGTCTTTTCTGCGAGCGCATCTTCGGTCCCACGAAGGACTGGGAGTGTGCCTGCGGCAAATACAAGCGCATCAAGCACAAGGGTGTCGTCTGTGACCGTTGCGGTGTCGAGGTGACCCTGTCGCGGGTCCGTCGCGAGCGCATGGGCCACATCGAACTCGCGGTGCCGGTCTCGCACATCTGGTTCTACAAATGCATGCCTTCGCGCATCGGTCTCATGCTCGACATGAGCGCCCGCCAACTCGAGCGCGTGATCTACTACGAGGATTACATTGTCATCGATCCCGGCAACACGCCGCTCGAGGCCGGCCAGCTCCTCACTGAGCTCGAATACCGCGATGCGCAAGATGAGTATGGGGTTGAAGGTTTCCGTGCGGGCATGGGCGCTGAGGCCGTTCGCGACCTCCTTACCCGCGTCGATCTTCCGTCGGTCATTACCGAGCTCGAAGAGGCCATGGGCAAGACCCGCTCGAAGCAGGTCCGCAAGAAACTCGCTAAGCGTCTTAAACTCGCCCAGGGTTTCTATCATTCGAAGACCCGTCCCGAGTGGATGATCCTCGAGGTGCTGCCAGTCATCCCGCCCGACCTCCGTCCGCTCGTTCCGCTGGAAGGGGGCCGTTTCGCGACCTCCGATCTCAACGACCTTTATCGTCGTGTCATCAACCGGAACAATCGACTCAAGAATTTGCTCCAGCTCAAGACTCCGGATGTCATCATCCGAAACGAAAAGCGGATGTTGCAGGAGGCTGTTGACGCCCTTTTCGACAACGGTCGCCATGGGCGTGCGGTCACCGGGGCCGGAAACCGTGCCCTCAAGTCACTCTCCGACATGCTCAAGGGCAAGGGCGGGCGTTTCCGTCAAAACCTTCTTGGCAAGCGGGTCGATTACTCGGGGCGCTCCGTCATCGTCATCGGCCCCGACCTCAAGCTCCACCAGTGCGGTCTTCCGAAGAAGATGGCTCTCGTCCTCTTCGAGCCTTTCATCATCCGCCGCCTGAAGGAACTCGGCTACGTCCACACCGTGCGCAGTGCGAAAAAGCTCATCGAACGGAAGACTTCCGAGGTCTGGGACATTCTTGAGGAGGTGACAAAGGGCCACCCCGTCCTCCTCAACCGTGCGCCCACCCTGCACCGTCTCTCGATCCAGGCCTTCGAACCGGTCCTGATCGAAGGCTCCGCCATCCGGGTCCATCCGCTCGTTTGCACCGCTTACAACGCGGACTTCGATGGTGACCAAATGGCCGTGCACGTGCCGCTCTCGGTCGAGGCGCAGATGGAGGCCCGCATGCTGATGCTCGCCCCGAACAATATCTTCACGCCCTCGAGCGGTAAGCCGATCACGACTCCCTCGCAGGACATTACCTTGGGAGCCTACTTCCTCACCTACTGCCGCCAGATCCCGCTGCGCGACCCCGATGCCGAGCGTCATCTGCCGCTCTTCGCCGATACCTCCGAGGTCGAGTTCGCCGTGGCGAACAAGTCCATCGACATGCACGATCCCATCCGCATGCGGAACCCTGACTTCGGCTCGACGGGTCGCATTTATGGTGACCGCGAGCGCAAGATCCTCGTCACGACGGCGGGCCGCGTCCGTTTCAATGAAATCTGGCCCGATGAACTCGGCTTCTTCAACAACACGGTCGCCAAGAAACAACTCTCCGACATCATTTGGCGTTGCTACCAAGTCTCCGGGCAGGAAGGCACCGTCAAATCGCTCGACGCGCTGAAATCCCTCGGCTTCCGGGAGGCGACCCGTTCGGGAACCTCCGTTGGGATCTTCGACATGATCATCCCTGCCGAGAAACAGGTCGAGGTCGACAGTGCCACCGCCGAAGTCCAGAAAGCCAACGATCAGTATCGTGCCGGGGTCATCACCAACAAGGAGCGTTACAACAAGATCGTTGACATCTGGACCCATGCCGGTGACGAAATCACCAAGGCGCTCTTCCGCACCATCGAGCACAACGACGGCAAGAGCCTGCCAAGTCCGCTCTTCATGATGGTCGACTCCGGCGCCCGCGGCAACCGCCAGCAGATCAAGCAGCTCTCCGGGATGCGCGGCCTGATGGCCAAACCCTCCGGCGAGATTATCGAGCGCCCCATCATCTCGAACTTCCGATCGGGCCTCTCGGTGCTAGAGTATTTCATCTCTACCCACGGTGCCCGCAAGGGTCTCGCCGATACCGCGTTGAAGACGGCCGACTCGGGTTACATGACCCGCAAACTGGTCGACGTGGCTCAGGATGTCATCATCACGGAGATCGACTGCGGCACTGCAAACGGCATTCTCGTCAAGTCCATCTATGAGGGTGACGAAGAAGTGGTCGACCTGAAAACCCGCATTTACGGCCGGGTTTCGGCCGAGAAGGTGGTCAACGGCGAGGAAATCGTCGTCAGCCCCGGCGAGATGATCAACGAGGCCATCGCCCTCCGTCTCAACAACATCGGTCACGAGCAGCTCAAGATCCGTTCTGTCCTTACCTGCGAAAGCCGCCGTGGTTGCTGTTCGAAGTGCTACGGAATGAACCTTGCCTCGAATGGCATGGCCAAGATCGGGGAGGCGGTCGGCATCATTGCCGCGCAGTCGATCGGCGAGCCGGGCACGCAGCTCACGATGCGAACCTTCCACGTGGGCGGGGTCGCTTCGGGGACCTTCAAGCAGCCCATCATCAAGGCCAAGGCTGCGGGAGCCATTCACTTCAACAATCTCCGGACCGTCGAGACGGCCGACAAGACCTTCGTCGCGCTGAACAAAAACGGCACGATCTCCATCCACGACAAGGACGGACGCGAGCTCGAGTCCTATAACATCGTCAGTGGTTCGGTGATCCGCTTCGCCGACAACTCGCACATCAAGAAGGGCGACACTCTCGCCACGTGGGATCCCTATTCCGTGCCAGTGATCACCGAGAAGCCTGGCAAGATCAAGTTCCGCGACATGATCCAAGGGATCACCCTCGACACCGAAATCGACAAAGAGACCAATACAAAGGGTCTTGTCGTCATCGAGCACAAGGAGGATCTCCATCCGCAGATTCTCATCGTCGATCCGAAGACCGGCGAGGAGCTGGCCGCCTATTCCATCCCAACCGGCGCCCACCTTTCGGTGAAGGAAGGTCAGGCCGTCAAGGGGGGGGATCAGCTCGCCAAGACTCCCCGGAAGGTTTCGGAAACCAAGGACATCACCGGTGGTCTTCCCCGGGTTGCCGAGCTCTTCGAGGCCCGCAAGCCGAAGGAAATCGCCGAAATCGCCAAGATCGACGGGGAAGTGTCCATCGGCGGCACCATTCGCGCAAAGCGGAAGCTCATCGTCACGAACTCGGAGACCGGCGAACAGGAGGAACACCTCATCCCGCTGGGCAAGCACTATCTCGTGCAGCCCGGTGACAACGTTCACAAGGGCCAGAAACTCACGGAAGGCGCGGTTGCCCCCCACGAGATTCTCGACATTCTCGGGCCCCACGCTCTCATGGAGCACCTCGTCTCCGAGGTCCAGGACGTCTATCGCCTGCAGGGGGTGGAGATCAACGACAAACACATCGAGATCATCATCCGCCAGATGCTTCGGAAGGTCCGCATTACCGATCCCGGCGACACCCAGTTCCTCTGGGGCGACCAGATCGAGAAAACGACCTTCGAGGCGATCAACGCCGACATGATCGAGCAAGGGGGCAAGCCCGCCGAAGGTGAACCCGTTCTGCTCGGGATCACGAAAGCCTCGCTCGAGACCGACTCCTTCATCTCCGCCGCATCCTTCCAAGACACGACCCGTGTTCTCACCGAAGCGTCCACTCTCGGTCGTATCGACTACCTTCGCGGGTTCAAGGAGAACGTCATCATGGGGCACCTCATCCCGGCCGGCACCGGCTTCCACACGACTCGGAATCTCG
The DNA here is from genome assembly GCA_002288445.1 of Verrucomicrobiia bacterium Tous-C2TDCM. GTDB lineage: Bacteria > Verrucomicrobiota > Verrucomicrobiia > Verrucomicrobiales > DEV007 > Arctic95D-9. The sequence goes on along the minus strand of NEUQ01000061.1, from coordinate 6,161 downwards.
CCGTTCTTGAGCATGCCACCCCGGAAGACCTCGGTCTTGGAAACGACGACGAGGAGCCATCCCCACTCGATCAACTCCTGGGCGAGCCGGCTTGATCCCGGTTCTTACGGAATACCTTTCAGGGGAGCGCGGATCCGGACAAGGATCTGCGCCTCCCCGGAGTTTCCCAGCTTCGCAGTTTTGCTTGATTTTACCAATTTTGGCGCGTAAGTGCCGCCCGCTCCCGACCATCCCCTAAACCAAACGAAAAGCGAGTGCCTGAAGAGGCCCGGGGCGAACCAGACTGATGGCGCTTTTCAAACACCCCCGGTTTCCTGCGAAAAGGAAGCCACCCCAGATATGTCCAACGAACTCCTCACCGAGCTGATCGAAGCCGGCGTCCATTTCGGTCACCAATCCCGCAAGTGGAATCCGAGAATGCGTCCCTACATTCTCGGCGAACGTCACAACGTTCACATCATCAACCTCGGTAAAACGGCCGAGCAACTCGACGCAGCCGGTGCCTTTCTCCGCGACACGGTGTCGCGCGGCCGCAAGATCCTCTTTGTCGGCTGCAAGCGTCAGGCTCAGGATGCCGTCCGCGAAGCTGCCGAGGCCACCGGCCAGTATTTCGTGAATCACCGTTGGTTGGGAGGCACTCTCACGAACCTTCCCACTGTCCGTCGCAGCGTCAGCCGCATGGAGTCTCTCGAGAATCTCCAGAAGTCGCCCGACTTCAAGAAGATGAGCAAGAAAGAACTCGCCTCCCTCAACCGCGAGCGCGACAAGCTGCACCTTCGTCTCGCCGGTATTCGTCACATGGATCGCCTTCCCGACGCCATGGTCGTGGTCGATTCCGCGCGTGAATACAATGCTGTCAACGAGGCCCGCAAGCTCCGCATCCCCATCGTGGCGATGGTGGACTCGAATGCGGATCCCGAGGTGGTTGATTACCCCATCGTCGCCAATGACGATGCGATCCGATCGATCCGGGTGGTCCTCAAAAAACTCATCGATCCGGTCCTCCCGGTCGTCTGAGGCGAGGCCCTGCCATCGGCCTCCATCGGGTCCCAAGCGACTCCCGATCTGACTTTTTTGCCACGGAATCCCGTTCGCGGAATTCCAGAATCCGACTACTTAACACGCATATCGCTATGGCTGAAATTACCGTTGAACTGATCAAGACCCTCCGCGACAAGACCAACGCGGGCATGATGGACTGCAAGTCCGCTCTCAAAGAAGCTGATGGCGACCTTGAGGCGGCCGAGACGATCCTTCGCAAGAAGGGCATCGCCGATGCCGACAAGAAGGCCGACCGCGCCGCCAAGGAAGGTGTCTGCGCCGCCCGCATCCTCGACGGGGGCAAGACCGGCATCCTCGTTGAAGTGAATTGCGAAACCGACTTCGTTGCGAAGAATGAGAACTTCCGCACCTTCGTCGACGAGATTCTTGACCACATCACCGCCAGTGCCAGTGTGGCTTCGCTCCCCGAGCTGCTCGCGCAGCCCTACTCCGCCGATTCCGCGGAAACTCTCGAGACCTTCATCAAGGCCAAGGTCGGCCAGCTCGGGGAAAACATGGGCCTCGGCCGCTTCTCAAAGTATGAGATCTCCGGTGAAGGTCTCGTCGCTTCCTACATCCACATGGGAGGACGTGTCGGCGTTCTCGCCGAGATTACCTGTGGCAATTCGGCGACTGCCGCTTCCCAGGCGGTCACGGACTTTGCCAAGGATCTTTGCATGCACATCGCTGCCGCCCACCCTATTTGCGTGCGCCGCGACGAGGTGCCGACCGACAAGGTCGAGGCCGAGCGCGACATCTTCCGCGAGCAGATGAAAGGCAAGCCCGCCGAGATCATCGAAAAAATCATCGATGGCAAGCTTGGCAAATTCTATTCGATCAATTGCCTTCTCGACCAACCCTTCATCAAGGATAACGACAAGACGATCCAGGACCTCCTCGACGACCTCTCCAAGGCCGCAGGAGACACCCTCACCGTGACTCGCTTCAGCCGTTACGCGGTTGGCGAAGAGGCCTGACCCCGGACCGGAGGCGGGTCAACCGTCCCCGACGCTTTTTAGCCCGGTTCCCGAAAGGGGCCGGGCTTTTTGTGGCCTTGTCACCGGCCTCACCGCACCGCGTCCAAAAAGTCGCAGATCACCGCCGCCATTCCGGCGACTCCGGTCTTGAGGCACTGCTCATCGACATCAAAGGCCGGGGTGTGGATCTCGCCAAGGATACCGTTCGCCTCGTTGGCGACACCGAGCCTGAAATAGAACCCCGGGCTTACCTTGGCGAAGTGGGAGAAATCCTCGCCTCCCATTCCCGGGATCGATTCGATCACGTTGGCCTGCCCGGCGATCCGTCGCAGGGTCGGGAGGGTCGCTTCGACCAGCTTGGGATCGTTGTAGACACTGGGGTAGCCCGTCCGGTAATCGAGGATGTGGGTTGCCCCGTGGGCGGCGGTGATGCCGTCGAGGATCTGGGTCATCATCTTCCTCACCGAATCGCGGAAGGCCTCGTCGTAGGTGCGCACCGTACCGGTGAAGCGGACCTCGTCGGCGAGGATGTTGTGACGTTGTCCGCCCCGGATCGTCCCGATCGTGAGTACAAGCGGCTGCTGGGTGTCGGTGCGGCGGCTCCGGATTGTCTGCAGCGCCGTGATGGCCTCGGCCGCCACGGTGATCGCATCAACGCCCCGCTGCGGTGCCGAGCCGTGGGCCATCGTGCCCTTGATCACCACCTCAAAGGTGTCGCTGTTGGCGCTGTCGTAGCCGGAAGTGTAGGAGAACTGGCCTGCCTCGAGGTAACGCTTCGTCGCGAGGTCAGCTCCTTTCGGAGTGATCGTGGGACGGCAATGCAGGGCGAAAATGGCGGCCGGTCGGGGATTCTCCATTGCGCCCTCGGCGACCATTTGCTTGGCCCCCCAGTCATCCTTGAAGTCGATCGGCATGCCTTCCTCGGCCGGTTGGAAGAGAAATTTCACTGTGCCGGAGAATTGGTCCTGATGGTTTCTCAGGACCTCAGCCACCCCGAGCGCCACGGTGGTGTGGACGTCGTGCCCACAGGCGTGCATCACGCCTGGATTTCGGGAACGGTAGGGCTTGCTGCTGAGCTGGGTGATGGGCAGGGCATCCATGTCGGCGCGGAGGGCGACACAGTGTTCGCTCGCTCCGGCCTTACCTTTGAGCAGGGCCACGATCCCATGCTTCGCCACGCCCGTTTGCACCTCGAGTCCGAGTTCGGTAAGTCGTTTCGTGACGTAGGTCGCGGAGTTCTCTTCCTCGTTCGAGAGTTCGGGGTTTGCGTGGAGATGACGCCGAGTCTCGACAAGTTTGGGGAAGAGTTCGTCGATCGTCCGGGCGAAGGCGTCGTCGCGCTCCGATCCTGAAGCGGCATGAGCCAGAGCGAGCCAGAGGGGAAGGACCGCGAGTCGGGCGGGCGTGGGGAGGGGAAAACGCTTCATCCCGGACAGCATAGGAAAGCGCCACGCTCCAGGCAAGCTGCGATCGTCGGCTTCCAGATCACGGCAGGAAGACGATTCCGCAGCCCATCGCCTCGGTGCGGGGAGTCGCGATGGGTTTTCCATCACGCAAAGCGGTGAGCGCATCACGAAGATCGTGCGTCTTGATCTCGCGCTGGCGTCTCGTTGGTCCGAGGTAGAGATCGTTGATACGACCCTGATAGACGGTCTCACCGTCGGGATTGACGACTACCACCTCCGGCGTCGTCTTGGCTCCGAGCTGCTTTGCGAGCTTCTGCGCCGAGTCGGTCAGGACAGGCCGGGTGAATTCCATCATCGCCGCATGCTGCTTGCGGTCGGCCTCGGTCACGGTGGTGTCGGAATGGACGAAGTGGAAAACGAACTCGCTCCCAAACTCCTTCACGATGGCATTCATCTCGGGGCCGAAAGTGTTTGAGGTCGGGCAGTAGGGCGAGACGAAAAAGATCACCGCAGCCTTTTTACCTTCCGTCTCGAGGGCCGCGACGGGCTTGCCCGCGAGATCGGGCAGGGTGAGTGTCTCCCCGGCCAGGGCCGGAGACACGAGTGAGGCGATCGCGAGGAAGGCAAGGAGCGGTTTCATCAGCCCCTTTTTAACGCTCTCCGCTGGCCGGAGCAAGTCCGCAACGTGCCCCGTCCGCCGACCTGCCTGGCGCGAAGTCGTCCCCCGCGAGGCTTGACCCACCAAGCAAAGCTGCTCGGTCTCGGAGCGTGTTTTCGAGTTCTGTCAGGATCTCCCGAGGCGCCGTGCGCACCTGGGCGACAGGATCCATTTCGATTCCGCGTCCTATCGGAAGTTCGGCCGCCGCTGGCACCGCCGAGGCCGATGCGATCCACGTGAACGGAATGATCATCGCCTTCGGTAGCCTCGAGCCCGGTAAACTCGCCGGCTTCACCAGGCACGACCCCGACCTCCTCAAATTTCCCGCCGGGGGTGGCGAGGTGGTGTTTGAAAAGCAGCGGAGCGGGGCAACGTTCCCCGCTGCCGGAGTGCATCACTCCACTTCCACCCACTGCACCGCGTCGACGACGACAAAGCCGTCGCTGCCTTCGTTGCTCAAGGTCACCGTGGCGGTGGCGCCGGAGGGGAATTCGAAGACGCCAAGCTCGTGGAAGAGTTCGTGCGATGGCATCTTCTTCTGATCGACGGTCACGACGGCGTCGCCGGCGGAGTGACTGACGACAACGCGGGCGTTGGCGGCGCGGTTGTGGTTGGGCGGATAGGCAAGACGCACCGCGTAGGTCCCTGCTTTCCGAATCGTTGTCGTGAAGACCGCCTTCGCCGTGCCCTTGGCGGTGTCGCCGTCGTGACGGTAGCCGAATCCGACGTAGCCCTTCGCCGCGCCGCTTTCCTCCCAGTTGCCTTCGAACTTCGCGGCCTCGTCATCGACGATGATGCCTTCGAGCTTGCCGGGATCGGTGCCTTTCTGATTGGCTGCGGGAGCCTCGTAGTGGAGGATCTGGCCATCGCCGAGGAGGCGCTCGCGCAGTTTTTCGTAGTCGACGTCCTGCACCGCGATCCCGCCATCGAGTGCCATCACGGCGGCGGTGGCGGCGCTCTGGGCGAGGATCATGAAGACGGGTTCCATTCGGATCGAGCCGAAGGCGATGTGCGAGCTCGAGACGCAGACCGGCACCATCAGGTTGGTGCACTGCTCCTTCTTCGGAACGAGCGAGCCGTAGGCGATCTCGTAGGGACCGCGGGTGCTCACCCCGATGTCACCTTCGTTCTGCACGTGGCCTTCGGGCGTGATGTAGCGCTGCACATTGTGCGAGTCGATCGTGTAACTACCCATGCCAACAGATTCGGGGGTGGGCTTCTTTTTGCGAAGCTCGTTTTCGGTCATGACGTAGTCGCCGATCATGCGGCGGGCCTCGCGGATGTAGAGTTGGTGTGACCAATTGCCGTTGTCGGTGAATTCATCCTTGGGCAGACCCCACTCGCGCATCGCCTCCTGCACCTCCTTCGGCACGCGGGGATCGTTGCAGATGAAGTAGAGCCAGCCTTTTTGATAGGTCTCGTGTTCCTGGATGATCTCGCGGCGGCGCTCGTAGCTGGCCTCGGGATAGTCGTAGTTGTAGCCGATGTTGTCGGTGCTGAAGGGGCCGTGGTTGTTCGTGTCGGTCTTGTGGTTCGGGATCGGGTCGAATTTCTCGAAGGTCTCGCGCCAGCCCGCCTCGAAGACGCGCAGGAGCATTTCATATTGCTTCGGATCGTAGCCTTCGGGCTTGGGGAAGGGGATACGGTTCTCGGGATGATTCGTCAGGCACATGCGGAAGCAGTAGGCCTGGACGCGCTTGTCGCCCTCACCCCGCACGCCGGGAGGTTCGGCGCTGACGCGCGGCAGCACGCCGCTTTTTGGATCGCCGGGCACGACGTAGGGGCTGATCGCTTGGTCGACCGCGCCGAAATGGTGACGGTGATGGAGAATCCCGACCTGCACGCCGTTCCACTCCTCGCCGTAGACCGAGTTGGCCTCGCGTCCGACATGGTAATCGACCCCGGCGGCGGCGAGGAGGTCGCCTTCGTAGGTCGCATCGAAAAAGACTTTCCCTGCATAGGTCTTGCCGCTCAGCGTCGTGATCGAGCGGATCGCGCCGTCCTCGACGACGACGCCTTTTTCACGGTCGAGCCATTCCTCGCGGTGGACCTCGATGCCGAATTCCTTCACGTAATCCT
>NEUQ01000060.1 GCA_002288445.1 Verrucomicrobiia bacterium Tous-C2TDCM | reverse complement strand
GAACCGGATCGTCCCATCCCTTTTCCGCGCGGTTGGCGCCGCCCCAAGACTGGAGAGAAGCAACGGAACACCCCGCCCAAGTCCGCGAAACGAAAGAAGCGGAAAAAGGGCCGCCGCTGAGCGCGGCCCCGATCACGCCCTTGCGGCCGCAGTGCCTTTTCGTTTCGATGGCAGGATGAAAATCGCAGCCTGCTTCGTCCTCTCTCTCATCCTCATCGTTCTTCCCGGCGATCCGCCGCTGGCGGCAGATACCGCTGCTCCGGAAGAGCACGTCGCGCCACGTTGCGAGTTGCTCCCCCTCCCCGACAATCAGGTAGCTTTCCTTCACGAAGGCAAGGAGGTGACCCGATGGCACTTCGATCCGAAATATCCCCGGCCCTTCTTCTACCCCTTCAACGGCCCCTCGGGCGTCTCGCTGACGCGGATGGGGCACCCCGGAGCTCAGAATCACGACCATCATCGCTCGATCTGGTTTGCCCACGCCAAGGTCGAAGGTATCGACTTCTGGTCGGAGAACACGAAAGCGCGGATCCGTCAGAAGCACTGGCTCGTCTACGAGGACGGAATCGAGGAATCCATCATGGCCGCTTCGCTCGGGTGGTATGATGAATCCGGCGCGGAGTTGATCGACCACGAGCTCGTCGCCGCTTCGCGTCCCGACGAAAACGACGGTCAATTCCTCGAGATCCAGATCACCCTCCGGCCCGGTGCCGGGCGGGAGAAGGTCACGCTCGAGAAGTCGAATTTCGGTCTTCTTGCCGTGCGCGTTGCGAAAAGCCTCAGCCATCATTTCGGTGGCGGTGAACTGACGAGCAGCGAAGGAACCCGGGGCGAGAAAGCGATCTTCGAGAAGACCGCCGCGTGGATGGACTACTCGGGACCCGTCACCTCCGGGGTAGGACCCGATCGAAAGACCGTCGTGGAGGGAATCACCTTTTACGATCATCCCGGCAATCCCCGCCACCCGACTCCCTGGCACGTGCGATCCGATGGTTGGATGGGCGCCTCCTTCTGCCAGCTCGAGCCCTGGACGATCGAGACGGCGAAACCGCTCGTGCTGCGCTACCTTCTTCATGCCCACGCCGGGGATCTCGATCCTGACAAAGCCACGATCGTCGCGGCCGACTTTGCGAAGCGGCCCGGCTTTGTCGTGGAGAAGGCAACCCGCCCGAATCGACAATTCGAAGCAGCCCGCGCCGCGGCCACGGCACCCTGAAAGATCACAGTCCCGCCAGCTTGCGAGCGTAGGCGAGCGTGTCGATATCCGCGGGTGTCCTGTCCCTCCGGATCGTCTTGATCCGTGGAAAGCGCAACGACAGGCCCGAATCGTGGCGTTTGCTCGCCTGGATCGAATCAAAGGCGATCTCAAGCACCGTATCGGGCTCGACGACATGAACGGAGCGGGCCTTTTCCACGGTCCGCTCACGGAAGTGCGCGGTCAGTTCCTCGATCTCGGCATCGGTGAGCCCCGAGTAGGCCTTGCCGATGACCCGCAACGCACCGCTTTCCTCGTCGCGCACCGCAAAGGTGTAATCGCTCAGCAGGTGGGCGCGCTTGCCATGGCCCTGCTGCGCCTTCACCACAACGACATCGAGCGTCGGCATCGCCTTCTTCAGCTTCAGCCACTGTTTGCCCCGACGTCCCGGAGAGTAAAGGCTCCCGGGCTCCTTCGCGATGAGTCCTTCGTTGCCTCGCCGTTTCGCCGCATTGAAGGCCTCATCCACCTCCGCTGCGGTCGTCGCTCGGACGACTTCGCACCGGTCGATTCCTGCGGGGAGCGTCAGCAAATCGAGGACCTCGCGCCGCTCTGTCAGCGGACGATCGAGCCAGCCGCACCCGTCGCAACCGAGCAGGTCGAAGGCGACAAAACGCACCGGCACCGCCTCGCCGAAAAAGAGGTCGCCCTGATCGAGTCGCGCATCACGGCGTCCGAGACGTTTCTGCAGATCAAAGAAGGTGAGCTTTTTCCCCTCGGCAAAGGCGATGATCTCGCCGTCGAGGATCACATCGCGATCGAGGGATCGGGCGGCTTCGACGATCTCAGGAAACTCGGCGTGGAGCGGACGCAGATCCCTCGAGTAGATTCCCACCTCGTCGCCCCGGCGATGGAGCTGGGCGCGGATCCCGTCAAATTTGTCCTCGAGCCAAAGGAGTCGGCCCTCGCCTCCGTGTCGCGCGACGATTCCCTCGGCATCCTCCTCGGGACTCGCCAGCATCACCCGTATCGGCGTGAACCACGTCGCACCGGCCTCACCAAGCCGACCGGCACGGGCCATTCGCGCCGTTTCACCAAGGTCGCCGAGGAGCATGTTCGCCTCGCGCACCTCTCCAGGATCGCGCCCGAACGCCTCGGCGATCGCTTCCTCGAGAAGCCCTTCCTTCAATCCGATGCGCAGGTCGCCGGTGAGAATCCCCACGACGAGAGCCCCTTCCCCCGGAGTCAAGCCTGACAAACGCACACGAAGCCGGCGCAGTTTCGCGGTCTGGCCCTTTTCACGAGCGAGGTCGCGGAAGAATTCACCGATCTCCGCAAGACTCCGCGGCTCCGGCATGGTCCGGCCCTGCAGGATCAGATAGGTCGTGCGCGCCGCGTCGGCCTGCGAGGCGGAGACCTGGCGGAGTTGGGCGAGAGTGAGCCCGCTCAGATCGAGAAGGGCCTGCCGGATGAGCGACCAACCCACGCTCGCCGCCCGGATCCCCTCTTCCCTCGGGAAAGGACGCGCCGCAAGAAAGCGCACCGCCGTCTCGAGATCATCCTCCGGCAGCGACGCCAAATACGCGGCGAGGATCCAGCGCTTTTTCAACTTTCCGGTGACAGCGGCAATCTTCCCGCAGAGGGTGGCGAAGGCACCGAATCCGGAGTCCGACCCGACCGGGTGCGGCGTCTCATTTGACCCTGTCAAAGCCACCAACGAGGCGCCAACAACGAGGGATTCCAGCTCGAGCTGCGTCTCTCCGAAGAGCGGCCAGGCCTCGACACCGCGGCGTCTCAGATCGGCGGCGAACTCGCCCGCGTAGCCGTGGATTGTGAGGATACGCGAGGGCGCCACCGCCTCGACAAAGGAAACGAGGTCGTCGTAGCCGGCGTGATCGGACAGCGGAAAGACCTCGTCGCATTGATAGCGGAATTTCGCCCCCGGCTCCATTCCCCATCCGCTCACCATGGCAAGTCGAATCCTTTTGCGAAGCCGACGCACCGCGAGACTGCGTCCCGCATTCGGCGGCACGATCACGACGTGACCTTCGGGGCTCCGTTCCTTCGGATTGAAAAGGTCGCACTCAGGAACCGGATAGCCGAGCGACACAACCGCCTCGTTCATCTTTGCGACCGACTCATGCACTTGAAAGCGAAGCCCGGGGGCACGCTCGTGGAGGGCGATGAGGATCTCCTGCGCCTTGCCGAGGGCGTAAGCCATGAAAACCGGAATCTCTCCCTCTTCGATCGCCTCGAGGGCGAACTTCACCATGGCCGCTAGCACTTCCTCACCCGGGGGAAAACGGAACTTCGGCAGACCGAAGGTCGTCTCCATGATGAGCGTGTCCGCGTGGCGCAATTGATGTCCCTCGGCTCCGGCGGCGGCACGGGTTTTGAAATCGCCGGTGTGCAAGAGCGTCGCGCCGTCACCGAGGCGTTCGAGAAAGAGCATCGAAGAACCCGGGATGTGTCCGGCCGGGAACAGTTCGATGCGGTAGCCGTCGAGTTCGAGCGTTTCGCCGAAGGCGAGATCGAGAATCCCAGCCCGCTGCGCCGCCGCCCCATAACGCGCCTCGATGAGCCGCCGCGTCGGCGTCGAACAGAGGATGCGTCCATGCGGCGCGAAGTGATCAGCGTGTGCATGCGAGACAAACGCAAAATCCCGAGCCCGATGCGGGTCCAACCAGAGCCCGAGGTCGGCAACGCACGCGTCGTTTCCGTCGAGGGTAAGATGGATGGATGGGGGGAAGGACATCGACCTTGAAGGTTACGGCGGTGGAAGGCCTGATGTTCCCGTCTCCCGCTGGCTTGGCAAGATCTGCCGCGGGGGGATGCCGCGATCATCGAAGCCGCGCGGATCGCGGGCTGCAAAACCGTCTTCTCGGAAGACCTGAACGATGGTCAGGATTTCGACGGGGTGAAGGTCATCAATCCTTTCAAATCGGCCTGATCCCCGCGCAACTCCGCCCTTCCCATCCCGGACCGATTGCGTCATGCTCGAGTCATGAGCCCCCGATTTTGCGCCCTCGCTCTTCCCCTCGCCGCGTCCCTCCTTCTCCCCCTCTCTCCGTCTCCTGCAAAGGCCGGCGACCGCCCCAACATCGTCTGGATCGTCTCGGAGGACAATTCGAAGCACTACCTGAAGCTCTTCGACCCGGAGGGAACGGCAACGCCGAACATCGAGGCGTTCGCCCGAGAGGGGATCACCTTCACCCGTGCCTTCTCCAACGCCCCGGTCTGCTCGGTGGCGCGGACCACGCTCGCGACGGGATGCTACGCGCCGCGCCTCGGCACGATGTCGCATCGCCGTCTCGAGCCCGCGAAGCTGCCGGAAGGCCTGCGTCTCTTCAGCGGTCTCCTTCGCGAAGCGGGCTACTACGCCTCGAACAATTCGAAGGAGGACTACAACACCACGAAGGATCCCGCGGCCTGGGACGATTCGTCGAAGAAGGCCTCGTGGCGGAATCGTCCCGATCCGGCGCAGCCCTTTTTCCACATGGAGAGCCATGCCGAATCGCACGAGAGCAGCCTCCACTTCGATCCGGCGATCTTGCCGACGGAGAAAACCCGCCACGATCCTGACAAAGTCACCCTGCCCCCCTACTTTCCCGACACGCCGCTCTTCCGCTACACGAAGGCCCGCTACCTCGACCGCATCCGCATGATCGATGACATCGTCGGCGAAACGGTGGCGAAACTCGAGGCCGATGGGTTGCTCGACGACACGATCATCTTCTATTTCGGAGACCATGGCGGCGTCCTGCCGCGCAGCAAAGGCTACCTCTACGAGACCGGACTGCATGTGCCGCTCGTGGTGCGGATTCCGGAGAAATGGCAATACCTCTCCCCCCTCGCGCCGGGCTCGAGCAGCGATGCTTTTGTGAGCTTCATCGACTTAGGCCCGACCGTGCTCCATCTCGCGGGAGCGAAGGTGCCGGACTTGATGGACGGCAGTCCCTTCCTCGGAGAGGGCATCACCACCTCGAGTCTTGCCGCGCGCGACTCGACCCTCGGCTCATCGGATCGCTTCGACGAAAAATACGATCTCTCCCGCTCACTGCGGACCGGCGATTGGAAGTATGTCAGGAACTACCAGCCGTATCAGCCCGAAGCGCTGCAAAACAACTACCGCTACCAGATGGCGGCTTACCGCGAGTGGCGCGATCTCTACGACGAGGGACGACTCGGGGCGGACCAGCGGGCGTTCTTCGAGGCGAAAGCTCCCGAGGCCCTTTACGATCTCGCAAACGATCCGCACGAGACCCGCAACCTCGCCGCCGATCCAGCGCACCGGGATCGCCTCATCGCGATGCGGAGCGACCTTCGGGAGCGGCTCAAGGCGATGCCCGATCTCGGCTTTTATCCGGAGAGCGTCCTCGTCGCCGAAGCGATGGGCGATCCGGTGGCCTGGGGTCGCTCTCATGCCACGGAGATCGCGACATTGATCGACACCGCCGACCTCATGCTCGCGCCTTTTGCCGAGAGTGAGGAAGCCTTGCGTGGCACTCTGAAGTCGGAGAATGCGAACGTCCGTTTCTGGGCGGCGACGGTTTGCTCGGCTTATGGCGTGGAGGCGACGGATCTTGTGGACACGGTCCGCGCGCTCCTGCAGGACAAGCACGTCCCGGTGCGGATCCGCGCGGCGGAGTTTCTGGCTTTGGCCGGAGCGATCGACCCGCGTCCCGCCCTCGTCGGGATCCATAATGGCTCGGAGGATGTGGTGGAACGTCTCATCGCCCTGCAAGCGGCGGCGCTGTTTCAGGAACACGCTCCGGTCGCCCATCCCTTTGATGCGACCGCGTTCACTCCGGCGAAACCCGGCAGCGAAGGAGAGCGGCGTCTCGTCTACTTCGCCGGGGAGTGGCTCGGAAATCCGAAGGGGAAGAAATAAAATCCTTGTCTCTTTCACCGATCATAGTGAAAGCGGCACTGCAGGATGATGAGAAGGTCACCGTCCACCCGATACACAAGGCGGTGCTCCTGAGTGATTCTCCGGGACCACCATCCCGACAGATTGCTCTTCAAGGGCTCAGGCTTACCAATCCCTGAAAAGGGGGAGCGCAGGGTATCCCGAATCAGTTCATTGATCCGGGCAAGTGTTTTGCGATCCGCCGCCTGCCAATGAAGATAATCTTCCCAGGCTCCGGGCAACCAAGTCAATCGCATAGGGCGTGTTCTTCAAGTCGACCGGCTTCGTAATCCTGCAGCCCTTGACGAATTCGCTCCGCATTTGCCGGCGTTGAAAGCAGGTGCAAGGTCTCCACCATCGCATCGTATTCCTCCTGCAGGAGCAACACGACCGCAGAATGCCCGTTCCTCGTGATGGAAATCGGCTCCCGATCGGTTTCGGCGACTTTGATCAGCCCGGCCAAACCGTTGCGTGCTTCGGTGTAACTCAAGGTCTTCATACGTGAGGATCGTCGAGTGACAGAATTCTGTCAATGTCTGATTCCAAGATCACCCATGCGCCTTCGTCTGCTTCACGGCAGTCTCCCAGGCCTCAAATTTGGCGCGGCGGGCGGCGGGTTTCATCGCGGGCTTGAAGCGCGCGTCGGCCTGCCATTGCGAGGCGATCTCGGCAGTGTTTTTCCAGAATCCGACCGCCAGACCGGCGAGGTAAGCGGCGCCGAGCGCGGTGGTTTCCGTCACCTGCGGACGCACCACCGGCACACCGGCGAAGTCGGCCTGCATCTGCATGAGAAGATCGTTTGCGGTCGCCCCACCATCGACGCGGAGCTCTTTCAGACAAATACCGGAGTCGGCCTGCATTGATCCTAACACATCCACCGTCTGCAGGGCGATGCTCTCGAGGGCGGCGCGCGCGAGGTGGGCGGCGGTAGTGCCACGGGTGATTCCGGTAATGGTGCCACGGGCATGACCGTCCCAGTGTGGGGCACCGAGTCCGGCGAAGGCGGGCACGAGCGAAACGCCCCCCGTATCCGGCACGGACGCGGCGAGGGCTTCGATCTCGGAAGCGTGCTTGATGATCCCGAGACCGTCGCGCAGCCATTGCACGACCGCCCCGGCGATGAAGATCGAACCCTCGAGGGCGTATTCGGTGCGGTCGCCGATGCGCCAGGCGATCGTGGTGAGGAGGCGGTGTTTGGAAACCACGGGTTGGTCGCCCGTGTTCATCAGCATGAAACAACCCGTGCCGTAGGTGTTCTTCGCCATACCCGGCTTCGTGCAGGCCTGGCCAAAGAGGGCCGCCTGCTGGTCTCCGGCGATGCCGGCGATGGGGATGGGATGACCTAACCCCGTTGCCGTCCCGTAGACCTCGCTAGAGCTGCGAACCTCCGGCAGCATCGCGGCGGGCACGTCGAAAAGCGCGAGCAGCTCCGGATCCCAGGCCTGCTTGTGGATGTTGTAGAGCATGGTGCGCGACGCGTTGCTCGGGTCGGTCGCGTGGACCTTGCCCCCGGTGAGATTCCAAAGCAGCCAAGAATCGATCGTGCCAAACGCGAGCCGGCCGGCCTTGGCCTTGGCACGCGCACCCTTCACGTGGTCGAGGATCCACTGCACCTTCGTCGCCGAAAAGTAGGCGTCGAGGATGAGACCGGTGCGCCTCGCGATGAGCTTTTCCTTGCCCGCTTTGCGAAGCCTGTCGCAGGCGGCGGCGGTTCGTCGGTCCTGCCAAACGATGGCGTGGTGAACGGGCCGGCCTGTCTCGCGATCCCAGACCACGGTGGTCTCGCGCTGATTCGTGATCCCGATCGCATCGACTTTGGAGGGGTGGAGCCGGGCCTTCTTCAGAACCTCGGACGCGACTCCGGCCTGAGTCGCCCAGATCGTCGAGGCATCGTGTTCGACCCAGCCGGGCTGCGGAAAAATTTGGGGAAACTCCTTCTGCGCGACCGCGACGGGAACGCCGGCATGGTCAAAAAGAATCGCGCGCGACGAGGTCGTGCCTTGGTCGAGAGAGAGAATGTGGGACATGAGATGTTCCGGGCCATTCTACGAGATCGCCGGGCTCGTGGGAAAGGGAAAATCAATGAGGCATCAAGCCACTCCCTGAAGAAGCTTTCGGTGTCCTTTTTCAATGAGGCATCACGCCTGTTCGTCGCGGTTCTCATGACTCTGAATTCGCCCGACAGCACCGAGCTGGCGGCTCGGGCACGAGGCCCTGAAACGGGAGCGTCCCTTAGTTCGCTCGGCTCAGCCGACCCGACTACCGCAGTGGCCGCTTCACGCCCTCTCGTGAGCATTTCGGTGCTTGCCTCGGTGAGCCGATCGGCCCAAGCTCGATGGATGAAGTGTTCCTTGCTCCACTACCTCCTCCCGCTGCTGACGCTCTTCTTTTCCGCCGCGCTCCGCGCCGAAGACCCGCCCGAGCCGAATTACGTCTACTGGGCGAAACTCGTCCGCATCGTCGACGGCGAGCATCTTGCCCTCGACATCGATCTCGGCTTCGGCGTCTGGACCCACAACCAAGTCCTCGCCCTCCTCGACGCCGGAGGAACCGGTCTCGAGCCCGACGCCCGCGCCAGGAACAACGAACGCATCAAGAAGCTCCGCGAACTGCTCACCGACGCGACCGACATCGTCGTGCGCACCACCCGCGACCGCGAGGCGAAACCTCCGCGCTACCTCGTCACGATCTGGGCCGACGGCACGAACGTGAACGAGGAACTGAAGAAGGCCTTTCCCTGATCCTGACAAACACCCCTCATGACCCCGAAGATCCTCACCGCCGTGAAATGGTCGATGGTGCGGCTGCCGAAAGGCTCGGGCACGGATGAGCTCTTCCGCGTTGCCAAGGCCGCGGGTTTCGACGGCATTTCCCTGACCGGTCCCGGCATCTATGTGAAGGATGAAGTGAAGCGGGCTCGCGACAAGCATCTCCTGCCAGTGCACAACGTCAACGTCGCCGAACACTGGGAGGTGCGGCTCAGCGATCCCGATCCGGCGGTGCGCGAGGCCGCGCTGCGGAACACGATCGGCGCAATTGAATTCGCTCACGAAGTCGGTGCCTCGACCGTGCTTCAGGTCGTCGGGAAAGCCACCGATCCGGAGCGCGAAAACGCGGAGCAGGTCGGCCAACGCAGCCGCGAGCAACTCCTCAGGGCCCTACCCGCCGCCTCACGGTTCGGCGTGCGCATCGCTTGCGAAAACGTCGCCAACGGCCACGGCGAAACCATCGCCTCTTGGAGAGACTATCTCACGTCGTTCCAAAGTCCCTGGATCGGCGCTTTCTTCGACATCGGGAATCACGACCGCTTCAACGGAGGGGCCGCCGCCTGGATTCGCGGACTGGGAGGTCTCATCAGCAAGATCGACGTGAAGGATCACGATCATGGCACCGAGAAGAACTGCGACCTTCTCCAGGGAAACGTCGATTGGCCTGAGGTGCGGGCAGCGCTTGCCGAAATCCAATTCCACGGCTGGGCCACCGCCGAAGTGCGCGGGGGAGGAACCGAGGAACTCACCCGCGTCGATCGCGACATGAGGGAGGTTCTGGCGATCTCCTGAACCAGTGCCGTTCGTTTCTTAGGAAGGCGCTGCGAGATCGCGCGAAACTATTCGGTGAACGCGTCGTTTAAGGAAGAGCCCGTCTCGCCTGCGGAAGCCAAGTCATGAAAACGTTTCTCGTCCTTTCCCTCGTTTGCCTTCTTCTCTCCTCCGCCCGCGGTCAGCAAACCCCGCCGGTGTCGGCTCCGGATGGCAACACCGTCTATCGCACTTGGACAGACAACCGCGGCAAGACCCTCGAGGCGACCTTTCGAGGGATTGAGAACGGCCAAGTCTTCCTGCAGATTCGCGATGGTTACGTCCACCGCATCCCGCTCGAACGCCTCTCCCCCGCCGACCAGGTGGCCGCCAAAACCTTGAAGCCGGAAGGACTGGGCATCCCCGCCGATCCCCGGCTCGCCCAAGCCGCCGCCCGCATCGACCAGCTCGTGAACGCGGGTCTGGCAAAAGCCCAACTGGAACCGAATCCGCTCGCCTCGGACGAGCAGTTCGTCAGGCGGGTCTATCTCGACATCGTCGGCCGCATCCCGACTCGAGAGGAGTCACTCGCGTTCATCAACGATCCCAGTGTTTCAAAACGGGCCAAGGTCATCGACCGACTGCTGAACTCCGATGGCTATCGCAGCCACCTCTTCAACTACTTCGCCGACATGATGCGCGTGGCCGACGAGGCCAACAAGGTGCGCTATTACACCTACCAGGATTGGCTCAAAACCCAGATCGAGGCCAACGAGCCGTGGGATAAACTGGTTCACGCGATGATGGCAGCCGACGGGAAACTGCTCGACAACGGTGCGACCGGTTACCTGCTCCGCGATGCGGGCATGAGGCTCGACAATCTCAGCCTCACTCTCAGCACCTTCCTCGGCGCGAACGTCTCCTGCGCCCAGTGCCACGATCACCCTTTCGCCGAGTGGACTCAGATGGAATTTTACGAAATGGCGGCCTTTTTCGGCGCCACCGAGACCTATGGCGTGAAGGGATCGAAGGGTGGCAGCTCCCAAATGATGCGGAAAACCCTAGCCTCGATCGATGACAAACGCCTCCAGCAGCAGGCTAAAAATGTTCTACGGGTCAACGCGATGGCGGTGGAGGACACCGGCGCGAACGATCTGAAACTGCCGGACGACTACCAATACGACGACGCCAAACCCGGTGATCCGGTCGCCCCGAAACTGATCGTCTGGGGTGACGAGAAGGTGCGTCCTCCCCTACCCGGAGCCTCCGCAGGCGATGTCGAGTTGCGCAACCAGTTCGCCGACTGGATGACCTCGGCCGACAACCCGCGTTTCGCCATGACGATCGCCAATCGACTCTGGAAGCGCGCGTTCGGCGTCGGCGTCCGCGAACCGGTCACGGATCTGGATGATCCCGAGGCCAGCGTCAACCCCGCCCTTCTCCACCACCTCACTGCGGAGATGGTCAGGCTCAATTTCGATCTCAAGGAGTTCATGCGCCTGCTTTACAACACGCAGACCTATCAGCGGGAGGCCACCAGCTATGATCTTGCCGACAACACGCCCTACCTTTTCCCGGGACCCATTCTCCGGCGCATGAGTGCGGAGCAAGCGTGGGATTCCTGCGCGACACTCGTCGTCGGGGAAGATGTCGACCAGTTCAAGGGGAACCGCGGGGAGACCTACGCGACAGCGATGAAGATCGACTTCGGCAGGGATTCCACTCCCGAAGAAATCCGGTCGCAGATCGAGAACGCGGTCGGCAACCTTCGCCAGTATGCGGGCAAGGGCGGAACGCCGAAGGCCAACAACAAGAAGAAGCGCAAGCGAAAAGCGGCTCCGGCCGAATCCGAGGAGGAAGACTTCACGCTGGCTCCGCCCGTTCGCGATGGACTCGTCCTCGCCCGCGCTTCGGAATTACCCCAACCCGAAAAGGATCAGCACTTCCTCCGCATGTTCGGCCAAAGCGATCGTCAGATCGCCGACAGTCAGAGCGACGAGGGCAGCATCCCGCAAGTGCTCATGCTGATGAATGGCGAAGCTCAGGAAGTCATCGGCCAGCCGGACTCCCTCGTCATCAAAACCGCCGCCGCGATGACCACGCCCGAAGCGCAGGTCGAGAGCCTCTACCTGAGTTTCTTCAGCCGGAAGCCGAGCCAAGAAGAACTAGCCAAAGCTGCCGCGGGTCTGAGGGACGGGCTCTCCCTCAGCGACCTCACGTGGGTGCTCTTCAACACCCGCGAATTCGTTTTCGTCGAGTAATCCCATCGCACCCCATTCGCCACCATGAAACTGCAGAACTCTCTCGACCCGCTCAGCCGCAGGGCCTTTTGCGAACGCTGGGCCAAAGCCGCGCTCGGCGTCACCGTTCTTCACGGAGCAGGGCGGGCTGGCTTTGGCGCGGAAGATGTCGCCGCAACGGCCAAAGTCCTCGGCGGTCCGGGATTTGGAAAGGCGAAGAACGTGATTTTCCTCCAGATGATCGGAGGCATGAGCCACATCGACACGCTCGATCCGAAAGACGGAGAGACGCGAGGGCCCAAGGCCCCAATCTCGACGAACGCCGGCTTCCAACTCGGCGGCACGATGGAAAACCTTGCCAGACACGGAGACAAGATCAGTATCATCCGCAGCATGACCTCGAAGACCGGGGTCCACGCCAGCGGTCAGTATCTCATCCGCAGCGGCTACGAGCAACGCGGCACGATCAAGCATCCCAACATGGGCGCGTGGGCCCAACACTTCAACGGCCCAAGCCACACCACCCTTCCGTCAAGCGTCTGTATCAACCGCCAGCCGCAGAATGGAAACGGCTTCTTCTCCGCAAGCTATTCTCCGCTCCCCATCCTCGATCCCGAGTCCGGTCTTCAATACTCCGAAAGCGAAGTCGCGCCGGCAGTGATGGAAAAGCGGCTCGGCCTGTTGAACGAACTCGACTCCGGATTCCGCGAGCGATTCCAGACCACTTCGGTGAAAAGCTACACGCAATTCTACGAGAAGACCGTGGCGATCATGTCCAGCACCGATCTCGAGGCCTTCCAACTGGATCAGGAGCCAGAGGACTTGCGCGCCAGCTACGGCGACAACAAGCTCGGCCAGGGCTTCCTGCTCGCCCGACGTCTCGTCGAAAAAGGTATCCGCTACGTCGAGGTCGCCGGAGGAGGCTGGGACATGCACAACAACATTGAGGAGGAACTCGCGGAACGGGGCACGGAGCTCGACGTCGCTCTCTCCGCCCTACTCGCCGATCTCCAATCGCGGGGACTCCTCGAGAGCACCCTCGTCGTCTTATGTTCGGAGTTCGGCCGCACGCCGAAGATCAACGACAACGGCGGCCGCGATCACCATCCCCGGGTCTTCTCGACGCTGCTCGCAGGAGGCGGCGTCAAAGGTGGCTTCGTCCACGGATCGAGTGACAAGGAGGGCCACTCCGTCGCCGACAAGGAAGTCAGCGTGCCAGACTTTCTCGCGACCGTCGCCTGGAGCCTCGGCCTGCCTCTAGAGGAAATTGTCTACTCGCCGAGCCAGCGCCCCTTCACCGTCGGCAACAAGGGCAAGCCGGTCGTTGATCTTTTTGCTTGACCAGAGTGGAGCCTCTTTACAAGGCAGTCCCTCCGTTCCGAGACACGACCCAGCCGACCCACCGCGGCTCAGAAGTCCGTGTCCGCGGCTTCAAGGTCCAGCTCCTGAATCCAAGCGTTCCGGTAGCGGACATCGTGCCCTTCGCACTGCAGCTTCAGTCCCTGCGCCGAGTCGGTGATGCCGAACCCGTCGTCATTGCCTCCGTCGACCCCGGAATTCGGACCTCCCCAAACCTTGTTGATGACTTGGTTGGTGTGGACCTTCTTTCCGTTGAAATACATCGTCACGAGCGGCTTCTCGGTCATCTTCCCGTCGGTGAACCGGGCCGCGCGGAAGACGAGGTCGTAGGCGTTCCATTTTCCGATGCCGTGGTAGGCGTGGTAGGGTGACTCGGATTCGTTGATGACAGCACCCATCCCGTGCTTCGTCTTGTCGCCGTCAAAGATCTGGATCTCGTAGCGGTTCTGCAGGTAGACCCCGGAGTTGCCGCGCGGATTCATGATGAGAAACTCGATGTGAAGGCGGAAATCCCGGTAGGGTTTCTTGGTGACAATGTCAGCCGTCCCATACTTGCCACCCTTGGCAACCGGATCGTCCGTCATCACACAGGTCCCCCCATCGATCGGGTCCTCCACGATCTGCCATTTGATCGGCATGGTCGAGGCGAAGCGCGGGCCTTCCCAGTAAATCCATTTCTCATCCAGCATCGCACGGCTCCCGTCGATGATCACCTCCGCTCCCTCGATGGGTTTGGCACCGACATCGACTCGAGCAGGCTCCGCCTTATCCTGGGAGAGGAGAGGAAAAAGTTGGGATACCGCCAAGGCGGCCTGAAGAAAGAAATGAGCGAAGGGAGTTTTCATCTCGCGAATTACACCGCGGGACCGGTGAACTGTCAGCAAGAATCTCCCTCAAAATGCACCGCCACCTGACCGGTCCCAAAGTGCCGCTTCGCGCAGATTGAAACTTGCATTTTCCATAACTACCATTATTATTGGCAATACAGTCACCCGAACTGAATTGATATTGAACCCGTTACCGCAGACAACCCGTCGGAACCGCTAGTTTTATCATCATCGAGAAGCGGAGTTGCGATTCAAAGCCACAATGACCGTCGTCGGATTACAAACGAACATCGCCTGGGAAGACCGTCGGGCCAACTTTTCAAGAATTGAGCATCTCGCCGGCTCGACGGAGGTCCCCACTGGTTCCCTTCTCGTTCTGCCTGAACTCTCGACGACCGGATTCACCATGAACATCGCCGCCGTCACCGAGCCCCGTGGCGGTGAGTCCGAGCGCTTTTTCTCCGGATTGGCAAAACGCCATCACTGCCATGTCATCGCCGGGATCGCCTCTCAAAACGACAATCCCGCCCTCGGGGCGAATGAGTCAGTGTGTTTTGGACCGGACGGTGGTGAAGTCGCACGCTACCGCAAACGCAATCCCTTCCCGCTCGCCGGCGAGGCCGACCACTACCCGGGTGGAGCCAGGACGGTCGTCTTCGAAAGGAACGGCTGGAAAGTGGCGCCGCTCATTTGCTACGACCTACGTTTCCCCGAGCCGTTTCGAGAAGCCACCGCACTGGGTGCCGAGCTTTTTGTTGTGATCGCGAACTGGCCCGTCGCGCGCGTCGATCATTGGATCACCCTGCTCCGCGCCCGTGCCATCGAGAATCTCGCCTACGTCGTCG
>NEUQ01000006.1 GCA_002288445.1 Verrucomicrobiia bacterium Tous-C2TDCM | reverse complement strand
GATGTCCGCGCCATTGTGACAACCATTCACGGGCCGGGTCCGGACGGGGGAAGAGACGCAGAAAGGGGCTCTCGTCCGACAGGGCGTCGCGGAGATGACGGAAGGTCAGGGTGAAATCGAGCGACTGGTCCTCCATCAGTCCGAGAAGGCGTTCGGCGTGTTCTCTCCCTCCCTCCCCGGACATTCCGACCTTGGCCGAAAAGGTCTTTGCCCATTCCGAGCGGAAGAGATCGGGGAAACGCTCGAGCACCTCTGAGATCCGGCGGATGGCCTCCGGCTCATCGTCGGACACGAGAGCCAGAAGCGACTCGCCGAGCCTGGCGAGATTCCAGTGCGCGATGTTCGGCTGGTTTCCGTAGGCGTAGCGCCCGTTTCGGTCGATGAAGCTGAACTTTTTCGCCGGATCATAGCGATCGAGAAAGGCGCAGGGGCCGAAGTCGATCGTCTCGCCGGAGAGGCTCATGTTGTCCGTATTCATGACTCCGTGGATGAAGCCGAACCCCATCCACCTCGCGACCAGGAGGGCCTGCCGTTCCATGACCCCTTCGAAGAGCGCGAGGGCGGGGTTTTCTGAATCGATCCGATCGGGATAATGGCGATTCAAGGCGTAATCGACGAGGACCTTGAGCCCGTCGAGGTCGCCGCGTGAGGCGAGGTATTCGCACGTGCCGATGCGCAGGTGCGAGCGCGCGACGCGGGTGAAGACCCCGCCGGGCTCGACTTCCTCGCGGTAGACCTTGTCGCCGCTCCAGACCGCGGCGAGGGCGCGCGTTGTCGGAACTCCGAGCGCGTGCATCGCTTCGGAAACGAGGGATTCACGCAACACCGGCCCGAGGGCGGAGCGCCCGTCTCCCCGGCGCGAAAAAGGGGTAGGCCCCGAGCCCTTCAATTGAATATCGCGGGGTGATCCGTCGCGATGGATCACTTCCCCGAGGAGGATGGCGCGTCCGTCGCCGAGCACGGGAGAAAACCCTCCGAACTGATGACCCGAATAGGCAGCGGCGATGGGCTCGGCACCCTCGGGAATACGATTCCCTGACAGAAACGCCAAACCCTCGTCGGAATCAAGGCGCGCAAGGTCGAGACCCAGTTCCGCGGCGAGGGGCCGGTTCAGCCAGATCCACTCGGGCGAGGACACCGGCGTGGGATCGACGCGGGCAAAGAAGGACTCGGGGAGCCGTGCGTAGGTGTTTTGGAACGGGAAGAGCATTTGCTCGATGAAGTGACTTCGAACACGGAAAAACCGAAGGTAACACGAGCAGCTTGTTCGCGCTGGTTTATAATTCGGTCCTCGGTCTCTCCGAAACCCCTTCCAGCCAGGTTTTGACCAAGGCATGAATTTCGGCGCGATCGAGCCCCGGGCCGATGCAGACGAGCGAAGACGGGGCCTTGGTAAGACCATCGACCTCGTAGGGCTCGCCGACCGGATCATCAGAGCTGCGACCAAAGAGCCAGCGGCTCCCGGGCCGGTCGCGGAGGCGCACGAGAGCCTTGGCCCGCACAACCACCGGTGGCAGGGCCTCGAGGAGGGCGATGAGGTCTTCGCTCCGATAGCGTCCCGGCAGCGGCACCTGGCAGCCGGTGAAGCGGTGCGAGAGCGCGTGAGTGTGGTCGTGACGATGTCCTTTGCCTGAAAGATACGAGACCGCCTCCGGCCCACCCCGGGCGATGTGGAGATCGGCGGCGAGTCCGTGGGCATGACTCCGCTTCGCATGCGGATTGACCGAGGCGACCGCTCGTGCCAAAGCCTTCAATTCGCGCGCGGTGAGTGATTCCGCGTGGGTCAGCACCCAATGCGTCGCTGTCTCGAGCTGGCGGCGCTCCAGCGCCGCGAAGTCGCCGTGGCTGCCCCAGTTGCGCGCGTGGATCACCGCGACCTGCCAGCGCGGAAAGAAGGGCAGCTTTTCCTCTAGCAGGGTGAAGCTTTCCAGCAAGGGAAGCGGATCGGCCGTGCCGTTCAGCTCGACGAGGAGCGCGTCGCCCAGGCTCGCCTGCGCGGCGAGAGCGAGCTGCACGAGATCCTCGAGGCTGTCGCAGCAGGCGCAGCTCGCCGCGATCGGCGCGATCGAAGCGGCGTAGGAGGGCAGGGTCGCCGCATCGATCTCGGCGTTTTCGAAATCGTTGAGGATCACGTCGCAGGATCTCCCGAGTTTCTGCGATTCGGTTAGGATCCCGCGCAGCAGGG
This sequence comes from Verrucomicrobiia bacterium Tous-C2TDCM, assembly GCA_002288445.1. Taxonomy (GTDB): domain Bacteria; phylum Verrucomicrobiota; class Verrucomicrobiia; order Verrucomicrobiales; family DEV007; genus Arctic95D-9. Next base: position 29,474 of record NEUQ01000006.1, on the reverse strand, counting down.
TCGTTTTCCCCGCGCCGAGGAAACCGGTGAGGAAGAGGAGGGGTTTCATTTCTTTCGGCGCGCCAGCCTGTCCTTCGCCGGATCGTGGTGATGGCTCCGAAGGCTGGGCAAGGGCGCGGCTCAGGCGAGGGATTGGGCGTGTTCGCGCGCCTGTTGCATGACGCTACCGGTGGCGTCGATAGCCATGTTCCACTCGGGAAAGGGGTCGTGGAAGCGGGCCTTCCATTCGTCCTTCTCCATGGCGAGTTCTTCTTCGGTGAGGAGGGCCTCGTCGAGCATCGCGGTGAGGGCCTCGCGGTCCATCCCGGAGCCGATGAGTACGAGCTCCTGACGGCAGTCGCCGTTGGGTCCCTTCGAGACCTTTTCGATCTCGGCGAGCTGGGCCGGATCGGTGGGCCAATGTTCCTTTGGCACGGCCGCCCAGAAGAAGCCCATACACTGGTCGCGGCACATCGCCCCGGCCTGCGACCAATAGCCAGCCATCTGGAGGCGGGTCGCAAGCCAGAAGAGTCCCTTCGAACGGATCACCCCCGGCCATTCCTCTTCGAAGACGCGGTGGAGGCGTTCGGGATGGAAGGGGATGCGGCGCTCGTAGACGAAATTCGAAATGCCGTATTCCTCGGTCTCGGGCGTGTAAGAGATGAGGGAATCGAGCCAGCCCGGGGCCGCCTCGGCGTCGCTCATTTGAAAAAGACCGGTGCCCATCACCGCATCAAGCGGCACGCGCGACTCGGTTGTTTCGTGGATTTGCGCCTTCGGATTGAGGGCGTGGATCATCGCGTGGATGCGGCGCTTTTGTTCGTCGTCGATCAGGTCGGTCTTGTTGATGAGGATGACGTTGGCGAACTCGATCTGATCGACGAGCAGATCCACGATGCTGCGCTCATCCTCCTCGCCCATGGCCTCGCCGCGGTCGCGGAGGTCTTCCATGCTTTCGTAGTCGCGGAGGAAGTTCAGGGCATCGACGACGGTGACCATGGTGTCGATCTCGGCGATGTCGCCGAGGGAGCGGCCTTCCTCGTCGCGGAAGGTGAAGGTCTCGGCCACGGGCATGGGTTCGCTCACGCCGGTCGACTCGATGAGGAGGTGGTCGAAGCGTCCTTCGCGGGCGAGCTTGCCGACTTCGAGAAGGAGATCCTCGCGCAAGGTGCAGCAGATGCAGCCGTTCGACATCTCGACCATCTTTTCCTCCGACCGGGAAAGGGAGGCATCGCCCGAGCGCACGAGCGCGGCGTCGATGTTCACCTCGCTCATGTCATTGACGATCACGGCGACCTTTTTACCCTCACGGTTGCGGAGGATGTGTTCGAGCAGGGTCGTTTTCCCCGCGCCAAGAAAACCGGAGAGGACCGTGACGGGGAGTTTGCGTGGCAGAGGGTCGGAGAAGGAAAGAGAAGCCATGGGCCTCTTTAACGCAAAAGTTATGCAGTTGCAAACGATTTGCGTTATTGGACCCAGGTAGTGGCACGCTCGACTTTTCCTTGAAACCCTCTACGCCCGCTTCCGCCGCAGGAGAAAAGAAAGCGCGTAAAACACGACGGCGAGGAAGACGATGAACGGTCCTGTCGGGATGTCGTATTGGTAGCTGAGCGCCAACCCGGCGGTATTCGCGAGTGCGGTAATCGCGACGGCCCCCGCCATGATCGCCCAGAGCGAACGGGAGAAGCGCGATGCCGTCGCCGCGGGCAGGATGAGGAGCGCCTGCGAAAGAATCAAACCCGCGACGCGCACCATGAGGACGACGCTGAGGGCGGTGAGGGTGAGGAGGAGGAAGTAGTAGGCTTTCGAAGAAACACCGCGGAGGCCGGCGAACTCTTCGTCAAAGGAAACGGCAACGAGTTTGTGGTAGAACAGCGCGACCAAACTCATCACGATGACTCCGAGTATGAGCGTGGCGATCACGTCGCTCTTGGAAGTGAGGAGGATGTTGCCGAAGATGAAGCTTTCGAGATTCACCGCCTTGCCGGGCGCGTAGTGGAGGAAGAGGAGACCGGCCGCCATCCCCGCCGCCCAGATCGCACCGATGATGGTGTCTTCCCGTTCCTTGAACTTCAGGGTGGCCCATCCGATGACAGCGACCGAAAGAAGTGAGGCGGCGATTGCTCCGAGCATGGGGGTGAGCCAGGGGAGGTCGTAGACCCGGCTGTAATAGACCGAGGCACCGATCCCGCCGAGGATGCTGTGGGCGATGGCCGAGGCGACGTAGCCGATCTGTCGCACGACAACGAGCGAGCCGACGACGCCGAAGGTAAGGCTCGAGACGATCCCGGCGAGAAGCGCGTAGCGGATCAGCGGCACGGTCTTCACCGCGTCAATGAAGTCGGCGAAGAAATCAGTCATGATCGCAGAGGCATGGATCACCGTGCTGGTCGCGGGCGCGACGGTCGTGCTCGAGACGGCGACGGCTGCTGTAGATTTCCTTGATCGTCTCGCCCGAAAGCGGCAGCGAATGACGGTGGACCCGGTGGTTCACGCAGAGGACCGAGTCGCCGATCGAGGAGACGAGGTCGAGATCGTGCGTGATCATCAGGATGGTCATGCGGTGGCGCAGGGCCGCAAGGGTTTCGAGAAGCTGGGCCTCGATGGAAAGGTCGATGTTCGCGGTCGGCTCGTCGAGGAGGAGGATCTCGGGTTCGCAGGCCAACGCCCGGGCGACCATGACACGCTGGCGCTCGCCGCCGGAAAGGTCGGAGAAGGGGCGCTTCTCATATCCTGACAAACCCACCTCGTCGAGCGCGGCGCGGGCGATCTCGCGGCACTTCTTCGAGAAGGCGCCGACCTTGAGATGGTTGAGCCGCCCCATCAGGACGATGTCGAGCGCGGCGATGGGGAACTGCGGGTCAAAGCGCATCGCCTGGGGCACGTAACCGAGGGCGGTGCGCGCCTCGCGCGGGCTTTTTCCTAGGACGGTGAGTTGTCCCGCGGTCGGCTCGAGCAGGCCGAGGACGAGTTTGGCAAGGGTGGACTTGCCTCCGCCGTTCGGACCGATCACGCAGAGGGATTCCCCGCGATGGACGGCGAAGGAGACGTCATCGAGGACACGCGACCTGCCGTAGGCAAAGGAAAGGCCGCGACACTCGATGAGGTGCGGCGGATGCGGAGCCCCGGCTGGGTCAAGAGGGTTCAATGGGGGCAGGGTATCGGTTCGCTCAGGGAGCTTCGGCGAGGGTCTTCGCGATCGCTCGCAAATTCGCGATGACATCCTTCTCAAGCGGATCAAGGGTCTGCACCTTGCCGCCGATGGTCTCGGCGAGCGAGGCGGCGCTGGACTGGTCGAACTGCGGCTGGACGAAGACGGTGGTGACTCCTTCTTCCCTGGCCTGCTTTGCGATGGCGGCGACCTGTTTCGGGGAAGGTTTGCGGTTGCCGATTTCGATGGCTTTCTGGTCGAGTCCGTAGTCCTGCGCAAAATAGGCGAAGGCACCGTGGTAGACGTAGAAGGCGCGCCCCTTCTTTGGAGCGAGCAGGGTCTTGAGCTCCTCGTTGAGAGCGGTCAGTTCGGTCTTCAACGAGGCGAGATTGGCATCGATGGCGGGAGCGGCGTCGACGGGGAGGTGTTGCTTCAGGATCACCGCGACCCGATCGGCCTGATGGAGTAGGACCCGGGGGGAAAGCCAGACGTGGGCGTCCTTCTCCTCGTGGACGTGTTCGTGGGCGTGCGCCTCCTTCCCTTCGGCGGTGGCGCATTCGCTGCAGGTGCCTTCGAGGAGCTCGAGCCCTTCGAGGAGATTGAATTCCTTCGGACCTTTCTCTCCATCACCGACGGCGACGTAGAAGTTGGCTTCGAAGGAGAGACCTCCCGAGAAAAGAAGGTTCGACCTTGAGATGTCGGCGACCTGGCGGGGCGATGGCGAGTAGTTGTGGCAATCACCGCCCTCCTGGACGATGGCGCTCACCTCGATCCGGTCGCCGCCGATGCGTTCAAAGAGATATTCGTAGGGAAGCACCGGGACGAAAACGCGCAGCTTCTCGGCCCCGTTCGCGGGGAGGAGCGATCCGCCAAGGACGAGCGCGGCGACGGCGGCGCAGAGGATTCGCGTCAGGTTCATGGCCTTGGGGTGTTTGTCAGGAGGGCGCGGTCAGCTTCCCTGGCTCCAACTGGTGAGGGTGTAGTGCGAGTCATTGCCAAGGGCAGCGGCGGCCTCGGCCTTGGTGATGGCCTTCGAACCGTCGGTGACGACGGTGAGGCGATGCTGGTCGTCGCCTTCCTTGACGATGCGGATCGTTTTCACTCCCTTGATCTTGCCGAGGGCACGGGAAATCGTCTTTTTGCAGTCGGCACATTCGATGCCCTTCATGCTCGCCGTGTAGGTGACCTCCGCGGCTTGGGAACTGATGGGGCTGAAGAAAAGGGCGATGAGGACGAGAGAAGCGAGGAGGGGTTTCATGACGAGGGAAGGGGAAGACGCAAATTATTTGCAGGAGTGATCGCAATTCGCTTGCATTATCGGGGAGTTGGAGCACAAATGCAACAAATTTGCGCATTCATCATGATCACGTCCCGACTCCTCCGAACGCTCTCAATCGCTCTCGTCACGGTCTCCGCCCTCGGGGTGGCGGCCGTTGCCCAGGAAAGCGCTGAGGAGGTCTTCGTCTACCACGTGGGCGAGCGGAACTACCTCACCGGAGAGGGTGTCGAGTTTGGAGGGTTTTTGTTCCCGAGCCTCTATGTTAATTCCAGTGGCAGCGCCCTCGAGCCCGGAGCCTCAGCGGAGGATTTTGCGACTTCGGAGCACGATCCCCAGAACGATTGGGGCGTTCAGGCGGTGCACCTGCATATCGACCTGAACTTCAATGAAGTGGTGACCGGTTCGGTCTCCGGCTTTGGGCATCAGGGGCCCGATCACGTCTGGGAGGCGGAGATGGAGGAAGCCTACCTCCACTGGCACCTGAATGAGTTTGTCTCGATCGGAGGCGGCCAGTTCATCAATGCCTTCGGTTTCCAGTCCGACTTGCACCTACACGACTGGTTTTTCGTGAATCAGAATCTCATCAACAGCCGCATGGTGAATGAAGGGGAACTGATCTCCCAAGGCGGTGAGATTCTCCTCCACACCCTGGGAAGTGGATTGCTGACCTTCGGTTTCGGCGGAATCCGCTCACACGCTCATGATCACGCCCAGGGTGACGAGGAAAATGAGGAAGAGGGGCATGATCAGGAAGAACAGCAGCATCAAGAGCACGAAGGGGAAGGGAACCACCACGACGAGCACGAACACGAGCATTTCGAGATCGACGAAGCCGGTTTCCAAAGCTGGGCCTTTACGAGCGATTACCGTTTCCGCCTGCCCTTCGACGACAGCCTCGTCGGCAGTGCCTCACTCGGCGTCGGTGAAAATGGGTTCGGCCGCAACAGCACGATCTACGGGGCGGGGCTGCGCAAGGTCTGGAATGGCCACGACCATGGCAACGGTGGTCCGGATTTCTGCTCGGGCGCGGTGATGCTGCAGGGTGAAGTGATCGGCCGCACCGTTGATGCCTTCCTCGAAGACGGCGACGCGGTGACCTTCGACGACTACGGTTTCTCGAACTCGCTCCATTATGGTCTCAGCGACCGCACGACGCTCTCGCTGCGACACGATTGGGTATCCGAAGTCGAGTTGGCCGAGCTGAACGACCGTCATCGCCTCTCCGCGGCCTTCACCGCCTTTGTCGATCCCGAGCAGCGCGTCCGCGCCCGGATCCAGTACGATTACACGATCGATGACCTCGTCGGCAGCGAGCATGTCGCCTGGTTCCAGATCCAGCTCCAATGGGGCGGCACGGGAGGCTCCCACGCCGGTCACGGGCATTGACACTCTTTCCCCGAAAAGATCAGATTTCGTAGACTACGGTCGCTTCGGCGATGGCCCGGCGATTGAGCTTGGAGCAGACGAGATCGCAGAGTTCGAAGACGAGGGGTTCGCTGATCGAATAGATGACTTGGGTGCCGCGGGGCTCGCGCTTCAAGAGATCGGCGGCATGCAGGGTTTTGAGCTGTTTTGAAACATTCGCCTGCGACGTCGAGAGGGAGGCGACAAGGTCGTTGACTGAGGCAGGGCCTCGGCGCAGCAACTGGAGAATCGCCAGGCGCGTTGGTTCGGCAAAGACCTTGAAAAAGGAGGCGATGCGATCGAGTGCGTGGCGGTCGAGCTCTGTTTCGGTGGGCATGGATCGGATTGGAAGAATAGGGTAGCGTAGACTCTTGGCTGAAGAATCCAAGATGGATTTCACTGTATGACTCTACAAGAATCCTTGATGCCGGATAAAATGTGGACAGGTGAACAGTTTTTTGATAAGCTTGGGAATGGATTCATCATCCCCCTGCGCGCGCGATGCTGATCGATACGAAGGGTTTCGCGAGGCCGTGTGGGCGTGGTCGGTTCCCATTGCAAGGGGAAGACGCCCCGGATCGGTCGTTGGCGTGCTCGACGAGCTCGAGGTGCAGGCCCGGTGGTTCGGGGGGGAATACGGTCGTTCTTTTACCGGCACGGAGGGAGAACGGATCGAGGTGGTCCAATTCGGCCACTGGAATCGCGCGGCGGGGCCGGATTTTACGGAAGCGGCGGTAAAGGTGAATGGCGAACTCCGCCGTGGATCGATCGAGGTGGACCTCGATGTTCGAAACTGGGACCGTCACGGGCACTCGGGCAATGTGGCCTTCAATGACACGGTGTTGCACCTCTTCATCGATCAACCCGCCTTGAATCGCGTTTTCACCCGCACGGAGTCGCATGGCAATGTCGTCCAGCTGCTCCTGCCTCAATATGCCGGCCTGCAGGGGCCGCCCGACTTTTTGCCGGAGGCGTTTCCGGGTCGCTGCCTCGCGCCGCTCGCGGGAATGGAGGCCGCCGAGGTGGAATCTTTGCTCCTCGCGGCGTCGCAATACCGATTGAGGCGCAAGAGCGAGCGCCTCCACGTGATGTCCGAGGCCACCACGAGAGAGCAGGCGCTTTTCCAGGGGGTTGCGGAGGCCCTCGGGTTCCGGCACAACAAATCTGCGATGGCCATCCTCGCGCAGCGGTGTCCGGTGCGGGAATTGCTCGCGATGGAGCCCGGTGACCGCGAGGCGCGCCTCTTTGGGGCCGCCGGTTTTCTCGAAGCGGGCCCTGCGGAGCCCGCCCGCACGCCCGAGGCGCAGGCCTATCGCCGCAAACTCTGGGATCACTGGTGGAAAATGCGACCCGAGGTGGAGACGAGCCCGCTGCGGTCGATCCGATGGCGGAGCGACAGCACGCGCCCGCTCAATCATCCACAGCGCCGCCTCGGCGCCCTCGCTGCCCTGCTTGGGCAGTGGGAAGATCTGCTGGATCTCTGGGAAAAGCCTGTGAATAACTTCCCAAAGGCGGTGAACAACTGGTCGAAATCGCTCCATCATCCCTACTGGGAGCGGCATTATTCGTTGGCCTCGGAAACGACTCCGAAGCCTTTCCGGCTCCTCGGGAAAGACCGGCTCCGCGACCTCTTGGGGAACGTCGTTTTCCCAGTCGCCATCAGGGTTTCGGCGGATCGATGGGGCGACTACACCCGCCTCGGGGGAGTCGATACCAACCAGAAACTGCGTCGGGCGGCCTTGCGGCTCTTTGGCAATGACCGGGAACGGCAAAAGTTATTCACACGTTATTACCACCAGCAGCAGGGACTGCTCCAAATTTATGACGACTTCTGCCTCGAGGACGCCTCTGATTGCCACCATTGTCGCTTTCCGGAGCAGCTCAGGCAATGGCGGCAGATTAATCGGCCGGCTTCCCGGGTGGGGTTAAAGTTGGACGCCCGATGAATTGTCTAGTTTTTGTTTATCCTCATCGGCTCCGGTGCTCGTAAACTTTTCAGGCGATTGTAAGTTTGGAAAGCAAGCAACGTCTCTCTCACCCATTCAACCCTTGTCTTGATCATGTCCGTCGCCACCCTTGAGCCAGAAATCATTCTCCATCCCGAAAAGCGGATCTTCCCCGAATTCAGTCTCGAGCGTTTGCTGGGGACGGTGTTCGCGCCAACGGAGGGTTGCCGAGTCTGCTTGCTGATCGACCTCGCCGACCTCTCTCTGATGAAGGGTTACGGTTTCCTCGATGCGGCCGGGCACGAGATCCAGAAGAAGGCTTACGAGGAATTCTACCTCGGCCTGAAGGACGGAGGTCTCGAAGAACTCGGCATGACGGGGGGGGAAATGTTTGCTTACGCCATGACGGGGGGGTCGAATCTCGACCTCAGCGACGAGTGCACCGATGTGGACGGTCGCCAATTGAGTCTCGACCGCGACATCTACCCCCACTACGACATCATTCTCTGTCTCTCCACCTTCTCGGCCACGGCCCCGCTCACGGCGAAGTGCAAGGAGTTCGGCTTTCGGGGGGCGACCTTGCACGGCGTCAATGACATCATCCTCAAATCGGGCTTGGCCGTAAACTACCACGAAGTGAGCGCCGACGCGGAACGCATGCGTCTGGCGATGACCGCCGCGGACTCGATCGAAATCGACTTCACTCTCGAAGACGGGCGCGTCCTCACGGCATCCCTCGACCTCGCCGGTCAAGAGGCCCAGAAGTCCCATGGGCTCTGCCTCGGTCGCACTCCCGATGTGGCGAACCTCCCCGCGGGTGAAGTCTACTTTGTGCCGGTGGATGCGAACGGTCAGTTTCCGATGAAGTATGCCGACGGCACGCTCGGGATTCTCGAGGTCAAAGACCGCTGTATCATCCGTTCCACCCTGATCGAAGGGAGTCAGTCGACGATCGATGCGCACAACGCCCGCCTCGCTGACGATCCCATGACCGGGACTCTCGGTGAACTCGGGTTCGGCACCCAAGTCCTGCCGGTATCTGGAGCCGACATTCAGGACGAAAAAATCCTCGGCACCTGTCACCTTGCGACCGGGCGCGACGACCACCTCGGCGGAGATATCGTGCCGGGGATGTTCAAGAAGCACGAGAACTCGACTCACGACGACATTCTTTTTGCCCCTCACAAAACACCTAACTTCAACATCAGCCAGGTGCGGATGAAGCGGGGGGGGCAGCAGGAAGTTCTCATCGAAGGTTTTCGTCCGAGTGAATACCTCCTCCGCGCCCTGCGAGGCTGACTACGGGGAGAGTGGTCTGCCGGATCCAGACCCGGACTCCAAGTTCGGTTGGGAAAGGCCTCGTTTGGCCGCCTCTTTTTGGGGTCCTTCGGGGAGACTCAAAACCCAGACCTCCGCTTCGCTGGGGTAGCGGGTCGCCCATCCGCCGGTAAAGGCGGAAGTCGCCCAGTCCTTAGCCGGGCCTTCAGGTAATCGTTCGAGCCAGCGTTTTCCTCCCTCGGGGTCTTGGGAGCCGAGAGTCGAGGCGATAGGAGCGGCGGTGATCCCACGAATCTCCTCCGGGAGGGAGTCGAATTCTTTCCAGACGAATTCGGGATCTTCCTCTGCGAGGTAGGCGGCGATGCCGGCAAGAGATGAGGCGGCCTCGGGGGAAGGTCTCGCCGTCTTTAACCAGTCGAAAGTCTCGTGCGGAGATTCAAATCCCGCTTTCGAGGCGACGAGGGAGAGGATCGCTGGATTCGCCCGTGGATCCTTCGCCAGGTGATCGGAGGCCCAGCGCATCGCCTCGCTGGGAGCGCGGAGTGACATCTCGTCGGCGACGGCCATGGTCGCGAAGTCCTTGAGATCCGGATCCGATAGGTCCGAGGCCCAGCGTCCCACGGCGGCAAGATCGTTGGCGCTCCACTCCCTCACGACGGCGGCGAGTGCTCGCAGGCGGGAAGCGGCATCTGCGAGGGCGAGGCTCTTCGATGCGGCGGTCTCGGGATTCCGCACGGCCCAAGACCGGTAGAGGCTCTCGATGGCTAGGTCCCTGACCTCGCCGTTCGCAAGGCTAGTGACCCAGGCCTCGGCGCCGGCCGGATCCTGATCGGCCCAGACCGAAACGGCACGAGGCACGAGGGAGACCCGCGAGGAGAGGTTGAGCGTTCCCAGATAGTCGACGGTCGCGCGGGGGTTTTTGGCGGCCCAGGCACTGATGACGCCCTTGAGGTAGGCGCCGCGATCGACGAGGTCTCTGATGGAGGCGGCTGCGGATTGCCAATCCGTGCCCTTGGCGAGATCGCGGGCGCCGAGAGATTCGAGGTTCCGTTCGCGAGCGAGACGGTCGGGGTTCTCGAGAAAGCGTGCCAGATCCATGGCCGACTCTTCGGAAGGCAGAGGCCCGAAGTCTCCTCCGCCTGCCCCGCCTGTGGCTCCAACGGGTAGGGAATCGGGGCGGGCCGACCCGGAAGGAGTGGGTGGGACATGGGCGCCGGTTGCAGCCCCCGAGGGGTTCGCAATAACTCTCTCCGGTGAGGTCGTTCGCCGGTTCCCGGCCCAGAACCCGACAGCGAAGAGCGAGGCGCCCGAAATCACTGGGAGGAGAATGCGGGAAACGAGCGGATTCATGAAAATGGCTTCGGCTTCGGGGGGGGCTTGCCGGGATCAGCGATTGTAGCCGCTGGCATAGCCGAGCGAGTAATTGTTGTAGCCGAGACGTCCGATCGCGTAGTTCAGCGCACCGTTGCGGGTGCGCCAACCGCGGGCCCAGCCGAAATTCACATACGACCCGTCCCAATTAAACCCGCGTGCACCTGCCTCGTAGCCGACATGACCCCACCACGCATACTGATAGCCGTTCAGATATCCTCCGTTGTAGTAGCGGGCGGTGGAGACCGCCGAGGCAATGGCTCCGTTGGCGGTGCGCCAGTTCCAACTGAGACCGTAGGCTCCATAGGAGCCACCGCCAGTCGAGTAGGCGAAGGCGCCGTAGTTGGCCAAGGCGCCGCTGGTGAAGAGGAGTGAAACCGCCGAGACCATCACGAGGAGTTTCAGCGGGTAAGAGGAGCGAAGTCGGAGTTTCATGGACGGTGGGATGAGATGATCGGAAGAGGCCGGTTGCATTTGGTGATCGCCACTCCCTCTGGAACGAATCGGAGGAGGCGGCGTCCTGCAGAATGACGAACCGGAATCCTGATTGATGCAACGTCCTCGAAGAATTCCCGCGACTATTCCCCGTCGGGCAGCGGCTGGGCCCGCAGCGGCTCTCCGGCGGCTTGCGGCGCCGAGGGTGCCGCGTTAGCCGTGGGAAGGCGGCTCGCACCGGACGGCGTGAACTGCGGATTGGAGGGGATCGGGCTGGAAGCCGCGCGCGGGCGAGGCAGGGCCGACGGCTCCTTGGTCGGGACCCCGGCCATTCCTGATTCGGGTGCCGCGGAGCCGAGGCTGTCATCGAAAGACACACTAACGGCCGGTTTGTCGTGGGGGTGGATCAACGGGATTCCAGCCGATGCGTTCAACGGGTCGTCGACCACGGGAGCGATGCTGGTCGGTGATTTTTCGACCGACCGTTCATCCTTCGCCGGGGGCGCGGGGGGAAGTTCGATCCCGAGGCTGCGGGCGATGTCTTCCTTGGCCTGTTGCGCCGTCGGTGCGTTGTAACCGAGGAAATAGAAAAGACTCAGTGAGACGAGGAGCGTCCCGAGGACGAGGTTCAGGAAGAGCGGCGATGCCTCCCGATGGTCGCTGCGGCGACGATGGGGCTTGGCCGCCCGGTCGAGGCGGAACCGATGATCCTTGCGAATCAGATTCTTCATTTGCCCCATCACCTCATTGTCGTCGAGGCGCATCCCGGTGGCATTGAGGGTGTCCATGGCATCGCCGAGGTCGACTCCAAGGTGCTCGCTGTATTTGCGAATAAAACTTTTCGCGTAGGCGACGCTCGGGAACTGGGAAAAGTCATCCTCCTCGATGTGGATGATCATGTTCGGATGGATGCGCGTCTCGTGCGCCACATCTTCCACCGAGTAGCCGAGGTGGAGGCGGGTTTTTTCGAGTTTCTCTCCGATTGTCGGCATGGGCAGGCACGTGGCGGCGATCGCTGCGACGGCAGGTCAGTTCCACCCAGCCGTCTCATCGACGGGGCGGGGTCGGGCGCGGTCGAACCCTCTTCACGGGTGTAACCATTAACCGAAGTCGTCGGAAAGATCGATCAGAATTTCCCTTGGCTTGGCGCCTTCGCCGGGACCGACGATGCCCCGGCTTTCAAGGATGTCGATCATGCGCGCGGCGCGGGTGTAACCCAGGCGGAGCTTGCGCTGGAGCAGCGAAGTGGAGGCCTTTTTCTCGATGCAGATGACCTCGAGGCATTTTTCCAGAGTCTCTTCGTCAACGTCGTTGATCTCCTCCCCCTCGTCGCCGAAACCTCCCGACTCCAGTGCTTCCTGCGCCTCGGGCTCGAAGCGGGGTTTTCCTTGGGCGGCGCAGGCCTCGACGAGTAGCTGGGCCTCCTCGTCGGTGATGAGAGCCCCTTGGGCCCGCACGTGCTGGGCGCTTCCGGGCGGCAGGTAAAGCATGTCGCCCTTGCCGACCAGGTTCTCCGCTCCGTTGGCGTCGAGGATGATGCGGCTGTCGGTCTTCGAAGATACCTGAAAGGCGATCCGGCAGGGGATGTTTGCCTTGATGATTCCGGTGACGACGTCGGCACGCGGGGTCTGCGTGGCAACGATGAGGTGGATGCCGGCGGCCCGGGCCTTTTGGGCGATGCGGGCGATTCCGGTTTCGACGTCGGCCGGAGCGGTCTGCATGAGGTCGGCGAGTTCGTCGATGATGACGACGATGTAGGGGAGGCTTTCTGGGAGATCCTCGCTCGTGGCGGGACGCGTCTTGCGCGGATTGGGCAACGCGAGTTCCTCCTCCTCTTCCTCCCCGAGCATGGGAAAACCCTCTTCCTCGAGTTCATCGCTGAGGCTCACCTGATGAACGAGGGCCAGTTCTGGTTGGTTTTTCATCCCCTTCTTCGAACGGGCGGCGGCCTCTGCTTGCGCCTCAGCCTCCTCGGCGTCGGCTTCGTCCTTCAACTCGCGGGCCCGCATCGTGTTGAACCCGTCAAAATTTCTTGTCCCCACCTTGGCGAAAAGGGCATACCGGCGCTCCATCTCGTTGATGACCCAGCGCAGCGCGAGCAGCACCTTCTTCGGATCGGTCACCACCGGGATGACCATGTGGGGAAGGTCGTTGTAGAGCTGCATCTCGACGACCTTGGGATCCACCATGATGAATCGGAGCTCGTCCGGAGTGAACCGGTAGAGCAGGCTCGCGATGATGCTGTTGATGCAGACGCTTTTGCCGCTGCCGGTGGCGCCGGCGACGAGGAGGTGCGGCATGCGGGCGAGGTCGCCGACGATGGTGCGCCCATAGACATCCTTGCCGAGGGCGAGGGGGAGCTTCGCCTTGCTGTCGCGGAATGCCTCGTCCTCGAAAAGTTCTCGCAAGGCGACCGGCACCTTTTCGTTGTTCGCGATTTCGATGCCGACGGTGTCCTTTCCCGGGACGGGGGCGAGAATATTGATGCGCTCGGCCTTGGTGGCACGGGCGAGGTCGGCGCCGAGCGCAGTGATGCGGTTCACGCGCAGCCCGGGCGTTGGGTAGAGTTCATAGCGCGTGATCGTCGGGCCTCGGGTAATGTTGCCGGGCTTGACCTCGACGCCAAAAGTCGAGAGCGTCGTGACGATCATGTTCTGCTGGGCGAGCAATTCCGATTCATTGGTCGGGGTCGCTGCCTCGTCGTCGGCATACTGGAGAATGGAAAGGCTCGGCAATTCGTAATCAGGGAACTGCCCGCCTGCGAGCAGGGAGCCCGCCTTCTTTTTCTCCCGATCAAAGAGCGATCCAGCCGCCTCCTCGGGGGTGAGCTTTTTGCGGGCGCGCTGGGTCGAGTCGAGAATTTGCGGCTCCGGAGGTGGGGTCTTTTCTCCTTCGAAGAGGTCGGGCTGCGAGGCGTCGAGAGGCGCGGGGGCGGGTTTGGACGGTTTTGGTTCCTTCTTCAGCGGCTCGAACCGCTCACGCTCCATCCGTCCGGTGCGGGAGCGTCCGCGCGACGTCGGGGCCGGCTCCGGGCGTTGTTGGAGGAAGGAGGGCAGGCGGATGCTGGCGATGAGGGGGCCGAGGTCGAGGAGTCGGCTCCACGCTTCCTTCAATCCGTCGCGCAGGAGGAGCAGGAATTGGAAGGGATGGATTCCCGTGATGACGATCATCGAGATTGCGTAGATCAGAGACGCCACGATCACCGACCCTACCGAGCCGAGGAGTTGCTCGACCACCTTGTAACCGAATCCGTAACCGACGAATCCTCCGGCGCTTTTCGGGAGGTTCAGACGCGTCGCCCAGTCTTGAAAGAACCAAGGCTGATACTCGACGAGGCAGGATGCGGAGACGACGAGAAGGGCGAAGGACGCCAGATTCCGTCCGTGGAAAGGGCGCGCGCCCGTCAGGATCTGCACGGCCCACCAACCAAGCACGGCGGGCACGAGATACGCGGCGGCACCGAGGAAAAAGTAGGTGTAACCGGCCACCACCGCTCCGACCGGCCCGATGAAATTCTGCACCGCGGCATTCTGTCCCGCTTGGCTGCTGAACGGGACCCAAGAGGGAAGGTCCGCTGAGGAATAGGAGATCAACGCCAGTAAGAACATCGCGCAGAAGCCCGCGAGGACGATCGCCACGCCCTCGTGAAAGGCGTAGGGGCCGTCCGGGGCCGCGCGCTCTTCCCGCACGGACTGGCGATCGGACCCGGTCGACGGCTTCCGCGTGGCGGATTTTCGTGTCGCATCGCTCGATTTTTTGGCGGCCATGGTCCGGGAGAGAAAAACAAACAATAATTCTGAATTTTATCATAAATCCAGAACATAGGGATTTGGTTCTGAATATGAACCTGATGACTATCAAGAGCAACGAATATCTCGGGAAAACGTAGAAATTTCAAAGGCTCCATGCCGTGGTGAGCCGGCCTCTTTCCGGCTCTTCGAGGACCGGTAGCTTTTCGATCTCCGCCCGGTTTCCGCGCTCGTGTCGCAGAGCTCAGTGAGTCTGGTTGGAATCCTCCAAACCGGTTGCGCCGCTTCCGATGGAAGCCAAGCGTGCGCCCATCAGTCCGATCACGTTGGGCCATTTTCCTCTCGGGCGGGTGAGCCATCAGCCCCTTCACCCCGGGTTGATTTTCCCGCGCCACGGGTTTATCGGCTCCCGTCGCGATTTGCGATCCCTTTACCCCAGCCACGACCATGTCCACTGTCCCTACGATTCACTACACGAAGACTGACGAAGCTCCTGCCCTCGCCACCTACTCCCTCCTGCCCATCGTCAGGGCCTTCACGAAGTCGTCGGGGATCGCGGTCGAGTCCCCCGACATCTCCCTTGCCGGACGCATTCTCGCCCTCTTTCCCGAATTTCTGAAGGAAGAACAGCGCATCCCCGACTTTCTCTCCTCGCTCGGCCAGCTCGCCACCACACCCGAGGCGAACCTCGTCAAGCTCCCCAACGTTTCCGCGTCCGTGCCCCAACTCATGGAAGCCATCGCTGAGCTGCAGTCGCAGGGATACGGGCTTCCGGCTTACCCGGAGGAGGCGTCGACCCCCGAGCTTAAGGATATCAAGGCCCGCTACGACCGGGTCAAAGGCAGTGCCGTCAACCCGGTCCTGCGCGAGGGCAACTCCGACCGCCGCGCCCCCAAGGCGGTGAAGGATTACGCGAGGGCCAATCCCCATTCCATGGGCCAATGGTCGCCCGACTCGAAGACGCGGGTCGCCACCATGGGCGAAGATGATTTCTTTTCGAACGAGAAATCCGTCACCCTCGAGGAGGCGACCGAGGTGAAGATCGAATTTGTCGCCAGCGATGGCACCACCACTGTGCTGAAAGCCTCCACCCCCCTGAACGCCGGGGAGATCTTTGACGCTACGGTGATGCGGAAAAAGGCCCTCGTCGCTTTTCTTGAGGAGCAAGTCGCCGCCGCCAAGGCCGAGGGCGTCCTCCTCTCCCTCCATCTCAAGGCCACGATGATGAAGGTCTCCGACCCGATCATTTTTGGTCACGCCGTCGAGGTCTATTTCAAAGATCTCATCGAAAAACACCGGGTCACCCTCGACCGCCTCGGCGTCGATTTCCGCAACGGCTTCGGCGACCTCGTCGCCAAGATCGAGAATCTGCCCGCTGCCGAGAAAGCGGCGATCGAGGCTGACGTTGTTGCCTGCCGTGCCGCTGGCCCTGACCTCGCCATGGTCAATTCCGATCTCGGCATCACCAATCTTCACGTCCCTAGCGACGTCATCGTCGATGCTTCCATGCCCGCGATGATCCGCACTTCCGGCAAGATGTGGAACCAGGATGGCAAAGAGCAGGACACCCTTGCCGTCATTCCCGATTCCAGCTACGCCGGCGTCTACACGGTCGTCATCGAGGACTGCAAGGCCCACGGGGCCTTCGACCCCGCCACGATGGGCTCCGTCCCCAATGTCGGTCTCATGGCCCAGAAGGCTGAGGAATACGGCTCGCACGACAAGACCTTCGAGATCCCCGCCGAGGGCAGCGTCCGCGTTGTCGACGCTTCCGGAAAGGTCCTTCTCGAGCACCGCGTTTCCGCCGGCGACATCTGGCGCGCCTGCCAGACGAAGGATGCCCCGATCCGCGATTGGGTGAAGCTCGCCGTCACTCGTGCCCGCGCCACCGGCAGCCCCGCCGTTTTCTGGCTCGATGAAGAGCGCGCCCACGATGCCGAGCTCATCAAGAAAGTCGGCCAATACCTCGGCGAACACGATACTGACGGACTCGAGATCATGATTCTCTCCCCGGTCGAGGCCACCGAATACAGCCTCTCCCGGATCCGCCGCGGCGACGACACCATCTCTGTCACTGGGAACGTCCTTCGCGATTACCTGACCGACCTTTTTCCCATCCTCGAGCTCGGCACCAGCGCAAAGATGCTCTCCGTCGTCCCGCTCATGAGCGGCGGAGGCCTTTTCGAGACTGGGGCGGGCGGCTCCGCGCCCAAGCACGTCCAGCAGTTCCTTGCCGAGAATTACCTGCGCTGGGACAGCCTTGGCGAATTCCTTGCCCTCGCCGTTTCCCTCGAGCACCTCGGAGAGTTCACCGGTAACGCCCGCGCCAAGCTGCTCGGCAAGACTCTCGATGCCGCCACCGGCGATTTCCTGAAACACGATCGCTCTCCCGGCCGCAAGCTCGGAACTATCGACAACCGTGGCAGCCACTTCTACCTCGCGCTTTACTGGGCCCAGCAGCTGGCTGCGCAGGAGGAGGATCCGGCGCTGAAAGCCGAGTTTTCGCCCATCGCGGCGGCGCTGACCGGGAACGAGGTGAAGATCGTCGAAGAGCTCATCTCCGTGCAGGGCCAGACCGTGGACATCGGCGGGTATTACCACCCGGATGACGCGAAAGCCGAGGCCGCAATGCGGCCGAGCGCGACGCTGAACGGGATCCTCGGCTGAGGAGGCGGACTACTCCAACTGCAGCTTTGCCAACGAGCCGTAAAGCCCGCCGGGTTTGGCGATGAGCTCCTCGTGGGTTCCGCGTTCGAGGACCGAGCCGGCGGACATCACGAGGATCTGATCGCAGCGGCGCACCGTGCTGAGACGGTGGGCGATGATGAGGCTGGTGCGGTTCTCCATCAGCTTGTCGAGGGCTTCCTGGACGAGGCGCTCACTCTCGGCGTCGAGGCTGCTGGTGGCCTCGTCGAGGATGAGGATGGCGGGATCGGCGAGGATGGCGCGGGCGATCGCGATGCGCTGGCGCTGGCCACCAGAGAGCTGGGCGCCGCGGTCGCCGACGAGGGTGTTGTAGCCCTCGGCGAGGCCGGTGATGAAATCGTGCGCGTTCGCCTGCTTCGCGGCGGCGACGATCTCCTCCTCGCTCGCGCCGGGTTTTCCATAGGCGATGTTCTCCCTGACACTGCCTCCAAAGAGAAGGACTTCCTGAGGCACGAGGGCGAGGTTCCGCCTCAAGGTGGTGAGCGACAAATCCCGCACGTTTTTCCCGTCGATGAGGATTTCTCCCTTATCGGGATCATAGAAGCGGAAGAGCAGGGAGATGCTCGTCGTCTTGCCTGAGCCGCTCGGTCCGACGAGGGCGATGCGCTGCCCGGCTCCGGCGGAGAGGTTGAAGTCTTGGAGTACTGCGGTATCGGGTCGATTCGGGTAGGCAAAGGAGACGCTGCGCATCTCGATCTCACCGCGAAAACGCTCGCGTGGGGCGGTCTCCTCGTCGGCGGGCTCGATGCCATCGCGCAGGATCTCGCGAACGCGCTCGGTCGCGCCGAGGGCCCGCTGGAGCTGGGTGATCAACTCCGGGAACTGTATGAACGATGCTGCGAGCATGCCGGTGAGGCCGGCGAACTGGGTCAGTTCTTCCTTGCCGATCGCGCCGTCGTTGAGCATGCGCATCGCATACCAGGTGACGAGAATGAGGGCGACGCTGAAGGCGAAAATGATGAAGGCGATGAAGGAGGCGCGTGGGATCGCGGCGCGGATTGTGGTGCGGAGGAATTCACCGAGATTCTTGTGGTAGCGGCTCAGCTCGAAAGCCTCGTTGCGGAAGGCCTTCACGCTGATGATGCTCTGGAGACCTTCCTCCACGACCACCTGCGACGAGGCGAGATCATCCTGCGCTCGCCGGGTCAGCTTGCGAATGTGGGTTCCGAAAATCGCGATCATGACGATGACCACGGGGATCGTCCCCATCATCACGAGTGAGAGCTTCACCGACATCTGGAGGATGAGGACGAGGCACAGCAACAGCATCACGGAATGCCGGATGAGCATCGGGATCGTGACGACGAGCGTCTCTCGCATCGCCTCGACGTCGTTCGCCAGCCGAGAGGCGAGCTCGCCGATACGCCGTTGGTTCAGCGTTGCCATGGGGAGGCGGATGATGCGGCTGAAGGTGTCGGTGCGCAGTGTGGCGAGGGCTCGCTCGGAGGCTTTGGCGAACAGCAGAATGCGCCAGAAGGCGATGAAGGCCTGCGTCCCGACGATGGCGATCAGATACCAGACGGAGCGGTTGAGTTCTTCCATCCAAGCCGGACCACTCGCTCCACCGATGCCCTTGCCGGCAAGGGCGGCGAGTTCCTTGATGAAGAGGATCGTCATGCCCCCGGTCAGGGCGAGGACGAGGATCGCGGGAATGAAGACCTTGAAGTGCGGCCTCAGGTATTCGAGGAAGAAGGCCGCATCGGCCCACGCGGATTTTTCCCAGATTTTTCGGCTCGCGGGTTCGGTTTCGGCCATGTCGGTCGGGCTGCGGATGGAAAAGGATTTCGGACGTTCTTCGTCCGGGACCGATACGATGGCGCGAAGAGTCCCTCTTGTCAGGCGGGGATTTCACCCGATTCACCGATGGCTGAACCCCGTTCATTGCCTCCCGAATTCTCCTTGGTCGAACCGACCTGCCACCGGAGAGCAGCCCCGGAAAAAGCGGATAGCGTGATTCCACGAATGCGGATCAGGTTGTCCGGCCCCAGACCTTCACCGACTCTTTTCCCGTTGATCTGATCTACCGGCCTTTTTGGAAACTCGATCGCGTCAGCCCGACCCCATCGCTCGCGATTGCGTGAGAGGACATTTGCGGCGAGGCTCCGGTCATGACAACACGCCTCGATCGTCGCCGTTTCGTGCTGCGCTCTTTCTATGCATCGCTCGCTCTGCCGGGCCTGCCCTCGTTGCTGCCGGGTTCGCTGCGCGCCAACGGGCCGGTAGCGGCGACAAAGGGGGCGGGTGTGGGAGCCCGGCGCTTCGTGGCGGTGGGGAACCTCCTCGGATTCCAGCAGAAGTCCTTCTTCCCTGAAACGATCGGCAAGGGCTACGAGTCGACGACGCTGCTCAAGCCACTCGCCGCGAACCGCGAACACCTGACGATCTACCGCGGTCTGGATCATGGGGTCAAGGGCGGTCACTTCGCGGTGCATTCCTTCCTCTCCGGCGTCCTCCATTCGGAGGCCCAGAACCGTCCCGACGGCAATGTCTCGATCGACCAGTTCATCGCCGACGAAATCGGGACGCAGACGCGCTTCCCCTCGCTGACGGTGGGCTGCGAGGACGGCATCCACGGAGGCTGCCAGATCGCGTGGACGAAGTCGGGTGTGCGGGTGCCGCCGATCACAGGGCCGGCCGAGCTCTTTGAAAAACTCTTTGTGGAGGAATCGCCCGAGCGCCGTGCCAGCCGAGCGGGAGAGAACAAACTCCACGGTTCCATCCTCGACAGCGTCCTCGAAGACGCGAACGATCTCGCGAGGCAGGTGAACCGCGAAGACAAGGAGAAGCTCGACGAGTATTTCACCTCGGTGCGCGATGTCGAGAAACGGCTCCAGATGCGCCAGCGCTGGGAGAACGAGCCCAAGCCGAAGGCGCCCTTCGACAAGCCGGCCAACCGCAACACGGTCGAGGATCTGCCGATGCTCTATGAGCTGATCGCGCTCGCCCTGCAGACCGACTCGACCCGCGTCGCCACGCTCGAGATCGGAGGCACCTACTTGCCCCAGCATCTCGGCATCGACAAGTCCTACCACGGTCTCTCGCACCACGGCAAGGACGAGGAGGCGATCAAACATCTCATCACCCTCGAAACCCACCAGATCGAGCATTTCGGGAAATTTCTCACTCGCCTCGCCGGGATCGAGGACGGCGACAAAACCCTGCTCGACTCGACCGCGGTCCTTTTCGGCAGCGGCATCGGCGACGGCAACTCTCACACCAACACGGACCTGCCGATCCTCCTCGCGGGTGGTGGCTACCGTCACGGCGAATTCAAGCAGCTCGAGACAAAGGGAGCGAAAAAGATCCCGCTCTGCAATCTCTACCTCGACATCGCGCAGAAGATGGGTCTCGAGACCGAAGCCTTCGGCACGAGCACGAGCACCTTTGCGTGAGACGGCACCGGGTCATGGCAGGGAAATCGCGGTGGGGAGTGGGTGGGTCGCTGCCATTGGTTGCCGTCTTCCTGTTTTTTGGGATTGCCGGATGGGCCGATGACGCCGGCCGCAAGGTCGTGAACGAATTCCTCGGCAACTACTGCCTCGAGTGCCACGACTCCTCGGTGCAGAAAGGCGAGCGTGATTTCGAGGCGCTTGATCTGCCGCTGAAGACTCATCACGATCTTCTCTCGGCGAAGGAGATCATCGATCAGGTGACCTTGCGCGAGATGCCGCCGAAGGACGCCGATCAACCCACCGACGAGGCGCGTCTTGCCGTGCTGCGGGCCTTGCGCGGCGGCATCGCGGAGGCGCGCTCGCAATTCGAGAGCACCGGTTCGCGCACGGTGATGCGGCGTCTTTCGAACCGCGAGTATGAAAATACCCTCGAGGCCCTCTTCGATCGGCGGGTCGACACTCTTGGGTTGACCGCCGATTTCCCGAAGGACAAGACGAGCCACCACCTCGACACGATCGGCGATGCCCTCGTCACCTCCGGGTTTCTCCTCGACCAGTATTTCCAGTCGGCCAACCGACTCGTCGAGAGCCGCCTCGGCAAACCTGCGATGGAGCCAAAGACCTGGCACTTCACGAAGAACTTCAAGCAATACGAGGAACTGAGCGGCCCGCACAAGGAGGCGCTCGATTACCAGTTTCTCTGTCTCTACGAACAGCCGAACACGGACACCAGGCAGGGCGGCTACGGTCACATCGAGGACTTCCTCGCGGGCGTGCCCGTCTCGGGTCTTTACGAGATCGAGGTGAAAGCTCAAGCGATGCATCGCGACACGCACTACGATCCGAAGATCTTCGGGATTGATTTCTCCGAACCCTTCCGCATCGGCGTGGTGCCGGGCGATGTCACGAAAGGTCACATCCACTACCCCCAGGCGATCGAGCCGCTCCTCGCCGAGGCGATCGTTCCTGACCAAGAGCCCACCTGGCTGAAGTTCAAAGTCTGGCTCGAGGCGGGTCAGACGCCGCGTTTCATTTTCCCGAACGGACCCTACGAGTCGCGTGCTTCCGTCCTCGAGATCAACAAACGTTACAAGGACGAGTTCAAGGGCAAGGTTTCCGACTCGGGCGTGGGTCGGGCCCACATCCTGAAGGAGGGCAAGCTGCCCCACATCCGCATCGGCGAAATCAAGATCCAAGGTCCGTTGAAGGAAGAGGGCGGAACGCGCGAGGAGATCGCGGTCTTCGGAAAAGGCGGATTCGACGAGGGCAAGGCCGTCGAACAGCTCTTCGCGTTCGGCGAGAAAGCCTTCCGTCGTCCCCTCGATGAGAAGGATCGCAAACGGATCGAAGAGACCTACCGCATGCGGATCGAAGAGAAAGCCACGCCGCGGCAGGCCGCGCTTGACACGGTCAAGCGCATTCTCTGTTCCCCGGCCTTCTTCTACCTCAGTGAGATCACGCCCGAAGATGAGAAGCTCCTCCATCCCTACGACCTCGCGGCGCGTCTTTCCTACGCGCTCTGGGCGGGACCACCCGACGAAGCCCTCCTCGCCGCGGCCAGGGACGGTCGCCTCTCCAAAATCGAGGGAGTGAGAGAGCAGATCGAACGCATGCTGGAGGACCCGCGTTCCGAAGGCTTCGTCGAGGCCTACCTCGACGTCTGGCTGAACCTGCGCGAGATCGGGAACCAACCGCCGCCGCGGCAGGTGGCGCGGTCCTACTACGCGGAGGATCTGCCGAGCTCAATGAAGACCGAGGCCCGGCTCTTTTTTCGCCATCTTCTTGAAAACAACGGACCGATTACCGACTTCCTCGACTCCGACTACACCTTCGTCGACAAGAAACTCGCCGCCCTCTACAACCTGCCTGAGAAGGACAAGCTCCGCCTCGCCGATGGGTTCGAGCGAGTCAGTCTGAAACCCGAGAGCCATCGCGGCGGCGTCCTTGGTATGGCCGGAGTGCTGACCGTCAGTGCGAACGGAGTCGAGACCTCGCCCGTGACCCGGGGTGTCTGGGTCTCGGAGAACCTTCTCGGCGTGCAGCCCCCGCCTCCGCCCGACGTCGTGCCGCTGATCGAGTCTGATGTCAGCGGAGCCGCGACGATCCGCGAGCGCCTCGCGAAACACGCCGCCGACAAGACCTGTGCTGAATGCCATCGCAAGATCGATCCCCTCGGCTTCGGGCTCGAGATCTTTGATCCGATCGGACGCTGGCGCACGAAGTATCCCGCGTCGAAGAAGGATGGTCCCTCGCCGAAGATCGATGCCTCGGGCGAATTTCCTTCGGGCGAGACCTACGGCGACTTCCGCGAGTTCAAGAAGATCCTCGCCGAAGAGCGCAAGGACCTCTTTGCCCGTCACCTCGTCGCAAAGTTGCTCGCCTACTCGACCGGCCGCCTCATGGAGGTCGTCGACGAATACGAGATCGAGGACATCCTCGAGCAGGTGAAGAAGGAGAACTTCGGGCTCCGCACCCTCGTGGTCGAGTCGCTCACGAGCGGAATCTTCCGCTCGCGCTGAAGAAGGCGATCAGCGCTGTCTCACCGCTTCGTCGAGCATGCGGTTGTAGATCTGCTGCCGCTCCGGCATGCCGAGGCCGCGGTTGCGATATTCATACATCTTCACGTTGATGCTTTCGCGCTGCTCGACGGAGAGGCGTGAAATTTTGGAGACGACCTCGGGCGGGATGGTCTGGTTGTCGCCGTAGCCGTCGGCCTTGAAGCCTTCCTTGATGTTGCGGGCGGCATTGCGGGCATCGTTCATCTGGTCGGGCGTGAGGACCCGGGGATCCGGTCCGCCATGGGGATCGGTGCCGCCTCCGGCCGTTCCATTGCCGATCTTCGTGGAGACCGTGGCCCCGGCGGCGACTTTCACGGGCGGCGGCGACTTCTCGTAGCGGATCGAAAAGATCTCGCTGCCGCCGGCCATCTTGATTTTGGCGGTGAGTGTCTCGATGTCCGAGAAACTCCCCTTCATCTCGACAAGTTGCCAGCCTTCCGGGCTCACCGCGTTTCTGGAAACCACCGAGGTCTTGCGTGTCTCCAGATCGAGGAGGGTCGCGACCGGCTCGGTGTCAATCCGGGCAACGCCGGTGATGATGAGGGATTTCGAGAGGTCGAGGGTGCGGAGAAAAGGGGAATGCTGTCGCAGGGCCGCGAAGTGATCGGCGGTGACCTGATTGGGGAGGCCGAAGGAATCCGCTCCCGGGTTTGTTTGCCCCTGTGCCATCGCCTCCGCCGCGGGGAGCGCCATGGCGGCCGCGAGAAGGCACGGGAAAAGCGGGGGCTGGCGGTCGGCGGTCACGAGACAGCACTCTGCGCCGGAACGACGATGCGATCGAGTCACGGATTCGCGCGGGCTGGGGGCTGGAGGCAGAGGATGGATCAAGAAGCGTAGCGAAAGGGTCGACTGTGATGACGAGCTCGCGGAACTGGCCAGATTTTTCACGAAGCCAGATCACGTGGCTTTGATCGATGGTCAGGGGAACCGCACGCATATTCCGGACGCCTTGTTCGGCCATCTCTCCCGAATCGTTAGGTTGATGTCCGAGCGCAAGGCCATCGTCATGATGCCTGAAGATGAAGCCTTCACGACCCAGGCGGCTGCCAATTATCTGGGCATGTCGCGGCAGTTCTTCGTGAACCTCCTCGAAAAAGGGGAGATCCCGTTTCATCGGGTCGGCACTCATCGGCGTGTGACCTTCAAGGATCTCCTCGACTATGAGAAGAAACGGGACAAGTCCCGTCGTGAGTCGATGGACCGACTTGCCGACGAAGTTATCGCTGCCGGAAAGTACGACTCCGACTACGTGGGGGAGGAATGAGGGCCGACTATCAGGTCATCATCGACTCCTGCGTGCTTGTCAATTACGGGGTCTGCGATCTCCTTCTGCGGCTGGCGGAACGGCCCCGTCTTTTCTCGCCTCATTGGTCCGAAGAGATCCTCTCCGAGGTTCGCCGGACACAGATTCACAAGCTGGGATGGGATGAGGCTCTGGCGGATTCTTTTCAGCGGGAAGTCCGTCTGAATTTTCCGGAAGCGATCGTCACTGGTTACGAGTCGATTCTCCCCGCCATGACCAATGATCCTGGCGACCGGCACGTCCTTGCCGCCGCAGTAAAAGAAGGGTGCCCATTGATTCTCACCTTCAACCTACGTCACTTTCCCACCGGGTCGATGGCTCCTTGGAAGATAGTGGCGCAGCATCCACAGGATTATCTGATCGTCCTCTACGAGATGGAACCGAAACGCATTGCCGCGTGTCTCGGTTCGAGCCTTATCCGTTCGTGACGTTGAACGAAGGCGACTGCCCACCAGAGCAAGTGGCAGAAGGCGCTCATGGAAAACCTGCGCCACTCGAAACCCGCCTGATCGCGCGGCGGATCAATGCTCGAGGTCCTCTTCCTTCGGCTCGGGGAGCCAGAAGATGAGGATCACGCCGATGAGCGCGTAGATCCCGGCGACGATGGCCCCGTATTTGGCGAGGGCGGTGACCGATTGTCCCGCCGAGAGGGTGAGGGTGATGAAGGCGGCGGCGGTGCCGAAAACACGACCCCCGATGTTCGCGGCGAAACTTTCGCCTGTGCCCCGCAGGTGTACCGGGAAAACCAGCGGAATGTAATTTCCCCAGAAACTGAACTGCGCGACGACGAGCAGGCCGCAGAGGAAGATGCCCCATTTGACCATCGCGAGACTGCCCTCGGTCTCGAGGGAGCCACCGACCCAAAAGAAGAAGACGGGAACGAAGATCATCGCGGGAATAAGGAAGAGGCGCAGCATGGCACGGCGGCTGACGATGTAGACGGCGAGGATGGCGAAGAGGACGCGGCCGACGAGGCCGCCGATCTCCTGCCATTTCGTGACGGTGGAAGTCACCTTGTCGCTTGCGTTGCCGGCGGCCTGTTTGCCGATGCGGGTGAGGACTGCCTCAGCCGGGGCGGGCTCCCCCTTGGCTTTGGCGGCTTCGATCGCGGCATTTTTGGCGGCGGTCTCGGCCTTCGCGGCGATGGCCTTCACCTCGACATGCCCTTTCGGCCAAGCGAGGATCTGGGGAAGTTGCTGGATTGCCCCGAAGGCGATGCCGTAGCTGGCGGCGAAGATCATGGTGGTCACCACCGTGGTGCGCACGAGTTGGGGGCTGAAGAGTTCCTTGATGCTCGGGCGACCAAGCTTCCCTTCGGCCTTTTTCTTGGCCCACGAGGGCGATTCGGGAAGGAAAGGGCGAATGAGGATCAACGGGATCGCCGGAATCACGCCCGAGATCAGGGTGTAGCGCCACGCTTCGTGGCCTCCGTGGATCTCGGGGAAGCTGCCCGCATAGGTGGCCGCATAGTAGTTCGCGAGGGCGACGAGGAGACCACCGACTGAGGAGAAGGCCTGGGTGTATCCGAGGACCTTCTCGCGCTGTTTCGGTTCGGTGAAGAGCTCCGCGAGCCAGGCCACCGCCGCGACGAACTCGACGCAGACTCCGATGAAGACGAGACAGCGGAAGAAAAGCAACTGTGGCAGGGTCTCGGCAAAGGCCCCGGCAGCGAAGGCGGCAAAGGCGTAGAGCAGGATCGAGAAGGTGAGGACGCGACGGCGGCCTAGTTTGTCAGTGAGATAGCCGCCAAGGAGTCCGAAGACCCCGCCGGCGAGGGCGGGCACAAAGAAGAGGGTCCGCGCCCATTTGACATATTCCGCGCCACCCGGAGCCCAGAGGGCGTTCGCCTCGGCCGGCGCCATGCCGCCGGAAATGAGTTCCTGGACGAGAGGGGCGCTCAACGAGGCGATGACCGGCTTGATGATCAACGGCAGCATCAGCAGCTCGTAGATGTCGAAGGCAAAGCCGATCGAGGCGATGATGCAGATGAGCCAGCGGGTGGTGCCCATGCCGGAGGTGGGGAGAGAGGTCGCGTTCAAGGTGCGGGGACTCTAGCAGGCCCGCGGGCTGCAGCAACGAAAAATGGGCTCCGAATGGCGGCGGGATCACGCGCCAAGGCGGGTCAGTTCCATCACCCTGAACTGCTGTCCCATCATCGTGGGGTGGGTGAGGGTCTGGAATTGCCGAAGCCTTTTCACGGCCGCTGGATCGGGTGTCTGATCCTCGAGTGAGAGCAGCCAAGGCCGGGCGGCTTTGATTAGAAAATGATGTTGATCGGTGAAGCGGCGCCGGGCGAGCCCCTCGCGCCGCGCCGCTTCCTCGACGCGGGTGAAATCGATGTGGGCGGTGAGATCCTGCTCTCCCGGATGGGTGAAGGGATCTTCACCGGCGCGGTGCTCGCGATAGCAGCGCAGCGTCCCGGTGGAGCGCTGCGGCAGGTAATAATCGGCACGTTCGTGACCGTAGTCGATGATCCACCAAAGACCGCGATCGAAGAGCTGTGCAGCTTCTTTCATCCAGGCGTCAACGGCGGGGCAGATCTCGGTGACGTAATCCTCAGGGAACTCGTTGCCGAGGGATTCGGTGAATTCGCGATATTCCGGGCGAAGACGTCCCGCGACCCAGACGGGGCGGGCTGATACCGCGTCCCATCCGACCCGGCGCTCGTGCCAGCCACCGTTCGAGAAGACGAGCAGGTCCACTGGGAAAGCGTCGAGCAGTTCGTTGCAGAGGAACAGCCCGACCGGTGCCCGGGCCGCCTCGAGGGAGTCGACGATGCGGAGACGCTCCACCGAGCCACCGACGAGACTCGCTTCGAGCGACCCTCGGAGAGCCCTACGAGGTTCGACGAGACGGTATTCAAGGCCCCGGAGGAGGGGGCTGCCGATTTCCCGGAGACCGGCGAGGATGTCACGGGCTAGGCGTCCGTCGTGCCCGCCTTGCTCGACGAGCACAAACGGCAGGCTCCGCCCGAAGTCGACTTCCCAGACGCGGGAGATCTCGTGGGCGAGGAGCAAACCGAACGTGTCCCCGACCGAGACACTGGTGTAAAAATCCCCTTTTCGCCCCACTTCCCGAAACCCGGGATCGCCCCCGCGGCGCGAATAGTAGCCCCATTCCGGGTCGTAAAGAGCCAGGTCCATCCAAGTGGAAAAGGGCACCGAACCTTCCGGACTTTCTGAAATTCTTTGAAAGACGAGATGGAAAAGGGGCGTATCTTGGGGGCCGGAGGGGTGTCCCGGAGTCATGCGCATGTCCCGCACCCTACCCGGTCCGAACCTTGTTTCCAGTATCTTCCGTGGCCCAGGACTTCGAAGACATCGACTTTGACGCGATCGGTAACAGAGGTGGCAATCACGCCTCCAAGCCCGTGATCCGTCTTCCCCCCGTGGGAGAGCGCGAGAAGAAGCGGGCCCAAAAGCGGCGGCGGCTCGTCTTCTGGCTGAAGATTTTCGGGTTCGTTTTCCTCCTCGGCCTCGTGGTCGCGGTAGTCGGGATCGCCGGCGCATTCTTTTACCTGAAGCCGCGCTACGACCTCGCCCAATCTTTCGACCTCTCGCAACTCGAGGAAGTGGAGGTCGCGAGCCGCATCTTTGACCGCAACAATCGTGAACTCGGGCGGATCTTCGTGCAAAACCGCCGGCCGGTCTCGCTCGATGATGTCTCACAGCATTTCATCAACGCCCTCCTCGCTGCCGAGGACAGCCGGTTCTACCAGCACGATGGGGTCGACTACATCGGCATCCTCCGTGCCGTCTATTACAGCATGAGGTCGAAGGGCTTCAACCAGGGAGCCTCGACCATCACCCAGCAGCTCGCCCGCCAGACCTTCGAGTTGAAGGATCGCACCTTGAGCCGGAAGTTTACCGAGATCTTCCTGGCGCAGCGCATCGAGAAACGCATCGGGAGCAAGCAGCGCGTCCTTGAGCTCTACATCAATCGCATTTATTTCGGCGGGGGTTACTACGGCATCGCCGCCGCGTCCGAGGGCTATTTTGGCAAGGATCCCGCCCACCTCTCCATCGTCGAAGCTGCGACCCTTGCGGCGACGATTCCGAACCCCTACCACCGCTCGCCGCGCAGTTTTCCGGAAGCCTCGAAAAAGTGGCGGGATCATGTCCTCACCCGAATGGCCGCCGAGGGCCACATCGACAGGGATGCCTGCGACCGACTCCAGAAGTCCAAGGTCGAGATCGCGGCAAAGATGAATATTACGGGCAAATCCGCCTTCGTTTATGAAAAGGTTCGTCAAGAAGTGATCGAGCTGCTCGGCTACGAGGCGGTTTCGAAGGGAGGGTTTTCAATCCACACCACGATCGACGGTGGCCTCCAGGAGCGGGCCGAGTCCGCCCTGCGCGAGCAGCTCGCCAAGATCGAGCAGCACCCTGACTTCAAGCAGGAGACACTCGAACAATACAAGGTGAGGAAGGCGGCTTTCCAAGAGTCGGCCCATCCCGATCAGACCTTCCCCGCGCCGAAATACCTGCAGGGGGCACTCCTCCTGATCGACAACAAAACGGGTTCCGTGCTCGCCCGGGTGAGCGGGCGGGACTTCAATGACAGCATGTTTGACCGCGTCTCGCAGGGGCGCCGCCCCACCGGCACCGCGTTCATGCCCTTTGTCTACGCGGCGGCCTTTGAAGCAGGTTTTTTCCCGGGGACCCTCGTTGATGACACACCGATGGATACGCGGCAGGTGATGGTCGGCGGCACCACCGGCATTCTCGGGGAGTGGGGCGTGGAAACCCTCGACAATGTCTACGAAAACGTCATCACCTCGCGCGTGGCCCTCGCCAAGGGTAAGAACGCCGCGACCGTGCGCATCGGTCAGAAGGCCGGGATCGACTCGGTCGTGAAGCTGGCGCAGAAAGCCGGCATGTCCTTCTCTGGCGATCTGCAGAAGTTCAACGCGACCTTCCTCGG